>JAZRZE010000113.1:0-7742 GCA_045601125.1 Elusimicrobiaceae bacterium | reverse complement strand
CTGCTTGATTATAAAAATCTAAAGTTCTTTGTCTTTCAAAAGCAAGCAGTTTTTTAACTTCATAGGTAGTATTTATTTTTAAGATATCTTCTTGCGGAACCTGAAATTTTTTCAAATCTTCTAAAGGCAAATATAGGCGGTTTATTTTACTGTCTTCGGCGATATCTCTTAAAATATTTGTCATTTGAATCGCATTTGCAAGATTTTTTGCATACTCAATTGTTTGCTTATTTTTAAAACCGAAAATGTGTATACACATCAGCCCCACAACACCCGCAACCCTATAAATATACCACTCTAAATCTTTAAAAGTTTCAAAACGAACAGGCGTTTTTAAATCGCGTTCAACGCCGTCAATTAAATCAAAAAAATATTGCTTGGGTATTTTAAAATCTTTTATAACTTTTTCAAGTTTTATAAAAAAATCTTTACTCGGTTTTTGTAAATCTTCTCTTAATTCTTTTAAAAGTTTTGGAGCATTTTCAAAATTATCATCAACAATATCATCAGCATAGCGGCAAAAAGCATAAACCAACTTTAAAGCCTCTTTTTGTCCTTTAGATAAAAAGAAAAAAGCTGCTCCGAAATTAGATTTTTTATAACTATTTATATCCATAAATCTATTCTAGCAAAAAAATAAGTATTACCCCTAATTTACAAAAATTATTTTTAGCAGACTAAACAAGAGATTGACAATTTTGAAAAAATGTTTTACAATATTAGCAGTCAGTTATAAAGACTGCTAAAAAATAAAAACAGGAACACTTGGTAAAAAATATGAGAATATTAAAACCGGAAATAGCAAAAGAAAGGGAAGAAAAAATTCTTCGTATGGTTATACAAGAATATGTGCAAACCCGTAAGCCGGTAGGCTCAGAACTTGTTGCCCAAAAGGGGCTTCCGGGTGTTTCCAGTGCAACGATCAGAAACACAATGAAGAAACTTGAGGATGAAGGTTATCTTCACCAAGTTCACTCTTCGGGGGGAAGAATCCCCACAGATAAGGCCTATAGGTATTATGTGGATTATTTATCCAAAATACAAAAGATTGCCTTAAAAGAGCGTCAAAGAATAGAACAAGAATACGCTCAAAATAATGAAGAGATTAACCGTGTTCTCGTGCACACATGTCGCATGCTATCAGCTATGACGCATAGCGCGGGCTTTGTTTTTACAAGTAATGTGCAAGACAGCGTAGTGCAAAGACTTGATTTCTTGCCGCTTGGTCCTTGCAATATACTAGCAGTATTAGTGACGGGTGAAGGCGTCGTCAAACACTGGCCGGTTAGGGTAAACAGAATAGTAATGCCCACCAAACTTTTAATGTTGAACGCCTATATAAATGAACAAATATCAGGCTTAACCTTGCGTAATGCCCAGCGCGTTTTATGGGAAAACCTGCGCCATGGCAACAGCGATGAGGACGGTTTTTGCGAACTTGCCTGTAAAATCTTAAAAGATATGGTTACGGCTCAAAATTACAGCGAGCAACTATATATAGAAGGTATGAGTTCGCTACTAGATAATGTGTCCTCCGATGAATACGATGAGTTAAGCAAAATGATGCGCGTTATAGAAGAACGCGAAAAATTTGCAGGTTTACTTGGCGAAAAAATGCAAGAACTGCAAAATGATAAAGACAAAAAGGTTAGTGTAAGTATCGGCTCAGAAAATGAACTCAGCGAACTTAAGAACCTTAGTATAATAACTTCCTCTTATAAAGTGGGGGATAGAACTGTCGGGCTGCTTGGTATAGTAGGCCCGAAACACATGGAATATACGAGGATGATGTCACTGGTTAATTTTATCGGGGATATGCTTGGTATGACAATTGAAAATTGGCAGGCATCTTTGGAAGATAAAAAGGAATAATTATGAGTAAACATAATAAAAAAGAGTCCGCTCTTCACGAAGAACAAGAACTTCAGGAAGAACTTTGCGACCAAGAACAAAATCAGCCGACAGAAGAAAAAGATAAGGCAACTTTATATTTTGAGCAACTTGTCCGCCTTCAGGCAGATTTTGAAAATTACAGAAAACGCGTTGAAAAAGAAAAAGCCGAACTTATCAACTTTGGCAAGACGGAAGTTTTACTCAGTTTTCTTTCCTTGTATGATGTTTTGCTTAAAGCAAAAAAGCAGGTTGAAAGTGAAAACGCGGATGTAAAAAATATCAAGCAAGGACTCAAAATGATTTTTGAGGAATTTGCAAAAGTCTTTAAGGCACAAGGTGTGCAGATTATTACTGCAAAAGGTAAACCTTATGATCCTATGACCCAAGAAGTTATAACCACCATTCCTTGCGCACCTAAAGACGACGGCCTTGTGCTTGAAGAGATTTCAAGCGGGGTAAAAATGGGCGATAGAGTTATCCGTCCGGCGCAAGTTATTGTCGGTAAAGCACCGGAAGAAAACTCTAAAGAAGTAAAAAAAGATATAAAACAAAATAAAACAGAAGGAGATAAATAATATGTCTAAAATTATTGGTATTGATTTAGGAACATCTAACACCGCAGCAGCGGTTATGGAAGGCGGCAAGCCGACCATTATACCTTCAGCCGAAGGTAATTCTATCGGCGGGAAGGCATTTCCCTCTTATGTAGCATTTACAAAAGACGGTCAAAGACTCGTCGGTGAACCGGCAAGAAAACAAGCCGTTTTAAATCCGGAAGGAACAGCAACCGCTTTTAAACGCAGAATGGGCGAAAACTTTAAATTTAATTTACGCGGTAATGAATTTACGCCCCAACAACTTTCCGCTTTCGTTTTGCAGAAAGTTAAAAAAGATGCCGAGGCTTTCCTTGGCACAACAGTAGAAAAAGCAGTTATCACCGTTCCTGCTTACTTTAACGATAACCAACGCCAAGCAACAAAAGACGCAGGTAAAATCGCCGGTCTTGAAGTTGTCCGCTTAGTTAACGAACCTACTGCAGCAGCCCTTGCTTTCGGTATTGATAAACTCGGTAAAGAACAAAAAGTTTTGGTCTTTGACCTCGGTGGCGGTACTTTGGATGTTACCATTATGGAAATGGGTGCTGAAGGTACATTTAGCGTGCTTGCAACTTCCGGTGATACCAAACTCGGCGGAACCGATATGGATAATGCCATTATTGATTGGGTTGTCAGCGAATTTAGAAAAGAAAACGGTATTGATTTATCAAAAGATAAACAAGCAATGATGCGTCTTAAAGATGGTGCAGAAAAAGCAAAAATTGAACTTTCCACAACTATGGAAACAGAAATTAATTTGCCGTTTATCACAGCAGACCAAAACGGACCTAAACATTTACAAATGACTTTATCAAGAGCAAAACTTGAAAGTTTGGTCCGCCCCACAGTTGAAAGATGCGGCGCTTCTATTGACAGAGCCGTTACCGATAGCGGACTTTCAATGTCTAATATTGATAAAATCATTATGGTCGGTGGTCCTACCCGTATGCCTATCGTTCAAGAATATGTTGAAAAACATGTCGGTAAGAAAATTGAACGCGGCGTTGACCCGATGGAATGTGTGGCAGACGGTGCCGCAATTCAAGCAGGTGTTTTAACCGGCGATGTAAAAGATATTCTTTTGCTCGATGTTACCCCGCTTTCACTCGGTCTTGAAACTTTGGGCGGCGTGTTTACCAAACTTATCGAAAGAAACACAACTATTCCGACAAAGAAAACTCAAGTTTTCTCCACCGCGGCAGATAATCAGCCGGCCGTAACCGTTAATGTTTTACAAGGTGAAAGACCTATGGCAAAAGACAATGTTCCTCTCGGTAAATTTGACCTTGACGGTATTCCGCCTGCACCGCGCGGCGTTCCTCAAATTGAAGTTACCTTTGATATTGACGCAAACGGCATTTTAAAAGTTTCCGCTAAAGATTTAGGCACACAAAAAGAACAACACATCACAATCAGCGCACCTAATAAACTTAGCGAAGCCGAAGTTAATAACTTCGTTAAACAGGCCGAACAATTCGCCGAGGAAGATAAGAAAACCAAAGAAAGAATTGAAGCCAAAAACGAAGCCGACACCGTTCTTTATACCACAGAAAAAGCCCTCAGAGAACATGGCGATAAAGTCCCTCAAGATGAAAGACTTAAAATCGACCAGGCTTTAAGCGAACTCAAAGAGGCTATTAAATCTGATGATACCCAAAGAATCAAAACAGCCAAAGACAATGCTTTAATGGTAAGTCAAAAATTAGGTGAGATTATTTATAAAGAATCTCAAGCCAAGGCACAAGCCGCGCAAGCAGGCCCGCAAGCAGCAGGTGCGCAAGCCGGTGCGACAGCCCAAGAGGCACCTAAAAAAGATGATGTAGTTGAAGCAGAAGTCGTTGACAATAAATAAAAGATAGTTTGAAAAGTGCCGTGTTCAAAAAGACACGGCACTTATATGTTTTTTAAGAGTGGCAAAAATGGCAAAGAAAGAAGATTATTATAATACCCTTGGTGTGCAAAGAACAGCAACAGAAAACGAACTTAAAAGCGCATACCGTAAACTTGCAATGAAGTATCACCCCGACAGAAACCCCGGTAATGCCGAAGCGGAAGAAAAGTTTAAACAAATAAATGAGGCTTACGAAGTTTTAAGCGACCCCCAAAAAAGACAGATGTATGATAACTACGGAGCAGAGGGGGTAAATATGGGCTCAGGCGGTTTTCACGCGGGCGGTTTCGGCGGATTTGAAGATGTTTTCAGTTCCGTTTTCAGCGATTTATTCGGCGGAAGTTTCGGAGGCGGAGCAAGAAGACGCCCCCGCGCCCAAAGAGGTAATGATATAAAACAGGAAGTTTCCGTTTCTCTTGAAGAGGCCTATGACGGCGTAGAACAGGAAATTTCCTATGAAAGAATAGATACTTGCGATATTTGCCACGGTAGCGGCGCCCAAGACGGCTCCGGAAGAAAAACTTGCCCCACCTGTAAAGGTTCTGGCGTAGTTCAGTTTAGTCAAGGTTTCTTTTCCATGCGTCAAGCCTGCCCCGATTGCGGCGGTCAAGGAACAATTATTGAAAAACCTTGTAAAGCTTGCCACGGAACAGGGCGCCAAAAACATACAAATACAATTACAGTAAAAATACCAAAAGGCGTTAAAGATGGTGTTTTACTGCGCGTAAATAATGGCGGCGATATCGGCACAAATGACGGCGGCTACGGTGATTTATATGTGGAAATTTCCGTCAAAAGAAATAAAGAGTTTCAAAGAGACGGCGACGATTTGATTATTGAAAAAACTATCTCTTTCCCGCAGGCTGTTTTCGGCGATAGAATAAAAATTAAAAACTTAAAACAGGAAGAAGTTAATCTAGTTATTCCTTCCGGCTCAACGCACGGCAGCCAGGTTGTTTTGGAAAAACAAGGTATGCCCGTTCTTGGTAAAGAAGGCAAAAAAGGTAGTTTAAAAGTGGTTTTAAATATCAATGTGCCAAAGAAATTAAGCAAAAAACAAAAAACCGCTTTGGAAGAATTTGCCAAAACTTTAGAAGAAGAGCCTTCTTTCTTTGAAAAGTTATTTTAAATAAAATAGGGGAATATATTTATGATAAAAGTTTTACTTATTACGGCAATTATTATAGCTCTTTTAATATATTTTTTACCGACAGTTATTGTTTATAATAGAAATAAACGCTATTTTTGGCTTATATTTTTGCTTAATTTGTTCTTCGGTTGGACTATAGTTGTTTGGCTAGTTTGCTTATTTATGTCATTGACCAAAAAAGATAGAGTTCAAAGATAAATATTTTTGCAAAAGATTTACTTGTTTTCTTTTTTTACTAAGCCGCTTTCACTCATTACAATAGTAATTTCAATTTTGTCATTTTTTCTATTGACGAAAACGCCTTCCGGTTTTAAATCTTTTGTTAACATTTGTATAGCATTATTTTCTTTAATGAAATCAAGCAAATCTTCTAGTTTTTCGCCTTTGATATTTACCGTTTGTGTGCTTTTTATCTCTTCGCTCATAAAATTATTCCTCAATTTTTAGCATAGCGATAAAGGCTTCCTGCGGGATATTAACATTACCGATACTCTTCATACGCTTTTTACCTTCTTTTTGTTTTTCAAGCAGTTTTCTCTTTCTTGTAATATCACCGCCGTAGCATTTTGCAATAACATCTTTACGGTAAGCAGGAATAGTTTCGCGCGCTACGATTTTGCCGTTTACACGCGCCTGAACGGCTACTTCAAATTGCTGACGGCCGATTAACTCTTTTAACTTTTCGCACAAAAGGCGACCGCGCGAAACGGCTCTGTCTTTATGGGTAATAACGCTTAAAGCATCAACGGGACTGCCGTGTATCAAAATTTCCATTAAGACTACATCTGCGCTTCTGTATTCATCAATTTCATAATCAAAAGAGGCATAACCCTTTGAAACCGATTTAAGTTTATTATAAAAATCTATAACCATTTCCGCCATAGGCATATAATAATTTATAACAACTCTTTGGCTGGAAAGTTGCTCCATACTGATAAAAGTACCTCGTTTTTCTTTAAGAAGCGTCATCACGCCGTCCATATAGGCAATAGGCGTAACAATTTTAATTTTTATCGTCGGCTCTTTAATATCAATAATATCGCCGTAAGGCGGGAAATTTGCGGGATTATCAATCCATTTATAGCCGTTTCCGGCATCGGCAAGTGCGCTTAATTCCTGCGGATGGGTTTTACGCGGAGTAAATTTTACCTGATAAATAACGTTCGGGCTTGTTGCAATTAAAGATAAATTAAATTCTCTTTCAAGTCTTTCCTTTACAATTTCAATATGCAAAAGGCCCATAAAACCAAGTCTAAAACCAAAGCCGAGTGCCTTAGAAGTTTCGCTTTGATAACTGAAAGAAGAATCCGATAAATTTAATTTTTCAAGCGCGGTTCTAAGTAAAGGATATTCCGTTGACTCAACAGGGAAAATACTTGCAAAAACTACAGGTTTTGTTTCGGTATATCCTTTTAAAGGGGTATTTGAAGGATTATCCAAAGTGGTAATAGTATCGCCCACTTGCACTTGGTGTATATCTTTGATACCTGCCACAACATAGCCGACTTCGCCCGCCTCAATTTGTTTATTTTTCTGCGCTTTAGGTGTCAAAAAACCCACTTCTTCAATTTTGGAAGTAAAGCCCGAAGCCATTAGTTTTAATGTTTGTCCCGCTTTTAAAACGCCGTCAACCATACGGACATACAAAACAACGCCTCTAAACGGGTCATAAAAAGAGTCAAAAACAAGCGCGCGCGCAGGGGCTTCTTTTTTGCCTTGGGGTGCGGGAATATCTTTGACAATTCTTTCCAAAAGATCTTCAATACCGAGCCCTGTTTTTGCGCTTACTCTTTGGGCGGAAATCGGGTCCTTTAAAACTTCCCAAAGTTGTTCTTCTGCGATATCGGCGTCACTTTGGTTAAGGTCCACTTTATTTATTACAGGGATAATTTTAAGTCCTAAACTTTGCGCTAAATGAGCGTGGGCAACGGTTTGCGCTTCAACCCCTTGTGAAGCATCAACCAAGAGCAAAACGCCTTCGCACGCGCGCAAACTGCGGGCAACTTCATAGGAAAAATCCACGTGCCCCGGGGTATCAATTAAATTTAAAATATAATCTTTATATTTTATGCGGACCGCTTTTGCTTTAATAGTGATACCGCGCTCTCTTTCAAGGTCCATACCGTCTAAAAGTTGGGCGTGCATTTTGCGCTTTGGAATAGTGCCGGTATCTTCTAAAATTCTATCTGAAAGGGTTGTCTTGCCGTGGTCA
>JAZRZE010000112.1:0-4232 GCA_045601125.1 Elusimicrobiaceae bacterium | reverse complement strand
AGAATTTTTAGTAAATATTTATAATTTACTATGTTCTTCTTTGTATCTAGAATTTCTAAAATATTATCGTAAAGATGAAGACATTAAATATCATTATGAAAAACCTAACTATATAAATACACAACAAGAGTTTCATTGGTTCTATGAATTAATGAATTTAATTAGAGAACATAAACCTATAGAGTTTAAATTAGATGAAAGCTTCAAGAAACTTCTTCAAGAACCTATAGATAATCTGTAAAATATTATACTTACTTAGGATTTTGGGGTCTGGAGTTCCCGGATTTGCCACAAAATGAATACATAAATAAAGGCACCTGGAATAAAAGGTCCCTGTTTCTGCCTAAATAGTGGTTATTTATAGTTCCAACATCCGTAAAATCTATTTTTTGCTTTTCTTTGTGGCTGGTTTATCTGCTTTCTTGGCTGTTTTCTTTGTTTGTTTGTGATTCTTAGCAACTTTAGCTGTTTTAGGGGCTTTAACAGCTTTCTTGCTTTGCGAAGTTATGCAGGATCGGTGTTTCTTGTTAGCTTCCATAGCTTCTTTTTTAGCAAATTCAAGAAATTTAATAAAATCATCCTGGGTAATACGATACGTCTTGCCAAATTTATGGGCTATAAGAGCTCCTTTCTTGATATAGCGATAAATTGTCATAGAATCTAACTTTAAAATGGTTGCAACTTCTTTTAATGTCATAAAATGATAATTACTCATATATATACTTTACTATATTTAAAAGATGTTTGTCTTAGCTTATTGCTATCCCCGGCTAAAATACCTATAATATAAGTAAGAAGCCGGGGCAAGCGATATTTAGTTTAAGGTTTCAATAGGTTGTATTACAGGGTCAGTTTTAAAATTTTCTAGCATATTAAGAGTTATTTCAAAAATTTCTCGGTCTTCTTCTAAATATGTTAGCACTTTAAAAATTTTTTGACCCTTTTTTATTTTGCTACCTAAAAAGATTAAATAGATATTGCTTATATCCATTGTTTGTTGTAAAATGTGAGTATGAATTTAGATATCAGATTATATTTGAAGGCTTTAGGATAGGTGTAGCGGATACACCCCGCTATCATCGCAAAGATGGGAAAGCCGATAATATCATATAAACGGGCAAAGGTCTTGTGTCTGGCATAAGGATTTTTCTCCGCAGATAAAATTGCATAAGCCCATAAAAAGTCTTGACTTGTTAATTGGCTTGCCTTCATATCCAATTGTTCTTGTGATAATATTTTATTTTGGGCAATTTCTGTTTCTAAATCTTGCTGTATCTTCAAAAATTTTTCACTATTACTTTTTAAAGATTGGTCACATATTATTTCTAAACTTCTTTTGAATACATTTTTGTTCATTTTATTATCTTCTTTTATATCTTTTTAAACTATCTCAAAAACTTTTAATTTAAACAACTTAATCTCCAATTTGTATTTTTACAAAATTACTTTTTTTAAGGCCGCTAATTATTATACAAATACAAAGTAATCCTATAAGAACCTGTTTCCAATAAACAATACAAAGGCTTATAATAATTGCCGCTATACATACATATCCAAATATTTTAAGGGAGTTATCATTGTCATCCTCGTCATCATCATCAAAATCATATTTTTTACGCGCTTTGGTTTTAGTATATTGAGCAAAAGAAGCATTCTTTCCAAAAGCGTTTGCTTGAGAATTATAATTATTGGCATAATTTTGTTGGCCGGAAAGATTATCACTCCAATAAGCATTTTTTTCGTGTCCGTGTAATTCTTTCCCGAAGGCAATCCACTCCTGATAAGTGTATGGTGCCCCGGTGATAATCGGCGGATTTGTTTGATAAAAATAAAGAGTTTTTTTAAAAAGGTCTAAAAACACTTCACTTTGTATAAATTCTTTTGGAAAAGTTAAGTTTATAATACGGATACAAGCATCCACATCTTTAATATCTCTGACAAAAAAGGGCACCCACTTATTATCCTGCAGTAAGGCATAGCCAACAAACATTAGCATTAAATAATGTAAGCGAGGCATTGTGGCAGGTAAAGTGCTTAGGCGCAATTCTTGTAAATATTTTTTTAATTGTTCTTTGCCTAAGGTATCTTCACTAAAAACTCTTGCGATATAATTCTTAAGTATTTGTTCGTCTTTAGTTAATCCTTCATAAAAATTTTGCTCATAGGTGCTTTGATAATAATTATTATAGGTGTTTGTGTTTTGTTCAGCGCGAAGTTTCATATCATAAGCATCGCGTTTAAGTGGATTTGATAAACATTCATAGGCTATATTTATTTTTTTAAATTGTTCTTCTGCCTGTTTACTGCCGTTATTACGGTCAGGATGATATTTCATTGCCTGACGGCGATAAGCCGCTTTAATTTCATCTAAAGCGGCTGTTTGTTTTACTCCAAGTAAATCGTAATAATTAACATTGTTCATATTTTAGTTTCTCAAAGTAGATATATATCCCTGGAAACGCACACTTTTACCATCGGGCATAAAACTTACAAAAGAGGCAACGGATGCCCCTATATATTGCTCAATTTCGCGGTAGCAAGATAAGGCCATATATTCACTGGGAAATGTATGTATAATTTGGCTCCAATAGGGGTTCATATTCAAATGTAAATCCGCACATACACCTTGTGCCTGTTGATAACTTTCCGTTAAAATCACATAACCTTCCGCAAAACACAGGGCGTATATTCCGCGGCAGCATACCGGCACTAAATAATGTTTTGCCATAGAATAGCCTTTTTGGTAGCGCAGCATATAAAAAATACCCAAAACAAACAAGGCAATTAAAATACACAAAACCAGTAAAATACCTATTTGATTCATAAATTACCTGTAATCCAAGCCGCAAAAAGAAATATGGCTCCCAAAATTATAAGTGATACCAGTTTAAGTAAAGGCATAACAATATTTTGATAGAGATTTTGTTCCGCTTCTCTTTTAAAGCGGTTTTCCATACGCCCTGCGGCGGAATTGGGGTCAAACTGATTAGGCGTGTTTACATAAATAAACAAATATATTATCCCTACTACGAGTAAAACTATACTGGCCAATATTATAAGTGTACTCATATTTATTTTTTGTCTTTATGTTTGGCAATAAATTCTTCTGCGATGTGACGGTTAATATGGGCTACTTCGCAAAAATAATCGTTTAATTTAAACATATCGCCGCAGGATTCGTTGTATAACTTACCCGGACACAAATTGCAATAAGAACGTGAAGGGCATTCAAGACATTTACCATATGCTGCATTAGTCAGATTACGTAACTGTTTCAATTCTTTGGAATTTTCCCAAATATCCTGCAAAGTTTGCTCTTTGCAATTACCTAATTTCAGTTTAAAACCCGGGCACGGATAATAATCTCCGCCTGCTTCCAAACAAAGCATATAACGCCCGGCTCCGCAAACGGGTTCATCGGGGTTAAGGATAAACTCCCGCCCGCTTAATAAACGTTCTTGATAAATAGGACTGTTTTTCAAAGTCTGTTTTATAAATTCTTCTTGCTCTTGCAAAGTAAGGCGGTGGTCTAAATTATCGGTGGTAAAATCTGCACGTGCAAAAATTTGTGAATTGATTTTTACTTCCAAATTATTTTTATGTCCCCAGTTAAGAACTGTTTGAAACGAATCCAAATTTTCTTGCATCACTGGACAGGCAATCTGCACTGGAATATTGGCTATTATCATTCGTTTTATACTATGTTTGCTTTTTTCAAAACTTCCCTTTACCTGTGTTATATTGTCATGTACTTCTGGCAGCATACTATATAGTGATACTTGCACCAAAGATACTCCAGTCTCTTGAATTACTTTCAATAATTCATCTGAGAGTAAAGCCGCATTAGTTAATAAGCTGATGGATAAATCCTGTTGTCTGGCATAGCGTAGCAGATTAGGCAAGTCCTTATTTAACATTGCTTCACCGCCAGTAAAAGTTACTTGTAAACCTCCCAAAGCACGAAACTCATCCAATACTTTATAAAGATGTTTGGTTCTTAAACCTATACCTTTATTTTCGCTCGGTGTGCCGAAACCCAAATAACAATGAACACATTTTAAATTACAATGAGGAGTAATTTCAATTTGTAAGGAAAGTAACTGAGGGTTTTTCTTAAAATGTTCTGTTAGGAATTGGTTTACACTATTTTCATCTTGCATAATACTTTTATTAGTTTGTGCGGGCGTTTTAGGATATGAATTAGCTTGAGTATATGAAAAAATTTTTTCATA
>JAZRZE010000111.1:0-7420 GCA_045601125.1 Elusimicrobiaceae bacterium | reverse complement strand
GTGCTTTCCTATAATGCTCCTAAAGAAAAACAGGATTCTTTGAAAAATGTCTTAAAACATTTAAGCGGTGTCAATAGTTTTAAAGAGTTAAGTTCACAAGATATTTTTGATATTTTTTCCAAAGGAACAAAGGGTAAAAGTGACTATGTGCTAAACCCTGCTTTTGTACCTGCTTTATATGAAGTTGAGGTGAGCCAGCAAGTCTTACTTAACACAGAAACTTGGCTTAAAAACAATCTTTACAATTTTGACGATAATTTAGAAGTCTATTACAAAACAGAGCAAAGCAAACTTTGCGTTTACTTAAAGGCTTTTATAAAGTATATTGATATGTTGGCAATTTTAGTTGTTTTGATGTTTGTTTCTTTTGGCTTTTTTGTAGAAGCATACTATATCAAAATCTCTACCGTAAAAGAACGGTTTTGCGGTATTGTATGCGGCTTAATTGCAAGTGCTTTAGCCTTGTTGACAAGCCATACTTTGTTAACTTACTTAAGCATTGATTTGCCTTTTGAAAATATTCTTTCAAAAGAACAACTTGTAATTGTACTTTTAGTTATGCTCCTTGGGGGAACTTTGTCTAAATGGAAAAGATTTTAATTTGCTTTCTTATTTTAGGCTTTTTTTGCCCGTCTTTGAGTTATGGCGCAGACCGCCAAGAATTAGCACGCCTTGAACAAGAAGCCAAACAAAAAGAAGCGGAGTTAAAAAAATATAAACAACAGGAAACCCGCTTACAAAAAGAAGTTCAAAATCTTTCCCAAAAAGGTAAACAAACCGAGCAACTGGCTAAACGCCTTATAAATGATATTGAAACACTTAAAGGCAAAGCATCTTCTACCGAAGAACACAAAAAGCAACTTGAACAAACCCTTTTACTTTGGCAGGCCCTAGTTGCAACCGAAAGCAATTATTACACTTTGGAAAGTGCCCTAAATGATTCCTTTTACGATACAAAACAACTTGAAAAATTATTAATTATAAAATCTCTCATTGTAAGCCACGCTAATTTTTTAGACCAACTTGACCAACAAACAACCTTGCGCTTAAAAGAATTAAAAGAAATAGAAGAAAAAAACAAATCTCTTGAATTAAAACATCAAAATACTTTATCCCAAAAAGAACTGCTTGCCAAAAATTACGAACAGAAAAGGCAAGATTTACAGACGGCCCATCAATTATACGAGCAAAGTAAAAAAGAATTAAACGAACTTAAAGAAAGTGCCAAACAAATGCAAAAGATTTTACAACAAGCCGAAGACGCCCGCAAAAAACAAAATAAACAACAAGGTAAAGTTACCTCTAAAGCAGCAATAAATGTAAAAGAAAATTCGCTTGTCTGGCCAATAAAAGGTAAAATAATAAGTAAATTCGGTAAAGAATACCAAGAACAACTTAAAACTTGGATTTTTAGAGACGGTATTAAAATTGCCGCAAAACAAGGGCAACCTGTCATCGCTGTAGCTGACGGCAATGTAATTTTTGCAGGGGAGTTCCGCTCCTACGGCAATGTCGTTATCGTTGATCACGGGGAAGGGTTCTTTACGATTTACGGCTTTTTAAGCAAGATACAAGCCGAGCAAGGCCAAAAAGTTATTGAAGGGCAAATTATAGGCCTTGTCGGGCAAGATACTCAAGGTCCCGGTATGGGCAGTAATCAAAGTGCCTTATATTTTGAAATAAGAAAAGGCACCAACGCCCAAGATCCTGAGATTTGGCTTAATTAAGATTTTGTAAGATTTATAAAAGGAGTTATTATGAAAAAGAAAGTAAATAAATATGTAATTTTTATGATTGCCACATTTTTTGTGGGTAGTTTGTTTCCTTTTGCCTATTCAGGTGTTAATAGCGGACTTGAGGAAATGAAAATTATGGTTGATGTCGTAGATAAAATTAAAGTCAACTATGTAGAAGAAAGAGAAAATAAAGAACTTTTAGAAAATGCTTTAACCGGTATGGTTAGGGGGCTTGATGAATTTTCCGACTTCGTTACAAAAAAAGATATGAAGCCTATGCAAGAAGAAACAAGGGGGGAATTCGGCGGAGTAGGTATGCGCCTTGACGCTTCCAAAAAAGATAGACTTATCGTTACAACTCCTATGCCGAACACTCCTGCTTATAAAGCCGGTATTGAACCAAATGACGAAATTTTAAAGATTGACAATAAACTCGTCAAAGATATGACAAGTGATGAAGCCGTTGAAGCCTTAAGAGGAACCGTCGGCACCGATGTAAAAGTTCTAATAGAAAGAACCGACAAAGACGGCAAAAAAGTACAAAAAACCTTTACTTTAAGAAGAACAAAAATTGTTCCTCAAGTTGTTTATTCAAGAATGTTAGAAGATAATTTAGGTTATATTTATGTTCAAGATTTCTCCGGTCATACTACGCAAGATTTCCAAAACGCACTTCAAGATTTAACTAAAAAAGGTATGCAAGCCCTTATTTTAGATTTGCGTTTTAACCCCGGCGGTCTTTTAGACAGTGCTGTGGATATGGTAAAAATGTTTGTAGGAGAAAATAAACTTATCGTCTACACAAAAGGGCGCAATCCTGAATTTTTCAAAGAATATAAAAGCGGAGAAAAAGCAAAATATGCGGATTTACCAATTATTTTACTAGTGAATGAAATGTCCGCTTCCGGCAGTGAAATCGTCGCCGGTGCTTTACAGGACCATAAACGCGCTTTCTTAATCGGTGCAAGAACTTTCGGAAAAGGCAGCGTTCAACAAATTATGAACCTTGAAGGAGGCGCAGGTTTAAGATTGACCATTGCGCGCTATTATACACCGCTTGGCCGTATGATACACAAAAATTTTAAAGCAAAAAATCCCGATGAAACAGGCGGTATTTTGCCCGATATGGTAATACCTGTTGACCTTGCAACTGCGCGCAAAGCAACTTTATATACAACAAATTATGTTTACTCTCCTTCTAAAAAAACGGCTTTGCCGGATGAAAGTTTAAAAGCAAAAGATGTCGTGCTTGAAAGAGCAAGCGAAATCTTAAAAGCACGCAAGAGTCTTGCTGCTTTGCTTACTTTCCAAGAAGAACAAAAAGATAAACAAGAAGAACAAACCCAAGAAACTGCGGAGAACAAATAAGTTGAAAGATTTTTATGTTTTAGGTATTGAAAGCACTTGCGATGAAACTTCTGCCGCCCTTTTAAAAAACGGGCAGGAGATTGTTTCTAATGTCGTTTACAGTCAAATTGAACTGCATAAAAAATATGCAGGTGTCGTGCCGGAACTCGCAAGCCGCGCGCACGCAGCAAAAATCGCAAGTGTAATCAGCAGTGCTTTAGGTAAAATTAACCCCGATTATATTGCTTTTGCTAACGGACCGGGTTTGCCGGGCGGACTTTTGGTCGGTTCTATTGCGGCACAAACTTTGGCTTTACTTTATAATAAACCTTTACTAGGCGTTAATCACCTTGAAGGGCATTTATTTGCATGCGAACTTACCAACACTCCTAAAATCGAGCCCTTAACTTTTCCTTTAATTGCGCTTATTGTTTCAGGCGGGCATACAGAGTTATGGCTGGTTAAAAATTACGGCGTTTATAAACAACTCGGTAAAACGCGCGATGACGCCGCAGGAGAGGCCTTTGACAAAGTTTCAAAACTTTTAGGTCTTGGCTACCCCGGCGGTCCGCAAGTTTCAAAATATGCTTTACAAGGGGATAAAAATAAAATAAAATTTCCAAGACCGTTTATGCCGGGAACTTTTGAGTTTTCCTTCAGTGGTCTTAAAACTGCCGTCAGTTATTATTTAAGAGATCATAAAAACGCAAACAAGGCAGATATTTGTGCCGCTTTTCAAAGTGCAGTTGTTGAAACTTTAGTTAAAAAAACCCTTGAAGCGGCAAAAAAATATAAGGTAAAAACTATCGCCGTAGGCGGCGGTGTAGCTGCAAATAATGCTTTAGAAGAATTGATGAAACAGGAAGCAAAGAAAGCAGGTTTTAACGCCCGTTTTGTAAAGAAGGGGCTTTCTTCGGATAATGCCGCTATGATTGCACTTGCGGCTTATAAAAAGATACAATTTAAGGCAAAACAAGGTAAAATAAATATAGACCCTAATATGATTGTAAGGAGTTGGAATAAATAATGCTTTTTTGGATGATGCCCGATAATGCGGAAAGAACGCAAAGTATTATGGAAGATTTCCTTAAAGATTTTAAAAAGGAAAATCCTTCCATAGATATTGAAGTAAAAGTTATTAACCGCGCAACTTTATGGAATAAAATCTTTTCTCTTCGCCATTTAGTCCGTTCAGGTAAAGGACCCGATCTTATTGCTATGCCTCATTATTGGACGGAACTTTTAATAAAAGCCGGCGTTTTGGTTAATCTTACGGAATTTGATAAAACTTTTAGAGTTGATAATTACCTTGAACTTTTACACCCGCATTGTTACAAAAAAAATACTTCCGATATTTATTCTATTCCTTGGTGGTTTGATATTACCGCTCTACATTATAGAGAGGACCACCTTTCTCAAGTTTGCAATAATCCCCAACAACTTTTAGGAACTTGGCAAGGTATGCTTGAGGCCTGCAAAATGTTAAAAGAACATTTTAGCGAGGTTGAGGGCTATTTCCCTATGCAAAACAGCGATTGGCGCGGTTCTTTATCGCATAGAGCAGTTTTGCCTTGCATTTGGAGCAGGGGCGGATTTTTGATGGATGAAAAGGAAAATCTTTCCGGCTTTAATGTAAAGGAAACAAGAGAAGGTATAGAAGATTTTGCCGCCCTTGCCTTGAAAGGTTATATGCCTATTTTAAGGGAAAGAAGTTCACTTGGCACAATATCTTCGGGCTATGCAAGTATGGTTATGACGCGCCGTCAGGGTATTGCTATGTTTGAAGGGCAAAGGGCAAACTTTGAAGTAAAAACTTTACCTATCCCGAGAACGGGCAAAAACTCCGTAAACTATTTGGAAGCCATAAACTTGGCTTTGGTTAAAGGGGAACATCAGGAAGAAGCCGCCCTTTTGGTTAAATGGTTAACAAAGCCGGAAAATCAAATAAAATATGCCGCTTTGACGGAAGTTTTCCCGTCTTTAGAAGCAAGTTTTGAAAATTTCTTAATTTCTTCACCTGTGCGCGTGCAAAATTACACAAAAATTCTTGCTACGGCAAGAACGCTTACAAGCCACCTTGCAAGCGGAACTTTAATGGAAATGCTTGCCGAAGTTATGACAAGAATCGCAAGCGATATCGTCAGAAATAATTATACGCTTACCAATTTAGAGCAGTATTTACATAAAGAGCAAAAAGAAGCCGACGATATTTTGAGTTTATACGGAGAATAACCCTATGCCTAGAATAAATTTACTTTATGATTTTTACAGAAAAATGGCTCAAAGGTTCTTTTCCTTTGAAGATTTAATGCGCCACGCTTTGCCCATAATGGCAGATTATTTAGACGCGCAAAGAATATCCTTTTTTAACTGGGATGAAGAAAAATCAATTATTTCTCTTCACACGACATCTTTGAACGGGGAAATTTTTGAACTGCAGGAAAATATTTTTGCGGATAAAAACTCGCCGGAAATTATAAAGTTTTTACAAGACGGTTTAATGGATTCGCCCACTTTAGATTATCCTGCCATTTACGCTCTTGTTAAATGGCGCACCCCGCTTGAAAGTTTAAAGGCCTTAACTTCCGGTCAGCAAATGCGCAGTCGCTACGGCGTTTTAAGATTTGAAAGGTTCAAAAAAAGCAAAGTTTTTACCCAAAGCGATAAACAAATTATTTTAGGTCTTTGCAGTGAACTTTCCTCAAAAATAAATGTGATAGAAATTGATTCTTACCACATGTCCCAACTTGAACGCGCCCGCGCTTTAAACGGGCTTGCCAAACTTTTTGCAAGTTCACTCAGACTTGCCGATAGTTTAAAAGAAATTTTAAAAAGCATACAAAACACCTTCCATTTTGATAGGACTTCTATGTATCTTTTAGATCCCAAAACCCAAGTTATAAACGAGGCCTACAGTGCCGACCTTTCAGGTGAAGTAAAAAATATTGATATTTCAAAAAATATTCACCGCTCTCTTACAACGCGCTGTCCTGGGGGGGAATATGTCTGCCCTTTAATAACAAGCTCGGATATCGTTTTATCTTTACCTTTAAGTATGCAGTCAAACAATCTGGGTTGGCTTGTGTTTGACAATATGCTTTCGCGCACAAAAATATCACAAGAAGATATTTTATCCTTAAAGCAATTTTCCACGCAAATTGCGCTTGCTATTGATAATGCAAGACTTTTTGAAAAAGTCCAGGAACTTTCTAATTACGACGAACTTACCAAACTTTGCTTAAGAAGATTTTTTAATGAAAATCTTTCGCAGGAAATTTACCGCTCGCAAAGATTTAATTTAACCCTTGCCATAATCTTGCTTGATATTGATCACTTTAAAACTATTAACGATACCTACGGCCATATCTTCGGTGATGAGGCCTTAAAAGAAGTCAGCCAAGTTATCAGAACAAGTTTAAGGCAAACCGATATTCCTTGTCGCTACGGCGGGGATGAAATTATTATTATGCTCCCGCGCACTACAGCCGAAGAAGCAAAACATATTGCAAGAAGACTTTCCCAAAAAGTAAAAGCAATCAAAATGAACCCAGAACTTACAAAGGGTCAACAAGTTAATCTCTCCATAAGTCAAGGTATTGCTGTTTATCCTTATGATTCCCAAGACCAAGCCGATCTTATCCATTGTGCCGATGAGGCCCTTTACTATGTTAAGGAAGGCGGTAGAGGTTTCTGGGCAAGTTACAGCGACGTAAAAGAAATATCCGAACCAAACTGAAGACCGATTATTTTTTCTACCGATTCTTTGAAATCGGAATAAAAAGCAAAAGGATCTTCAATTTGTTGATGGGCTTGTTTATTTTCTTGCAAACGCCTTTGATGTTTAACAGGAGTAATAATTCCCGTATCTTCCCAGTCATCTTCTGTAAGAATAATCATAGGACTTGCGTTTTGATTTTGGCTTGTCTTATTTTCTGCTGCTTGTATAAATACAGCAAAGCATAAAAGACATAGAATTGCCAATAGTAATATAACTATGTTTTTCTTCATTTAACCCCCTAGCGATAAAATATCGCTTTATAATTTATAGTAATTATTTAAACTAATGTCAAGTAATTATTTTTTAAAAAATAATTTTATTAAAATCTTGACTTTTCTGCACTTTCCCATATAACATTATATATATTGTCCATTGACAAAATGAAAAATATCAGCTATACTTTATTATGGGTGAATAAGGACAAAAGATGTCTTTAAATTAATAGATTTTGGGTAGTATTATAAAAGCCCTTATTTACTTTTTAAAAGGTAAATAGGGGCTATTTTCATAAAGGAGTTAAATTATGGATAAGAAAGAGAAAAAAAGAAGGGGGTTTACC
>JAZRZE010000110.1:0-5602 GCA_045601125.1 Elusimicrobiaceae bacterium | reverse complement strand
TAAATGCACTCTTTATTTAATACTCTTTTAACTGCTATTGGTATTAACACGACAAGTCGCTTTGGCAGTTCTTTACTTTTTTTTATTGCAGACTCTGTTAAAGTCCTGTTAATTTTATTTATTGCCATTAGCGCAATAGGTGTTTTAAGGACTTATGTTTCAAAAGAAAATATACAAAAATATCTCGGGGGCAAGCATAAATTTTTAAGCAGTTTTGCCGCCGCCCTTTTTGCGATATTTACGCCTTTTTGTTCCTGCTCATCAGTACCCATATTTTTAAGTTTGATTAAAATGCGCGTGCCTTTTGCCTCGGCTATATGCTTTCTTGCGGTATCGCCTTTGGTTAATGAATATTTGGTTGTTTTAATGCCGAATTATTATGGTCCGCAAATAGTTATTATTTATATCCTCGGCGGAATATTTCTTGGTATGAGTGTCGGCTGGGCGCTTGAAAAAATGGGTATGGAAAAATATTTAGAACCTGCTTTTATAGAAAATGAACCTGAATTTCAAAATTTCCCAACTTTTCAAAAACGTCTTATTTTTGGCTACAATGAAGGTAAAACCATTGTTAAAAAACTTTGGATTTGGATACTTGTCGGAGTTGCTGTAGGTGCAATGATACACGGTTATGTGCCGGATGTTTATATAACAAAAATTGTTAATGCAGGTGGCATTTTCAGCGTGCCTTTAGCCGCGCTTGTGGGCGCACCTGTTTACGGTAGCTGCGCAGGCGTTATACCTATTGCTTTGATTTTCTTTGGTAAACCTATTGCGCTTGGAACGGTGCTTGCTTTTTTGATGTCGGTATCAGCGATGAGTTTGCCTGAAGCCGTTATCTTGCGCGGTGCAATGAAATTAAAATTATTGCTTGCGTTTTTTGCACTCGTTTTTCTCGGCATAATTTTGATGGGTTATTTTATAAATATAGTTGCGCCTTATGTAATATAAAATTTTACAACTAAAAAAGCCCTATCAAAAGATAGGGCTTTTTTATTGTCTAAATCTCTTTATTTTCCGCCGTAACTTTTTATAAGATCCGCTGTTTTGGGACAAGCATTATTTTTCGCATACATATAAGCAGTATTGCCATAAGAATCTTCGGCATTTATTTCTATTTTTTCGCCGTTACCTTGTTCAATTCTTTCTTTAGATAATAAGAATTTTACTACATTATAATATCCTTTTGCGGCGGCAATCATTAAAGGGGTTTCGCCTTCTTCTGCTCTTGCGTTGACATTTGCTTTTCTTGAATTAAGAAGTTTTACTGTTTCTAATATTTTTGCTTCATCTTTGACAACATGAGAATCTATTACAGACATTAAAGGTGTATAATTGTAGGAACTTGTTTGTTCAATATCAGCACCGTTATTTAACAAAGCTGTAAGAGCATCATTTGCACAATTTAGTGCTGCAACGCCTATTACCGTCTCCAAGAAACTGGTTGCAAGATGATTTTTATCTGCCCCTTTTTTGATTAAGAAAGAAACTGTTTCACCTTTATTATTTTGAGCGGCAAACATTAGCGCAGTCCAACCATACTCATTAGTTTCGTCTATATCCATATTAGGTTTATAATAAGAAAGTAAAAGTTCGCAAATTTTAGTATGGCCTCTTACAGCGGCAATCATTAAAAGTGTATTATTTTCCCATCTCATATTAACTCTTACACCTTTAACAAGATAAGCTTTAACTCCCTCATAATCATTGTTTTGAATTTTTTCAACAAGATCCGCAGGGCCTGCTTGTTGGGTTTTTAATTGGGATAATTCCGTCTTAAATTCTGTAATGATAGTTTCATCTACCTGTGAAGCGATTTCTTCTTTAGTAAAACCGCTTGCTACTAAAAAAACTGCACAAACAAGTAATAACTTTTTCACGTTATAATCTCCTTTTTATTTACCTTATATTTATACTATAAATCTTTTTTAATTGTCCCGCAAGAGTATTTAGCCCCAGATGAAACTAGGTCTTTAGACCTAAATAGATTTTTAGGTAATAATAAGGCAATCCGTCTTTACCGTCAACTTTTAAATTCCAACCCTTCCATAACTATGGCGCGTTTTAATTTGGCTTGGATTTATTTTTTAAAGAAGGAATATTCTGCCGCAAGATTTAATATGAAACTTGCCCTTGCGCAAAAAGATTTGCCAGAAGATATGCGCAAGCAAGGTTCTTATTTGCTTTATCAAATACGCCAAGAAAGAGTTTGAAACGCGGAAATTTCCGTAGGTATTGCGCCCGATACAAATGTCAACGGGGCAAGCGGCAAGCAAATTGAATGTTTTGAATTTATGGGTTTACCTTTTTGCCGCGAACTTGAAAGCATACAAAGCGATGTCGGTTTTCAAGGGGCGGGCATTTTCGATTATACTTATAAATTTAATGATAAATGGAGTATAAAAAGCCGCTTATCTATTGATGCTATACATTATGATGACGAACGTTTTTCTTTTTGGTCTATGGGGCTTGCAAGCGGGCCCAGATATACGGCGCAAAGGGGGGAATATTGGCTTGCCGGTTCTTATAAAAAACAGTTTAATGAAGAACACCGCTACGCCAACACTTGGTCTGTTTTTGCAGATATTTCAAGAGATTTAGGAAGAAAATTTTCCCTTTACTCCAAAGTTGAATTTTCCGATATATCCTACGAAAAAGATTTATATAAAGTTTTTGATACTAAAGAATATTCTTTAAATACGCGTCTTTTCTTTTTCTTAAATAACTGGAGTTATCTGGCTTTAGGTTTAAATTATAGTTATAATGATGCACGGGCCGATTATAATTCCTTTTTCCGTCATAATTATTCTCTTGGGCTTGGTATGTAACTGCCTTACGGATTTAATATTTATGTTGAGCCAAGTTTCGCCAATTCTCAATATTTACACAAAGGAACTTATATCACAAAAGGCACTCTTGTTGAGCAAAAACGCAAAGAAAACACTCAAGGTGTTTTCGTTTCTTTGAGCAGAAATCTTTTGAGCGTTTATGATTTTACGCCAAGAATCAATTTCCTTTACAACAAAAGAACTTCAAATATTGAAAGTTACGATTTTGAGCGAACCCGCTGGGAATTTGGTATAAGCAAAGCATTTTAATTAGTATAATATAATTATGGACTTAAAAGCTTATAACAGAAAAATGAATTTGTGGATGCGCGCAAAAAAAGCACAAATCGCCAAATTTTTACTAGATAGAAAATCAAAAGAACATTTCTCCCCAAGTGCTTTTAAAACTATCAAAAAAGTGCTTTTTTTACGTCATGACGATAAACTGGGAGATATGATTGTTTCCACAGTAGCCTTTCACAATTTAAAAACCCTTTATCCAAATATATTTATAGGCGTAATAACAGGCAAAAACGCATCGGAAATTGTTGAAAATAATAAAGATGTGGACCAAGTTTATATTTATATAAAGAAGCTGGCTAGGATATTGAAACTTGGCCTTGCCTTGAGAAAAGAAAAATATGACCTTGTTATTGATATAGATAGAGAACCCACCGCCCAAAGTATTTTTTTACTCCGCCTGATTAAAGCGCGTTTTACCTTTGGTTTTAACAGGGCGGGCTATAAACTTTACAATATAAATAAATCTTATCAGTGGAACAGCGGACATATAACAAAACTGCATAAAGCCGTTTTTGAAGGGCTTAAAATTTTGCCAAGAGATTATAAGTTTGATTTCCGCTATATTTTACCTTTACCGAAAGAAAGTGTTAAACTAGCCGAAAAAATTATAAAACCGCTAAAAAAAGAGAGGGAAAAACTTATAATTTTTAATCCCTTTGCCGCAGCAAGAAGAAGATGCTTTAGCGCCAAACAGGCTTTAGACGTAGCCAATCTTTTGCCGAAATATAAGATTTTAGTTATCGGTCCGCAAAGTAAACTAAAAAACTTTTTTAAAGGCTATAATAACTTACCGAGCAACTTGCATATTCTTGATTACAAAAACACGCAAAAAAATAAAATTTGGCTAAATATTGCACTCTTAAAACATGCAGACACTATTATCACCCCGGATACTTATGTCGTTCACGCAGCAAGTGCTTTTGATAAAAAACAAATTTGTGTTTATTTTAGTGAAGATAAAGAAAATCTTATTGTTTGGGGACCTAATAGCAAAAACGCTACTTTGCTGGAAAATGAAAAAACCGACAATAAAGATTTTGAATTACAAAAGCAAATAAAAAATTACATCTAAAATGCTTAAATAGGAAGTCTAAATTTATTTTGTTAAAAAATTTTGAAAATCTTGAAAAAATTCTAAATTTAATTTTCTACAATTTGCTAACGCTTCCGTGTAAATTTTAGCCTGTTTAATATCTGACTCAAGATCACCGCTATAAAATACGGGAGGATATTGGAAATATTTAAATCTTTCGGAAAAACTTTTTAATAAAATTACCTTCTTTCCCATTAAGGTACTCCAATAAACCATATGATATGTATTAGTTAAAATGACTTCACTTTCCGCTATAAAAGTTATAATTTCTTCAAACGATCGATCATTATATATGGTGTCATACCCTAAAGAATCTATCAAATTACCGTAATGCAAAATAGCTCCGATTTTTCTTTTAACAGGCAATTTCTTTTCTAACGCGGGATAAAGACACGACGGACAAGGTACATATCTGTAAGGAGTCTTATTAAAGTCTCTCAAGCCTAACAAAGCAAATTCCTTCAAATTTATTGGCTCGGAAATAGAAGTATCATAATGCCGATTAAAACCAATTCCCCATCCAATAACCTTATTCTTTTTCGCTAATTTATTGACGGCATGATTCCAAGCCTCATTTTGATTAACCAACCCTCCGCCGCCTAAAACAAACACCGCTTTTTTAAACGAAATAAAGGGAAGTTCATCTACATCAAATTTATGTAATATATAGGGCTTTTGTGTAAAATAAGTTTTAAAAATATCTAATGGGCAAATTATTTTATCTGCTGTATTTCGAGTGTCATACTTATGAACAAATATAAGTTCTTTAATTGCCAACAATTCATCAACAGCATGTTTAAATTTTTCGTAGGGGAATGTCTTTTCTCCTAAGTTTTGGAAAATTTTTACATGAGAATTTTCTGAAGAAAACGTCATTTTCTGCTCTTTTATAAATAGAGTACGAATTTTTAAAGCAATAGATAGGTGCGCCAATACCGGCTCTAAGCCAATATATAATTTAGCACACTTTATTACAGACAATAGATTATTGACAGAAAGATCGTAAAAAATAGTTCCTTTTATAGAAAATTTCTTAAATAATTTTCCACAATATGATCCTTCTTCCTTACCGGAACAAATAAATACCGGTTGATAATTATAAGTATCAACAATATAGCGAACTAGAGAAAATAAGTATTGAAGTTGTGCGTCTTGTAATTTCCCTGGTTTTCCCAAAGCAAATATTACATATTCTTTTTCCTGCGTCGCTATCCACGGAAAAGAAATCTTAATTTTTTCAGATTCTATAAACGGATAATCAAATAGTATTTTCTCTTTTAAAATTTGTTCATATTATTTTTTTACCAGGTCGAAAGAATCTTGTATATTATTGGGATTTAAATCTAAAACAGAATGATATTTATCCTTTAATTCTAGC
>JAZRZE010000109.1:0-19486 GCA_045601125.1 Elusimicrobiaceae bacterium | reverse complement strand
ATATCGTCATAGGTTATTGTAAGCTTGGAATCAATCCTGCCTGTGAGGGTATTGCGGATGGCGGTGGGCTGTTCAAAGATTTCCTTTAACATAAAGTGGTCATAACCGCCTTTTTGGGCAGTTGAAACATCCCAATTAACCGTATTAACTTTACGTTTTTGTTCTTTTAAATCTGTATTAAAAATTTTATAGGAATTGTTTTTAATTTCGGCGATATCTCCGTCTTCCATAAAAACGGCTTTGTTTGTATACTCTAAAAAGGCGGGAACGTCGGAAGCAAGAAAAACACCTTCTTTTGCTAAACCTAAAACCAAAGGACTTTGATTTTTAGAAGCCATTATTTTGCCTTCTTCTTTGGCATATAAAGCCGCAATAGCATAAGCGCCCTTTATCTGTTTTATTGTTTGGCAAAAAGCATGGGTAAAATCTTTTGTTTTAAGATTTTCTTCTATTAAATGGGCAACGACTTCGCTATCCGTTTGAGATTTAAAAATATGCCCTTTCGCCTGAAGTTCTTTTTTAAGAGAAACATAATTTTCAATAATACCGTTATGTACTATAGAAATTAAATTTTTACAATCATTATGAGGATGAGAGTTTTCTTTACAGGGTTTGCCGTGTGTTGCCCAACGCGTATGACCTATAGCACAAAAGATTTGGCTTTTTTCTTTTTTAACTAATTTTTCTAAATTATCAACACGTCCAAGTGCTTTTAAGGTTATTATCTTACTGCCTTTTTCAAGGGAAATGCCTGCCGAATCATAACCGCGATACTCTAATTTTTTAAGCCCCTGAATAATCAAATCGGCACAATTTTGTTTGCCACTATAAGCAACAATTCCGCACATAATTACTCCCTATAAAGTAAATTTCGCATTTCAAGCAAGGCCTGAGGCAAGCCGACAAAAACGCTCCTTGCAATAATAGAAAAACCAATGTTTAGACATTGCATAGCATCTATCATAGCAATATCACGAACATTATTATAAGTTAAACCGTGACCGCTATGAACTTCCAAATTGAGCTCTCTGGCAAGCAAAGAACAAAGGGAAATCTCACTAAGAAAACTTTGCGCTTGCTTCTGTGTTTTTGCTCTACTATAATCTTTTGTGCAAAGTTCCACAATATCCGCACCTAGTTTATAAGCGGCACGGACATCATTGGCTTTCGGATTAATAAAAAGACTTACTTTTATACCTTCTTTTTTCAAGCGGGCAATTTTTTGTTTTAGTTCTTTTGTGTCTATATCTTCAAGTTTCAATCCCCCTGAAGTCGTAAGTTCATTAGGATATTCCGGCACTATACAAACAGAACCCGGTTTGTATTTAAGAGCAAGATCCATCATTTCTTCTGAAGGGGACATTTCCAAATGGATTTTTTTTGCAAAAGAGCTGCATAATCTTTTCAAATCCGTATCTTGCATGTGTCTTCTGTCACGGCGAACGTGAATAACAATATAATCAGCACCCAAAGCAAGCAAGGTTTGTGCTGCTTCAAAAGTATCGGGGTAAGACTCTCCCCGTGCTTGACGTAAAGTTGCAATATGGTCAATATTTACACCTAATTGTATGTTCATAAAAACCTCTCAACCTATCTTCATTTTTATTTTATAATAATCTGCAATATCTAAACTAATTTTTTGAACTTCTTTTTTGTTTTGCCCTTCTACTAAAATTCTAAGCAAGGGCTCTGTTCCGGAGTAGCGCACCAAAATACGCCCTGTTTGACCGAGTTGTTTTTGCAATTTTTCAAGATAAGGCAAAAAGCCGTCGACTTCTTCTAAAGGGACTTTTTTAGGCGTCTTAACAGGTACTAAATTTAAAGGATATTTCTGCCATTGCTCTTTATACCAAGAGGGTTTTTTGCCGCTTTTCTTTAACACGGCAAGAAACTCTAAAGCGCAAATAAGGCCATCACCAGTATCAGCAATATCTTTGAAGATGATATGACCGCTGGTTTCTCCTCCGAGCGAAAGTTTTTCTTTTTTAAGCGATTCAAAAACATATTTATCGCCCACTTTAGTTAAAAGCGGTTCAATACCGTTTTGCTTAAGATAATTGATAAGACCTAAATTTGCCATTACGGTTAGAACGACTGTATTGTTTTTTAACAAATTTTGTCCTTTTAAAAACAAAGCACAAGCAGAAATTATATTATCCCCGTCTAGTTGACTACCTTTTTCGTCAGAAGAAATAAGTCGGTCACCGTCACCGTCAAAGGAAAAGCCGACAAAGGCCTTTTCCTTTTTTGTCGTTTCTTGCATTTTATGCGTAAATAAAGCCCCAACTTGCTTATTGATATTTGTGCCGTTTGGCTTATTTGCAATAACTTTGACATTTGCGCCGAGTTCTTTAAAAACTTTCGGTGCGATTTGAGAAGTGGCGCCGTTTGCGCAATCTAAAACGATTTTTGTTCCTTTTAAGGAAATTTCTTTGGGCCACAAACTCTTAAGAAAATCTTTATAATCATCTAAAAGTTGTGGTTTCTTTTGGGCTTTTGTGCCGGCTTTAACGGCAGGAATTTTCTTGGTTTTTTCCAAAAGGTTTTCAATTTTTGTTTCAAGACCTTCGCCAAGTTTTGTTCCTTTTGAAGAGAAGAATTTTATACCGTTAAACTCCGCCGGATTATGACTTGCCGAAATTACCACCCCACAAATTGCATTATATTTTTTTGTTAAATAAGATACTGCCGGTGTAGGGGCTGTGCCAAGATGCCAAACATTAAAACCTGCTGCTTTGATACCGCGTATCAAATATTTACTGATGCTTACACCGGAAGCGCGAGAATCATCTGCCATAATAACAAATTTATTTTTATTTTTGTTTTTTTTGCTAATTTCCTTTAGGGCAGAATAACCTAGTTTTTCAATAAAATCTTTGACTAAAGGGAACTCTCCCGCGACAGCCCTAACGCCATCTGTTCCAAAATATTTAGGCATTAGCTTCCTCCGGATTTGTTTTATCTGATAAATCTTCCTTTACTTCTTTAATTTCGGAAGTTTCTTCTTTTTCTTTCGGTTCTTCTATATGTAAAATTTCATTAATTTCTTTTGCGTCAACAACTTCTTTTTCCAAAAGCCTTTCAATTAAAGTTTCAAGTTCGGCTTTATTTGAAATAAGAATATCTTTTGCCTTGCGGTAAGATTCTTTAATAAGAGAACTGACTTCGCTATCAATTTCGCGCGCAAGTTCTTCGGAATAATTTTTATGGCGGGAAATATCGCGCCCTAAAAAGACTTCGCTTTCATCTGTTTGCACGCTGATAGGGCCGAGTTTTGCACTCATACCCAGTTCTGCTACCATTTTTCTTGCATAAGCAGTTGCGCGGGATAAATCATCGTGTGCGCCCGTGGTAATTTCGTCAAATAAAATTTCTTCTGCGGCACGACCGCCGAGTAAAATAACAAGTTTATCTAAAATTTCACTCTTGGTGGTTAAATATTTATCTTCAAGCGGAAGTTGCATTGTATAACCCAAAGCCGGACCTCGCGGAATAATAGAAACTTTATGAACAGGATCACTGTATTTTGAGCGTTTTGCAACAATAGTATGCCCTGATTCATGGGCGGCAATAACCTTTTTTTCTTTATCCGAAATAACACGGCTTTTGCGCTGAGGACCAGCCATAACCCTTTCAACAGCTTCTTCAATATCACTGTTTTCCACAGCCGGTTTATCTTTCCTTGCGGCAAGAATTGCGGCCTCGTTTATAACATTGGCTAAATCCGCGCCGACAAACCCAGGTGTACTTTTGGCAATAACTTCAAGATTAACTTCTTTAGCCATTTTGACTTTTTTGGCGTGGACTTCCAAAATTTCTTTGCGCCCTTTCATATCCGGTGAAGGAACATTAACATGCCTATCAAAACGACCGGGACGTGTTAAGGCAGGATCTAGGACATCGGGCCTGTTTGTCGAACCCATTAAAATAATACCTTGTTTACTTTCAAAGCCGTCGAGTTCAATTAATAGTTGATTTAGGGTTTGTTCCCTTTCATCGTGACCGCCACCAATACCGGCAAAACGTCTGCGGCCGACAGCGTCAAGTTCATCAATAAAGATAATAGCAGGAGCGTTTTTCTTAGCATTATTAAACAAATCTCTAACCCTTGCCGCTCCGACACCTACAAACATTTCAACAAATTCTGAAGCAGATGCAGAGAAAAATGCGACTTTGGCTTCGCCGGCAACTGCTTTTGCAAGTAAGGTTTTACCTGTTCCGGGTGCGCCGTAAAGCAAAACTCCTTTAGGCAGTTTAGCACCGAGTTTTTGGAATCTTTTAGGATCTCTTAAAAACTTAATAATATCTTGCATTTCTTCTTTTGCTTCATCACAGCCGGCAACATCCTTAAAAGTAATTTCCTGCTTGGAAGGATCTTGCAAAACAGCTTTTGATTTGGCAAAATTAAGAGCGCTTCTGCCATCGTTTCTTTGCGGACGGATAAATAAAAACCACCAAGCAAAAACAAAAAGGAAAATCCAACCGATATTCATTAAAAGGCTATAAATCCAACTTCTGTCTTCTTGGCCCTTAAAAGAAACTTTTGCGGCGGTTAAATCCGGAACTAAAGTATTATCTTCAACTTTAAGGGTAGAAAAAGAAGATTCTTTTTCACCGTCTTTCATTTTGCCGATAATGGTTTGTGAACCGATTTGAGCCGACAAAATATCCCCTGAGGCGACTTTTGCTTTAAAATCGGAATAGTCCAAATTTTTTACGGGACCATTTGTCCCCATTTTAGAATAGATAGATACTATTAAAATAAAACCGAGTATCCAAAAAAGTATGCTTCTTGCCGGAAAAGGCGGTGTTTTTTTATTTCTTGCTTTCATCAAAAACTCCTATGTATGGTAAATTCCTATAAATTTCATTATAATCAAGCCCATGACCGATAACAAATTCATTTGCAATGGTAAAGGCTATATAGTTTGGGGTAAAGGGAATTTCGCGGTTGCTTGGTTTATCAAGCATAGTGCAAAGTGCTATGGAAGCAGGTTGTTTTGTCTTGAGTAAATCAAAAATATAATTTGCCGTTAAACCTGTATCAACAATATCTTCTACGACGATAACATCTTTACCTTTAATATCTTCTCTTAAGTCAAGATTTAAGCGCACTTTCCCGCTTGAAGAAGTGCCACCGTTATAGGAAGATAAACTCATAAAATCAAAACTGCAGTCAATTTTGATATTGCGCACTAAATCGGCAAAAAATAACACAGACCCCCTTAAAATACAAACGATAACAGGCGTTTTACCGGCATAATCTTTTGAAATTTGTTCGCCGAGTTCGGCCGCTCTTTTTTGTATTTGTTCTTGTGTTATAAGTATCTTTTTTAAAGGAACTTTGTATTCCATAAATATCTTCTCCCTGTTAATAAAAAACGCTGCATAACTGCAGCAGCGTTTTTAAGTTTACGCTATTTTGAAATCTTATCCTAAAGCAACAAGTAAAAATCTTATTGCGATAAAAACCATTATTATTCCTGCAACCAATTCTAAACGATTGGCAATAACGCTGCCTTTTGTATGATAGCCGTGCGAAAGCCCGAGTAAAACAGAACAAAAAGCAAAAAGACCGCCGAGGAACAAAGTAAATAAGAATGCTTTATGATTTGTTAAAGCAACAACAAAGGCAAGTAAAAATAAATCTAAAGAAACCTGAACGGCAACTTTAATCATATAGTTATTATTTTCAACATCCGTATAATTCAAACTCGGAGATTTTTCCATAGATTCAAGCAAGAAGTGTATGGCTATAAGTAAGAGTAAGGCAAAGCCGACCCAATCATAAACATCAGCTAAAACAGTGTATAACATTCTGCCTAAAATAAAACTTAATGCCATAGCAAGCAAAGCAATTACCGTAAAAACTATGGCGGTTTTCAAACTGACTGCGCTGGTATAATTACTGCCGAGTTTAACACCGGTCACAGCACCTACCGAGAAAAAACTTGTTGCTATACAAAGCAAAATAATGAATATTGTTAATAAGCCCATAATTAAACCTCTCTAAATGTTATATATAAATATATTCTAGCATACTTTTTTGATTTTTAAACAGACAAAAGACCTTGCGCGAGTATTTTTATACCAATGCCTACTAAAATCAACCCGCCAACAAGTTCTGCCCTTTTACCGAAAATAAGCCCAAGTTTCTTGCCCAAAGTAAAACCAAACAAAGTAAATAAACAAACACATAAAATTAAAACCGCCAGGATAAGCAAAAGCGAAACTTCATAAAAAGATAAAGTAAGCCCGATAGCAAAAACATCAATGTTTGTTGCTAAAGCAAGAATAAGAAGCGTTCTTGTATTTGTTAAATTATATGAAGAAAAAGTTTCAATATCTTTAGACTTAAAAAAGTTCAAAATCATTTTGCCCCCTATATAAAGAAGGACAAAAAAAGATACCCAGTGATCCCAAAAACCTATATACTTTTCCAAATAATGTCCGCCGAACCAGCCAAGCAAAAGACAAATGACTCCCGTCAAGCAAAAAATCAAAGCGACTTTGAAACTTGTTTTAAGAGAATAAACCGTTTTTCCGCAGGAACTTGCCGCCGCAACTGCCATATTATCCATAGATAAGCCGACACAAATCAGCAAAATATCAAAAATATGCATATAAAATATGATAACATTTTAGTATGAAATCTTTAACAGAACTTTATAAAATCGGTGTAGGTCCTTCCAGCAGTCATTCAATGGGACCTAAAAAAGCCGCAGAATTTTTCAATAAACAAAACCCTAATGCCCACAGTTTTAAGGTGTTTTTGTTCGGTTCTCTTGCCTTAACGGGAAAGGGACACTTAACCGATATCGCAATTAAAAACGGACTTGAACCAAAACCCGTTGAAATTGTTTGGGAATATGATACCTTTTTACCGGAACATCCAAACGCTATGAAATTTGTAGCCCTTGATAATAAAGGACAGGAACTTTCCTCTTGGCAAGTTTACAGTATAGGCGGCGGCGATATTAAAGATGATAATGATTTCTTTATGGAACCCAAAGATATTTATCCTTTGAACTCTATGCAGGAAATTTTGGCTTACTGCCAAGAAAATAAAATTGCCCTTTGGGAATATGTAGAGCAAGTTGAAGGCGAAGAAATTTGGAATTTCTTGCGTAAAATTTGGCAAACTATGCAGGAAACTATGGTGCAAGGTTTACAAAAAACAGATATTTTGCCGGGCAGTTTGCAACTTGAAAGAAAGGCAAAAAGATATTTTAAGGTAGCAGATACTTCGCCAAGATATGTTAGACGCGTGCATAAACTATTTTCCTATGCGCTTGCCTGCGCCGAGGAAAATGCCAGCGGTGCAATCGTTGTTACCGCGCCGACTTGCGGCTCTTGCGGAGTTTTACCCGCCGTTTTACGCTTAACAAAAGAAGTTTATGAAATGGACGATGAACCGATAATCCGCGCACTTGCAACTGCGGGGCTTATAGGCAATTTAGCAAAGGCAAATGCCTCAATTTCCGGCGCGGAAGTGGGATGTCAGGGTGAAGTGGGCGTTGCCTGCGCTATGGCAGCGGCGGCTGCCTGTCAACTTGAAGGCGGAGATAATGCTCAAATTGCTTATGCGGCGGAAATGGGGCTTGAACACCACCTAGGTTTGACCTGCGACCCTATTGACGGGCTTGTTCAGATACCTTGTATTGAAAGAAACGCTATGGCGGCTTCGCGCGCAATAGACTGCGCAACTTATGCTATGGCGGCAAGTGCTTCAAATAAAATTTCTTATGACGATATTTTGGTAACCATGATGCAGACCGGCAAGGATATGAACAGCGATTACAGAGAAACCGCCAAAGGCGGACTTGCGCGCTTTTTCAAAGAAAAAATCTTAAGAAGAAAATCTAAATAAAAAAACCTCCGTTTTTTTATCTATCTAAAATTTGCTAAACTATGTTTATAGAGATATATCAAAACGGAGGTTTTTTTATGACAAAAAAAGCATCTTTGTTGTTTTTGTTTTTAGTTTCACCTTTCCTTTTGTTTGCCGGTGAAATTGCAATTTTCCACACGAGTGACACTCATGGATTTTATTTCCCCCGCAAAGTCGCCGGAGGTAAAACCGTAGGCGGATTTGCACTTATTAAAGGTTATATTGATAATTATGAAGGACCTTATTTGCTACTTGATAGCGGAGATTATACTTCCGGCACTTTAGAAGCAAAAGAATCTAAAGGGCAATCTTCTGTTAAGATATTAAGTGAAATGGGCTATTCCGCTACCGTTATAGGTAACCACGAAGGCGATTTTAAAGAAGACCAAATGTTAAAAAATCTTAAAGATTTTAAATTTGATGTCCTTTCCGCAAATGTCTATGATAAAAAAACAGGCACTTACCCGGAAGGCGTAAAACCTTATAATGTTTATGAGGTCGGCGGTAAAAAATTTGCCGTTATCGGTATTGCAAAAGATCCTTTACCGGATTCAAAAAGGATTAAAACCTCTAAAGGCAGAAAAGAACTAAAAAAAGCCTTATACGAACTCGATTCTATCCCCCACGACGTGACAATTTTACTTATCCATAATTCTATTGCCGATGATAAACACGCAAAAGATAGTGCAACTATGCAATTAGTTAAAGATTATGAAGATAAAATTGACCTTGTTTTAGGCGGTCATGCCCATAAAATTTTGCAAAGAAAAGTTGACGGCATTCAATATGTTGAAAGCGGTAGCGAAGCCAAAGGCTTAAGCGAAGTTCTTTTAACCTTCGATGATAAAACAGGCAAACTGACCGATATCAAAGCAAAATATGTAGAACTTGATGCTGCTTTAGTTAAATCCGATACAAAAATACAGGAATTTGTCGAAGCACAAAGAATCCCCGGTGTTGATGAGGTTATAGGTAAAGCCATAACGGATATTAAATTAAGAGGAAATAATCCTAATGAACTTGATTCCCCGCTTGGCGATTTGTTTGCCGATATCATTTGGGCCCAAGCCCCACAAGCAGATTTTGCCTTACATAACACAGGCGGTGTGCGCGTTGATATTTTGGAAGGGGATATTACAAAAAGACTTGTTACCAATGCCTTCCCCTTCCCTAATAAAGTTATGGAAGTAAGAGTCAACGGCGCATTTATAAGAAAACTTATTGCTAAATCTATTCACGAAAAGAGATCTCTTTTCCAATATTCAAAAAATGTAAAAATAGAATACCGCTGGAAACATAACAGAGCAGAACTTGTAAGCGTAAAAGTCAACGGCCAAGAAATTAATAAAGATAAAATGTATCTTATTGCCGTAAACGATTATATAGCAAACGGCGGTAGCGAAGGCTATATGTTCAAAAAAATTACCGATAAAAAAGTTATAAGCGATAAATACTTAAATGATATTTTTACCGAATATGTTACTTCACACCCGCAAGGTATTAAAGCAACTACAACAGGAAGAATTAACAAAGTTAAATGAAAAAACTGCCGTGTTTTATAGTTTTAGCTCTTTTGCTCTTTAGTGCTTGTGCTAAAGAGCAAAAGACTGTTTTAACTTTTTATCACACTAACGATATAGAGGGCTTTTTCTGGACCAGAAACAATTCCGCCATCAATAATAAACCTGCCGGCGGTATGGCCGTTATGAAAAACTTCTTGGTTAAACAGGAAAAGCCCTTTTTACTTTTTGACAGCGGAAATACTTTCACCGGTACGGAGGAAGGAAAACTCGGCAAAATGCAAAATGCCATTTATATGATGAATATGCTTGGCTACACAGCCGCAACTTTAAGTGAAAAAGATTTGCTTTTAGGAATTGATGCCATAACACCGGCCATAGCAGCGGCGAAATTTCCGATAGTAGTTTCCAATCTAAAAGCCGCAAACGGAGCAGATTTACCTTATATAAAGCCCTATACTCTTATTGATTTTGAAGAAGTAAAAATAGGTATTGTCGGTTTAATAACAAGTTCTACTTTAAAATCTACACAAAGAAACGCAAATATAAGAATTGAAAATGAAATAGAAACTCTGCAAGAAATTTTACCTGTTTTACAGGAAAAAGGCGCACAAATAATAATTTTACTCAGTAGTATAGGTTTTGATTTACAAAACGATAAAAACGCAATCGACGAAAAAACTTTGGCAGAAGAATTTCCCCAAATTGATTTGATTTTTGGCGGAAACAGCGATATGTCCCCCCTTGAACTTCAGGAAGTAGCCGGCGTTTATATAGCAAGAAGCAAAGAAGCATTGGAATCTATCCAAGAAACAACTTTGACTTTAACTGTTGAAAAAAATAACAAAATAAAAGAGGTTTCTTCCCAAGCAATTTTACTTGAAGAAAATGCCTACGGACAAAACAGCCAAATACTTGAAATTATTAATCCTTTAAGACAAGCTGTTTTAAAAAGCCAATCAAATAAAATTACCACTTTAGAAGAGCCCTTAAAAACAAATCTGAAACAACCAAGCACACTTGGATATTACACCGCACAATGTATTAAAACTTGGGGTAAAAACGAAATCGGTTTACTTAACTCCGATGTTTTTATTACCGATTTACCTAAAGGGACTATTTCCCAAGCGGACCTACAAAACGCTATACCTTATGACGATAGAGTTATGTTTATTAAAATGCGCGGTGATGATTTGAAAAATGCTCTTGAGGCAACTTTACAAAATTCCGCAAACTTCCCCCAAACTGCCGGACTTGAAATAACTTATGATATAAATGCTCCGAAAGGTAAAAAAATAAAAAGTATAAAAGTTAATAATATTCCCTTAAAAAATGCCCAACTTTATTCTATTTCCGCAACCGACCATATTATGGCAGGCGGATTCGGTAATGACGAATTTCTAAATATGTACGAGTTTAAAAATACCGATAGAACTTTGCGCGATATTTTGCGCTGGTGTTTATCTAAAGAAAAAACCGTTACTCCTAAAAAACCAACCGAGTGGAAAAGTTTATAATGTCTTATATAAAAGAAATCAAAATCGGCTCTGTTTTGTGTAAAACAAATTTGTTTTTGGCACCTATGGCAGGTATTACCGATAGTCCGTTTAGAATTATGTGCTTAAAGGGCGGCGCGGGCCTAGTATGTGCGGAAATGGTTAGCGCAAATGCCCTTGCTTATGATAATAAAAAAAGCCAAAAAATGTTAAGCATTTCTAAGGAAGAGCATCCTGTAAGTATGCAGGTTTTCGGTTCTGAAGAAGAAACTATCGCTAATGCCTGTAAACTTGCCCAAGCGCAAGGTGCCGATATTATTGATATAAACGCTGGCTGCCCCGTAAAAAAAGTTAATAAGGCAGGCGCGGGCGCGGTTTTAATGAAAGATTTACCCAAACTTGCGCGTATTGTTAATGCCGCAGTTAAAAGCGTAAATATACCCGTAACCTTAAAGACAAGAATAGGGCTCACTTGCGGAAATTTGCTTGCCTGCGACCTTGTTAAACTTGCCCAAGATAACGGAGCTGCCGCCATAACTTTACACGCGCGCTACGCAAGCCAAATGCATAGCGGAGAACCTGATTTAAAAGCCCTTGAACAAGCACGCGCAGTTTGCAAAATACCTTTAATTGCTAACGGTGGCGCGGTTGATGAAGCAAGTGCAAATGCCCTTTTTCAAACCGGTGCCGACGCCGTTATGATAGGCCGCGGTGCCATAGGCAACCCTTTTTTATTTACCGAACTTGCAACAGGAAAAACTGCTTTAACTTTTAAAGAAAAAATGGCCCTTTTTGAAAGTTTGGTAGAACAAAATGTTTTTTACTACGGGGAAAAAACGGGTGTTTCCCGCACTAAAAAAGTTGTCGGCTTTTGGATAAAAGGAGTAAATCAGGCCGCAATTTTAAGGCAAAAACTTGTTTTGGCAAATACTTTAAAAGAAGTTAAAGAGATATTAAGCACAGTAAAATAGTAAAATAAATTTATGGCTACACCTTTAATGGAACAATATCAGGAATTAAAAAAACAAAATCCGGAAGTGATTTTATTCTTCCGTTTGGGTGATTTCTATGAGATGTTTGACGAAGAAGCCAAAAAAGTTTCCGCTTTGCTAGGTTTAACTTTAACCGCAAGAAACGGCCAACCTATGTGCGGAGTGCCTTATCACAGCGCAAATCAGTATATTTCAAAATTATTAAAAATGGGTCTAAAGGTTGCTATTTGCGAACAGACAACAACTATCCCCGACCCTAAAACAAAACTTTGCCCGCGCAAAATTGTGCGCATTATTACGCCGGGAACAATTTTGGAAGAAGCTATGCTTGAAGCAAACACTTCAAGATACCTTGTAAGTATTTTACTGAGTAAAGATACTTGGGCGCTTGCCTGCCTTGAGGCTTCTACCGGCGATTTTTGGATAACCCAAAAAGAACAAGACCCCGATTTAACTTATCTTGCCCAAGCACTCGGCAATATAAACCCGAGCGAAATTATCTGCTTAAAAGAAGATTTTGCCAAAATAAAAACAAAAATGATTCTGCCGGAAAATTTAAGTGTTTCCTTTATATCTCTTTCCCAAGATGCGCAAGTGCCGCAAAATTGGCCGAGCGCGCTTGAAAAATACCCTTTGGCACTTAAAAGCGCGCAGCATTGTTTAGATTATATTACTAAAACAAATACCAATTTTAAAGAGTATTTTACCCCTTATTACAGAGAATTAACCGATTATATGCAACTTGATATAAATGCTCTTGAAACTTTGGAACTTATTTCAAGTTCGCAAGGCGGCAGAAAAAATACACTTTGGGGTATTTTGGATAACACAAAAACACCTATGGGTTCGCGCTTGCTTAGAGAGTGGATAGCAAGACCGCTCTTAAATAAAGAAGAAATTATTGAAAGGCAAAATATCGTAAGCGCATTTTTACAAAACCAGCAGGCACAAGACAACTTAAATATAATTTTACAGGAAGTAAGCGATATTAAACGCATACTTGCGCGTATTGCTTCCGGCGCGGCTACCCCAAGAGATTTAGCCGGACTTAGAAAATCACTTTTACTTATAAAATCTATTGAGGCGTGGCTAGATAAACATAAAGAAATTTTACCTGAACTTTACGAACTTTTCAGCCAAAATAAAAGTAAACTTGAAGAAATTTCGCTTTTCCTTTTCCGTTCTTTAAATGAAGAACAACCCTTAAAACTCAGCGACGGCGGAATAATAAAACAGGGCTTTAATAAAGAGTTAGATGAGTTAAACGAACTAAAAAATAATGCTTCCGGCGCGCTTGAAAAAATTTGCCAAGACGAAAGAGAAAAAACAAAAATTCCCAATTTAAAAGTGGGTTATAATTCCGTCTTTGGCTACTATATAGAAATTTCAAAAAGCCACATTTCAAAAGTGCCTTATAATTATGTGCGCAAGCAAACTTTAACTAATGCAGAGCGTTTTATTACCGAAGAATTAAAAGAACTTGAAAAAAAGATTTTAAGCGCGCAGGACCGTTCACTCAGAATTGAAATTGCGCTATTTGAAGAAATTAAAAAATATGTTTACGATAATTTAAATCTGCTTAAAGATTTTGCTTCTTTAATTGCTAAAAGCGATACTTTAAGCGCCCTTGCTACCGCTGCAAGAAACGGTAATTTCGTGCGGCCGGAAATTTGCGAAAGCCAAAATGCCCTTTTAATTGAAAAAGGCAGACATCCGATTGTGGAAAATAATATCCCACCCGGCAGTTTTGTGGCTAATAATTTATTTATCGGCGGAGAAGGTCCACAAATTATTATTATTACCGGTCCTAATATGGGCGGTAAAAGCGTATTTTTAAAACAAACCGCGCTTTTAACGATTATGGCACAAATCGGCAGTTTTGTGCCGGCAAGAAAAGCACAAATACCCATAACTGATAAAATTTTAACACGTATCGGCGCGCAAGATGCCCTTTCAAAAGGACAAAGTACCTTTATGGTGGAAATGCAGGAAACAGCCAATATTCTTGCACAAGCGACACCTGCAACGCTCGTTTTGCTTGATGAAGTCGGGCGAGGAACTTCCACCTATGACGGTATTTCTATTGCTTGGGCAATAACCGAATATCTTTATAAAACGCAAGGCGTCGGCCCCAAAGTGTTGTTTGCAACACATTACTTTGAACTGACAGAACTTGCGCAAAAATACCCAAAAATCGCTAATTTTCACGTTGATGCAAGTGAATATAAAGACTCTTCCGGCCAAACTAAACTGAACTTTTTATTTGAAGTTAAAGCAGGCGCAGCCGATAAATCTTACGGTGTACATGTAGCGCAGCTTGCAGGTTTGCCTAAAAGTTGTATTTTAAGAGCGCAAAAAATTCTTAAAGACCTTGGCGAAAAAGAGCAAACGGGTATTATTAAAAAAGAGGCCGCGCCTGTTGATTTATTTTCAAGCCCGATTTTAGAAGAATTAAAACTTTTAGATACAAATAAAATTACCCCGCTTGAAGCCATACAAATTTTAACGGAGTGGAAAAAGAGAACCCAATGACAATAAAACTTTTAGATGCACAAACCGCAAGCAAAATTGCCGCCGGAGAAGTTATTGAAAGGCCGGCCGGTGTTCTTAAAGAACTTATTGAAAACAGCCTTGACGCAGGCGCAAAAGCCATAAATATAGATATATCAAAAGCGGGCAAAACTTTAATAAGAGTTAACGACGACGGTTGCGGTATTAAAAGAGAAGAACTTGCCCTTGCAATCAAAAGACACACCACTAGTAAAATAAGCACTTTTGAAGATTTAAACAAATTAAACACTTTTGGCTTTAGGGGTGAAGCGCTTTACTCACTTGCGGCGGTAAGTAAATTAAAAATATCTTCCTGCCAAAGCGAAGAAGAAGGCGGCGCTATGCTAGAAGCCGCCGGCGGAGAAATTATTGCTGAGGCTCCGGCTCCGGCTATTAAAGGAACGACAATAGAAGTTAAAGATTTATTTTTTAATACTCCGGCACGCCTTAAATTTTTAAAATCCGATAATGTGGAACGCGCCCATTTGCTAAGAACAGCAGAAGAAGCCGCTTTAGCAAATATAAGCACAAATTTTAATGTTAATACCGACGGCGTCAGCATTTACCGCCTACCCGCGCAGGAAGAAAGAGAGCAAGGCCTAAGACAAAGAATAACTAAAATCTTGGGAGAAGAACTTGCCAAAGATTTGCTCTTTTGCCAAGATAAAAGTTTTGGTTTTAAGGCGTTTATTTCCCCTTTAAATAATTTATGTGCAAGCAGGGATAATCAGTTTTTCTTTATCAATAAACGCCCGGTTGCAAGCAAAGTTTTGCAGCAGGCTTTATATAAGGCCTATCAGCCATACAGGGCAAAGGAAAAGCACCCCTGCACCGTTATATTTTTGACGCTTAATCCAGCAGAGTTTGATGTAAATATTCATCCGCAAAAAAAGGATATTAAGTTTGCTTTTGAAAATGATATTTTCAATTTTATTTATAATAAAATAACTAAAACTTTACTTGCCGAGCAAGAGGTTATAAGTGCTCCTTTAACGGAAGAAACTATCGTAGAAAGCGCACCCACACTGACTCAAGAAACCCCGAAAACACAAGAAGTGCAAAATATTGACGGGCAAGAAGTAATACCTTTAGATTTAAGTGAAATTATCAATAGACACCTTGCCGAAAAAAATCAAAATCTTTTTGTCAGAGATTTTGAATCAAGAAAAAATTATGAGATAAAACCGCAACATAATGAGGAAAATTCTCCCTTAAAAAAAGATATTGATAACCAGCCTAAATGGTGGCAGGGGCCTTATAATTATCTTGGGCAGATACACCAAAGTTTCTTGGTTTTTGAAAATCCGCAAGGGCTTGTTTTGGTGGACCAGCACGCCGCGCAGGAAAGAGTTTTATTTGAAAAATATCTTGACGCGTTAAAACTGGGCGAAGTTTCAAGTCAACCTTTAATGTTCCCCTTATCCGTTCAAATGCCCTCAAGCACGCTTGAGCAAATTTTAAATTATAAAGATTTCCTTTTAAAAATCGGCTTTGAAATTACAAGATTTTCCTCCACTTGTTTAATGGTCAACAGTGTGCCGAATATCTTGCAGTTTAAAGAGGAAGATTTAAAAGATTTTATAATTTCCCTGCCGCAAGTTTTTAAAGAGCAGGAAGAAGATTTAAAATATAAACTTATAGCGCAACGCGCCTGCAAACGCGCAATTAAAGCGGGTGAAAAACTTGGTAAAGAACAAGTTGAAGTTTTAATGAATAATCTTAAAAAATGTAAAGATGCCTTGCATTGCCCCCACGGCAGGCCAACAATTTTAACTTTTACCACCGCCGAAATTGCCAAAAAATTTGAAAGAACTTAAATTTTAAATTCTTTGTCTTTATATTCTGCTTTTAAAAAGGGAAAAGCGCGGACTAATTTTGTTAAATTAATTATAAATTCCAGCTTGGTGGCTTTGCTTTGAACCAGAGAAATTAAATTTTTATCTTGTTTTGCGGGCGGTAAAATTATAAGAGGCAAAGTATAATCTTTAGCGCAAGAATCGTCTTTACATAAATTAAGGCCGGAAAGATAATCTTCAAATTTAAAATCGTCTTTATATTCTTTTGTGGCAATTGGATTGCCGGCAATTTTTAAACGTACGCAAGGCACTTTGTAGGCATTTGCTATAACTAAACCGTGAAGAGAAGAAGAAAGTATATTTTGACAAGATAAAACCTCATCATCGAAAGTATTAAGGGTGGAATAATCTCTTTCAATTTCAATTATTTTTATACCTTCTATATTCTTAAATAATTCTTTAAATTGGGCGTGTTTCCAATGAAGAATAATACCGAGTTTATATTTCTTTTCTACTTTAGGAAAATAAAGTTTTGGCATTATTAAAGCAGGGTCGCCGTAAATTGCGGGGACATCATAACCCTGTTTTAATAATTTTTCGCGCGTTTTTGCGCCACGCACCGCTAAATAAAGCGGCTTGCCCGCTCTGCCGCGAATTATCTGCCTTATTTTTGTGAAGAATAATTTATATTGTTTCCACGGAGATAAAAAGCCCGAACCCCAAACAACCGCATTAGAACAAATTGTGCTGCCGTTTAGAACAGAACCGACCGCGCATAAATGATAAATAAAATTTTCCGCGTATTTTATAGTGCTAAGACCGGATAATTCTTCGGTAATATATCTGGCTAAAAGATCGCCGTAATTGCCGAAATTATAATCATCAACTGAAATAGCGACAATTATTTTATCTTTACTTTCTCCGCCTAAACATTTTTTTGATTATTTCGATTTTTGGGGACATATTTTTATTTTTAAACAAAATCTTTATTTGTTTTTATAATGTTTGATAAGGGCTTTTTCCACCACTTCAGGGACATAATCTTGCAAGCGTCCGCCGAGGGAATAAACTTCCCTAACCATAGAAGAACTTAAATAAGTATAGCGGGCGCGCGGCATTAAGAAAATTGTATCCATATCTTTATTTAAAGCGCGGTTTGTATTGGCAACCTGAAATTCATATTCAAGATCACTCACGGCGCGCAGCCCGCGCACTGCAATACGAGAGCCTTTCTTTTTCATATATTCCGCTAAAAGGCCGTCAAAAGAATCAATTTCAACATTAGGTATATCTTTGGTAGTTTCTTTTAAATGTTTAAGGCGCTCTTTAACGCTGAAAACAGGTTTTTTATTCTGGTTTATTAAAACAGCAACGATAACTTTATCAAACAAAAGTGCCGCCCTTTTAATAATATCAAGATGCCCGTTGGTTACAGGATCAAAAGTTCCGGGGTAAACTGCTATATTTTTCTTCATAATTTAATTATATATAATATTTTTATGAACAAAAATCCTTTTCCACAAGAAGTTTATATCAAAAGAACGCACCCCACCACTACCGATGTACGCGGGGAATATTTTAGGGATCAGACAAAAATTGTCCACTCCCAACCTTTTAGACGCCTTAAAAGTAAAACACAGGTTTTTGCCGACCCTGATAATGACCATATCTGTACAAGAATTGAACATGTTTTACATGTGGCGACTATTGCCAAAACTATTTGTAAAGGGTTAAATACCTCGGGTAATTGGCAACTTGATGAAGAACTGGCCTATGCAATCGGGCTGGCCCATGACCTTGGGCACGCGCCTTTCGGCCATGAAGGCGAAAGCGCCATCAGTAAAAAAATTGCGCCTGAAACTTTTATGCACGAAATTAACGGATACCGCGTTGTAGAACATATAACAAATTACGGACAAGGACTTAATTTAACTTACGCGGTTAAAGACGGCATTATCTGCCATTGCGGAGAGGATTTTTATAATAATAAATTAAAACCGAGCGGAACTTTAAACGATTTAGAAAAAATTAAAGACCGCAAACATTTGCCAACGACTTATGAAGGTTGTATTGTACGCGTATCTGATAAAATTGCCTATTTCGGCAGAGATATTGAAGACGCCGTGCGCGAAAAATTAATCACCCCGGAAGATGTTCCTTTGATTATCAGAAAAGAACTCGGCCAAAATAACGGTGAAATCATAAACACTTTAATTAATGATTTGACCGAAAACTCTAGAGATAAAGATTATATCGGTTTTTCCCAAGAGAAATTTGAAATTATGGGCGAGTTGAAAAGTTTTAATTATAAAAATATTTACGGACACCCCTCAATAAAAGAAGGTAGAGAAAAACTGCAAAAAGCCTTGCAGGAATTATTTGACTACTATAAAGCACTTTTTGATAAACACGGTTGGACTTTGCTTGACGGAGTTGAACATAAACAAACCGCAAAAGTGTTCACGCGTTATTTGCAGGCAATGAAAGAAGTTTATCTTAAAGAAAACGCAAGCGCAAATCAAATTGTAAGCGATTATATCGCCGGTATGACGGATAATTATGCTCTTGAAGCAATTAAAGGCGCGCTTACCTATTCAGTTAAACTTTAAAAAACTTGTTTAAAAAAGGATAATATAAATCTTGTTTAAGGGGATACTTCATTTCACCTTTGCAAGATTCTTCCGTAAAAATTACAGGTGCGTTTTTAATTAAAGCAAGAGGAGTTTTCTGAGCAGCTTCGCCCATCAAGAATCCGGCAGCGGTTGCAAGACTATCAGCCGCATTTACAAGAGTTGTTTTTAATTTTCTGCCGTAAATATCTTTTTTGCCGATATTATTTTGAACGCCTTTAAAACCGCTATAAGCAACTGCCGCATTTATAACGCCTGAGCGAAGCGGTAAAATCATACTATCACTTATAATAAGACCAAGATTTTTAACTTTATAAATCTTTTTTAATTCTTTTCTTAAATCGTCTGCACATTTATATATATCTTTGGGAAGCAAAAGAATTTTGCCTTTGACATTACTTTCATCTATACCGGCATTTGTCATAACCATATTATTTTTGATTGTAAAATAGCAAAGCGCGGTTTTTAAATAGTGAGAACTTTCCTGTTTGATAAGTTTTTCTTTATCTTTTAACGGGGCAAGGGTTCCGCGCCAAAGGGCCAAAAGTTTGCTTGAAACAACAATAATACTTTTGTTAGGAACGCTTTTTATATACGAAGAAATGAAAGAA
>JAZRZE010000108.1:0-12105 GCA_045601125.1 Elusimicrobiaceae bacterium | reverse complement strand
AAAATAGGATTACTTTTCTGCTTCGTATTTTTTTAGAGTGTTGATTAAATTTTGCTTAAATGCAGTATCGTTTTTCCCTGGGGTCCAAAAGTTAGGCGGGGGATTATCAAAAATTTCTAAAGCGCGTTTATATATGGCAATGGCTTTTTCTTTATCTTACGATATTTCTCTATTAAGTATTATACAAATTATATTTTGTTTCGCGGCTTTTTATTTCCGCAAATAATTAAGAAATTTTTTGCGGAAATAAATCTGTAAAATGAACCAAGAACCAATACAACCCCCTTCATTTATAGCTCACCAAATGTTAGTTGACGAGCAGGTGGTTTTTCATTGTAAAGCCCATATAGGTTTATGGGGTATACCCTTAATACTTTTAATACCTGGTGCTTTTTTCCTGCTCAGTTTTATTCCTACACAAAGTAATGCCATAATAAGTGTGGGGGCTATAACTCTTCTTATGTTTCTTTTGTTTTTGATAGGTTTTGCCGTTTATGCCCAAACAGATATAGTGCTGACAAATAAAAGACTTATAGTAAGGCAGTTTTCTTTTGTAAATTCTGCTAATTTAGAAGATGTCAGAATAGTAGAATCCGAAGATATTATAACTAAAATGGCAGAAGCTAATCAGTATCAAATAAAGTCTAAATTTTATTATTATGTGTTAGGATTTTTTTTAGATCTTGTTTCGGTTAGTATTATGGATAAAAACGCAAGAGAATTTCCAACGATACATTTTATCTGGCTATATGATTTTAAGCAGTTTAAGAAGGCCTATAATGCCGAGTGCGAAAAGCTCGCAAATAATGATTTTTAACTTTAAATTATTTCAAATCCACACCGTGTAAGATACGCCAAGTGGCAACTATTTGTAAATCTTTTAGTTTTTGGCGCAATTCTTTTGTTTCTTCTTCGCTTGGTTTAACTGAATTTTCTCGGATTAACTCCACATTATCATCAGCCAAATTGCCCACAACCTCAGAAGTAATATAATTATAAGCGTGCAAACCTGCTTTTTGCTCGGAAAGGACATTTTTGCCAAAAGCATAATAAGTTTGCCCTTTAGGTAAAATCATTTCCATTAAAGTCGGCAAAATATCAAGGTGCGAGCCGGCAGTCTTTTGGGCAAGCATAGATTTTTTTATTCCTTTGCCCGTAATTATTAAAGGAACGGACAACCTTTCATAATTGCTTGGGTTAGAGTCCATAGTCCAGCGGTCGGCGTGGTCGCCTGTGATAATAAAAAGACTGTTTGGATATTTTTCCTTCATTCTTTTTACAAAATCGGCCAAATATTTATCGGCATATTCAAAATGCTGAAAGCGCTCTACCATTAAATCTTTATTTGCGGTATTTGCCGGCACAAATTTTGCCATATCGGCAGCTTTTGTTATTTCGTTTTCTTGGTTCATATCCACCACAAAAGGCGGGTGATTTGTGCTTGTTAAAATAAGGTTAAAAGAAGGTTCTTCGTCAATAAACTTATCAATTCCGGCTAAAAACGGCTTATCGGGCACGCCCCAAACGCTACCTTTTCCGCCGAAATCGGCATAATAAAAACTTTTATCCATTTGCTGATTTGTCATAAAAGAGCCGATATTTTCCCAAGAAGGAAAACCGCCATAGAAAAAGCGCGTTTTATAACCAAGTTTTTTAAGTTGAACGGAAATTGCCGTTTCATAAGGTTCTTTTGCGCTGGGGCGATTTGCGGTTAATTGGTTAACTTCCGGCGTGCCGAGCAAAACGGAAGTTACGCCGAACATTGTGCCGTGCGAAGCGGAAATAAAGTTTTCAAGCAAAATAGTATCGGGCTTACTTGCAAGTTCGCGCATACCTTTGGCGATAGGCAAATCTTTATACTTTTCAAGCAAAGGCCACATCATATAAGTTTCACCCACAATTACAAAAATATGGCTCGGTTTTTCAATCAGCGCGCCTTTAGCAGTTCTTGTCAAAAAAGGTATTAAGGTATCATAATTATATTCTTCGCCCGTTAAGCGGCTTAAAGATTGGAGCACCGTTTCTGCCTTTAAATTATCGGCCGTTTTGCTGAATTGTTTATAAATACGGCTTGCTTTATATAGGGCTTGAACATCGTCTAAAATCGTTTCATTTAAAATATGCTGGTTCATACGCGCGGCATTTTTCCAATAAATAGAATGGGTATAACTAAACGCGCCGCCTTTTCTCAAAAAAACCGCTAAAGGCACAAGCAAAATACAAAAAGCAATAATCACCAGTTTTTTATGTTTTGTCTGCAAGATAGGGCGCGCAAGTAAAGGCGCAATTTTATAACTTTTTAGCAAAATAAATCCGCTGATTAAAGCGCAAACAATACCGCATAAAACGCGCCAAACGGCATTATATTGGTCAATAGAAGTTTTTACAATGGCATAAACATCATCGTGGAAAGTATTAAAAACAAAAGGACTGAAAGCATTTTGAAATTCTTGGTAATAAGGTACGCGCGCCTGAAACAGCAAAGCAAAACCGAAAACGGCTATCCACCCCCAGCACAAGCGAATAGTGCGCGCGGGCCAGCGCAGCCATATAGTTTGCGCAAGTGTGCCAAGAACAAAGGGAATTAAAATTGCTCCGCTGACGGTTTTTAAACTGATACGGAGTCCATACCACAAAGTTAAAGCAATATCCTGCCAAGTTGTATCGGGGGAAAGAGTGCTTTTAAAAAGCAATAAAAATGCTATTCTGTAGACAGTTAATAATACAAGCAAGAAAATAAATAAAATAATATCTTGCGACAGATTTTCAATAAAAAGGGTGTAACGCGATTTTTGCATAAAACTATTATAGCAATTTAAAAGAAGGCATAAATTTGTTATAATGAAAAACAATTCAACAAAAAGAGTTAAAAATATGAACTATGAAAGAGTTATAAAAGAGATTGTTAAAGAAATAAAAATGCCATTTTTTTCGGAAAGTGAATTTCAAATATATCTTGCTACTCAATTAGCAAATAAACTGGGTAAAGGGTATAAGATAGAATTAGAGAAAAAAATAAAGAACAAATACCGTATAGATATTGTTATATCTCACAATAATTTTGATATATGCTACATAGAAACTAAATATAAACTAAAAGTTGAAATTACTAGAGAAAAGGATTGTCCGATAATATGTAATCGTAGTAATGGTATTTCCGCAAAAGTTTTTCAAAGAGATATAGAAAAATTATCAAATATAGAGAAAGAAACGGGGAAAAAAGTAAAGAATAAACTCGTCGTATTTATAACTTCTAAAAAGTTAAAAGAATTCCAATTAGAAACATTGGGAAATATTATAAAAGGTAAACCTTTGTTCTATTATGTAAAGGAAATAAACTAATTACAGCAAAACTTAACGGCTGTTTTTACTTGAATAATCAATTATGCAAAAAGTGTAGCCCAAAAATCACTTTTACAAAGCAAAAGCCGACATTCATTTATAGGAAGAATATAAAAAGAATTCTCACGCGCCTCGTAATATTATATAATTAATATATATCTTTAATGAGGCAAAAGTATCAGTATTTGAGAAATTGAATTTAAAAATGAGTGATAAGCAACAAAATCAACAAAAAACTAATCAAAACAAAAACAAATATTCTTCAACGGTTTTATTACCTAAAACAGATTTTCCTATGAGGGCAGGCCTTGCCGCAAAAGAGCCGAACTTTCTTAAGTATTGGGAAGGTATGGAACTCTATAAAAAAATGCTAGCCAAAGCCAGCAAAAAGGAAAAATTTATTCTTGCCGACGGACCCCCTTATGCTAACGGCAATATTCACATGGGCCACGCCTTAAACAAAGTTTTAAAAGATATTATCATTAAAGCCCACGCTTTAATGGGTTATTATACGCCCTATGTCCCCGGTTGGGATTGCCACGGTTTGCCTATTGAACAAGCCCTCATTAAAGAAATGAAAATAGACAAAAAAGAAATTACCGATATTCCCGCTTTCAGAAAGAAAGCCCGCGCTTTTGCCCAAAATTTCGTTAATATACAAAGGGAAGGTTTCAAAAGACTCGGCGTTCTTGGCGATTGGGATAATCCCTATCTTACAATGTCGCCTATCTACGAAGGCCTTATTGCCGAAGCCTTTTTTGACGCCCTTTTAAAAGGTTATGTCTATAAAGGCAAAAAGGCAATTTATTGGTGCCCCACTTGCGAAACCGCTCTAGCCGATGCCGAAACCGAATATCACGATAAAGTTTCCACCTCAATTTACTTACGCTTTAAAATTAAAGAATACAAAAAGGAAATTTTTAAGGATATTGATACCTCTAAAGATATTTATTTAACCGTTTGGACCACAACTCCTTGGACAATTCCCGCCAATATGGCAGCCGCTGTTAACGCGGACGAAGATTACAGGGTTATGCTCCAAGAAGAAGGTTCTTATATTATCGCCGCAGATAAACTTGCCGATGCTTTTATTAAAGATTGCGATTTGAAAATTGTATCTTCAACAAAAGTCGCGGGTAAAGATTTGGTTGGTATCAAATACGAACATCCTTTGAACAAAAAACTAAACCCCGTTATCAATACCGATTTCGTGACGATGGATAGCGGTGTGGGTATTGTTCATATAGCACCCGGACACGGCGAAGACGATTTTTATGCCGGTCTTAAATGGAATCTTGAAGTTTTCTGCCCTGTCAATGAAAAAGGTATTTTCACTAAAGAAGCAGGCGAGTTTGAGGGCTTACATATTTTTAAGGCAAATCCTATCATCATTGAACGCCTTAAAGAACTTGGCTCCCTTCTTAAACAACAAGATATTACGCACAGTTATCCACATTGTTGGAGATGTAAAAAACCTATCATTTTCCGCGCAACGGAACAGTGGTTTATGTCCGTTGATAAAGATAATTTACGCAAAAAACTTGTAAGCGAAATTGAAAAGGTTCAATGGTATCCCGCAGGCGGTCAAAAAAGAATTACCTCTATGGTTGAACTCCGCCCCGATTGGTGCTTAAGCCGCCAACGCTTCTGGGGTGTGCCTTTGATGGTATTTTACTGCAAGAAATGTGGCAAAGTGCAAATTGACGCAAACTTGTTCAAACTTATCGCCGAGAGAGCCAAAAAAGAAGGCAGTGATTTTTGGTTCACCGATACTTGCGAGCAGATTTTGCCCAAAGATTATACCTGCTCTTGCGGCAGCAAAGAATTTACTAAAGAAAAAGATATTTTGGATGTCTGGTTTGACTCCGGCGTATCTTGGAAGGAAACCTTAAAATACAGAAATCTCGGCTTCCCCGCAGATGTCTATCTTGAAGGTTCCGACCAACACCGCGGCTGGTTCCAAACTTCTTTAATTGCGTCCACCGTCTTGGAAGATAAAGCACCTTTCAAAAAAGTTATTACCCACGGTATGATTGTTGACCAAGAAGGTAAAGCCATGCACAAAAGTGCTGGCAATGCTATATCTCCGGACCAAATTATCAATAAAAACGGCGCCGATATTTTAAGATTATGGGTAAGTTTTACTGATTATTCCGACGATGTCCGCCTTTCCGAAAAGATTTTGGAAGGCCCTATAGACAGTTATCGCAAAATCAGAAATACTATCCGCTATGCACTTGGCAATTTATCTGATTATGAACCTAGCACACATCAAGTTGCATACGAAAACTTAAACGACCTTGATAAATATATGCTCGGCAGACTTGATGATTTAATTAAAGAAGTCCGCCAAGATTATAAGACTTTTGAATTAAGAAAAGCCGTCAGAGCAATAACCGATTTCTGCATACTTGATTTATCTTCTCTCTTGCTTGACGCTTCAAAAGACCGTCTTTATACTTTGGGGGAAAATTCTCCCGCAAGAAGAAGCGCTCAAACCGCACTTAGCCAAATTGTTTTGACAATTTTAAAACTCTTGGCACCGGTCCTTTCCTTTACTTGCGAAGAGGCCTGGCAGGAAATTAAAAAACTTCCGCTCGGCAAGAACTTGGAAGAAAGTATTTTCCTTAGCGATATGCCCGAAAATACCGGACACCAAGTAAGCGCGGAAATCGTTGAAAAATGGACCAAAATGCGCGAAATCCGTAGCCAAGTTTTAAAAGCACTTGAAGAAGCCCGCCAAAATGGTTTAATCGGTTCTTCTTTGGAAGCAAAAGTTGTTTTTAAAACTTCCGAACCTAAAATGAAAGAGTTTTTAACAAAAACCCTTAATTTATGGCCGGAAGCGGCAATCGTTTCCCAAGTGTCTTTAGTTGACGGCGCAAATGATAAACTTGATATTGTTATTGAACACGCCGAGGGCTCAAAATGCCCGCGCTGCTGGCAATGGAGAACGGATATCGGCAAGGATTCAAAATATCCTGATTTATGCTCAAGATGTGCTAAAGTTTTAGAGGAAGAAAAAATAAGTGTCCCCGTTTAAAAATAAGAAAACCGCAATTTTTTATATCTTGCTTATTTTCGTCTTAGACAGAATAAGCAAGATATGGGTTTTGTCTTATTTAAGACCGAGAGTCAATATTGATGTTTTGCCCTTTCTCAAACTGACTTATGTGCAAAATACGGGTGCGGCTTTCGGTTCTTTTCAAAACGGGAATACTGTTTTAATTTTTGTAAGTCTTATTATTCTTTTTGCCTTGATAAAATACCGAAAGGAACTTTTTACTCTGGGTAAACTTGCAAGCTATGGTTGGCTTTTTATTATAGGCGGTGCTTTGGGCAATTTGTATGATAGGATTTTTCTTGGTTCTGTAGTAGATTTTATTAACTTTGTTGTATGGCCGGTGTTTAACATCGCCGATAGTTTTATAACCGTTGGTGCCATAATGCTTGCTTTGTGTATTTTAAAAGACGAATATAAAAAATTTAAGTCAAAGAAAAAGGAGTAAAATATGAAAAAGTTTTTGTTTCCTATATTGGCGGTAGCTTTGTTTTTAAGTGCTTGTACTTCTAAAAATGATAGAGATTTTATGAAAGCAACGCAACTTGTCAAGGAAAATAAAATAAATTCTGCTTTAAAAATTTATAATGAAATTTTAAGAAAAGATCCCAATTATACTTCCGCTTTAGTTAATCGCGCTCTTATTTACGAAAAAATCGGTGAAGAAAAAATGGCGCAAGAAGATTATGAAAAGGCCTTAGATCTTGCCCCAAATCAAGTAGACCTTTTGAACAATGTAGGTGCTTTTTATTTAGACCACAAAAGGCCGCAACTTGCCAAATATTATTTTACCAGAGTTTTAGAAATTCAGCCGGAATATACTCCTGCTTATGTAAACAGGGCAAACGCCAATGAAAAATTAGATAAAATTGACGACGCCCTTGAAGATTTGCGCATAGCTTTATCTTTGGAGCCGAAAAATATAGAAATTATTTTAAGCCAAGCGATTTTATATTATAAAAAGGCAATGTTTGCCAAAGCGCTTGACTGTTATAGTGAAGTTCTTGCTTCCCGTCCGCAAGATTATAGAACTTATTATAGGCGCGCTCTTACTTTTAAGATGCTTGGTGCTTATCAAAATGCTTTTAACGACTTAAATACGGCTTTAAGTATGAACAATGCTTTTATTCCGGCTATTTTTGCCCGTGCCGAATTACTTTTTGATAAAGGCGATTATCAAGCAGCCTTATCGGATTTGGATGTTATTAAAACCATTGATAATCAATATACTCCCGCTTATGAGTTTTCCGGCGATATTTGGGCTATTGAAGATCCTGTAAAAGCAGCTTCAAATTATATTATAGCCAAAAGATTAGACCCTGCCAATACTAAACGTTATGATGCAAAAATAAAATTAATGAGGTCTGACAAAGGTCGCCAAGCGGTAATAAAGAAAAAACTTGAAAGGATATAAATATATGGCTAAAGTTTTTGTTAGTTCTGCGTATAATTTTAGAGGTTGGGTTTCTTTAATCGGTATAATTGTTATTTTAATCGGCTATATGTTTGATTTCTCAAATACTATGCTCTTAATGACAACTACAGTGCTGTTCTTTTGGGGGGGAGATTTGTTCTTGCGTAATGCTTGTAGAGAAATTTCTGCCTTCAAATTAGGTTTTAATTTTTTTATTTCGCTAAACACTCTTGCTTTGTTACTTTTTACCATTACAAATAATTTCGCAGGGCCGGATGCCTATAAAATTTCCGGCTTATACTTACTTGTTCCTTTAACGTTTTGTATTGCTAACTTTCTAAAAGCAAGAGAAGTTAAAAATATAACAAATTCCTTTAATTTTATTGAAAGTTTGGATAATTTTATTTCCAAATCGGCTATTTTGGTGGAAGGCGATAAACAGACAAAAGTTTTTGCTTCAGAAGTAAAAGTCGGTCAAAAAATTCTTATAAATGTTGCGCAAAGAGTGCCGCTGGATTGTGTTGTTGTTGAAGGTACAACTTTAGCTGATGAACATCTTTTAACCGGCAATATAACTCTTGCTACAAAAGAAGTCGGGGATACTCTTCTTGCAGGCAGTGTAAATAAAGGTTCTGCCGTTATAGCGGAGGTTCTTTGTCCTTTGAAAAGTTCAAAACTTGCCCGCGTTCTAAATGCGTTAAAAATAAGCGAACAGAAAAAAATTACTTCTAAAAGTTTTTTAGATTTACATAGTCGTTTTATTACTTTGTTTTTTATTGTTTTTGCTGCGCTAAATGTGCTTGCTGGCCTTTATCTTTTTAAAGATATAAACTCTCCTATAAAAGCTGCAAATCTCTTTTTGCTTACGCTTGTTTTAAGCAGTCCGGTTATTTATATGGCAAGTCTTTTATTGCCGTTTAGGTATATTATAAAAGGGGCTTTTGAAAAAAAAGTAAAAATTAATAATCCCAATGCTTTAGAAATGTTTAAAGAAAGTGATATCGTCTATATTGATAAAACGGGTACTCTTACCACTGGCAATTTGGAAGTTGACCAAATTATTCCGGCAAAAGGATATACGGTGGAAAAGGTAGCTCTTGCGGCAGCCACTTCCCAGCAAGGCAGTACTACCATTTTTGCCAAGGCCTTAAAAGAATATTGCCGTGTCAATAAAATAGTACCTGAAACTATAGTTTCTACTGAATTACATCCTAGTTACGGCACGGTAGTCCGCACTCAAAATGATATTATTTTTGCCGGCAGAAAAGCGTGGCTTGAAGGCAAAGGTATTAAAGTTGAACTTGCTAGTAATGTTCAGGAACTAAGAAAAACGGTTTTTTATATCTCTAAAAACAATAAGTTTATGGGATGTGTTTATTTTACGGATAAATTAAGAGCAAATGCTAAAAGTGTTGTTGCCTATTTACAGGAGCAGGGCAAAAAACTCTGCTTGCTTTCCGGTGATAATACCCCTGCTTTACAGATAGTTGCTAAACGTGCCGGCATAAAGGATTATATCGGTGATATGTATCCGCGTGATAAAGCAGCAAGAATTGCCGCTTCCTCCAATTTAGGCAAAAAAACAACAATGATAGGTGATAGTTTTAATGATATTCTTGCCCTTTTACAAGCGGATAGCGCTTTGGCTTTTGCCCGTGAGGATAGCCCCTTTATCAGTTGGGTTGATATGGTTTTGGAAACCAGAGATTTCGGGGTAATAAAAACAATTTTCAAAATGTATGATAAAACACAAGCAATTATAAGACAGAATATTTTACTTACTATACTTACCGGCTTAATTTTATTCTTCTTTTTAACGCAAAATCAGCAAATAATATCTTGGTATAAGTTGCTCTTTTACTTAATTGCCGTTTTATTTATAATTTTTATAAATTCTGTGAGGTTAAAATATGAATGATATAGATTTTGGTTACACCAAAGATCACGCCCATAAAGGGGCAAATACGGTTTTGCCGGCTATTCAATGCTGGGAAAATCAATATAACAGAGATTATTTAGTCAAAATTGTTTTGCCGGAGTTTACTTCCGTCTGTCCCAAAACAGGTTTGCCGGATTTCGGGATTATTACAATTGAATATATACCCAATAAACTCTGCTTGGAACTGAAATCCTTAAAATACTATCTCTTAGAATATAGGGATATGGGTATTTTTATGGAAAATATCGCAAATAAGATTTTAGATGATATCGTTAAAGCCTGCCAACCTAAATGCGCCAGGGTTATAGGGGAGTTTACCCCAAGAGGCGGTCTTAAATCTGTAATTACGGTAGAATTCGGTACTTGGAAAAATGAAAACAAATAATTTAATTGCTTTATCTTTGGGCTTAATTGTTGCCGGATTACTTTGGAAATATTATCTTTATCCCAAATATGCTAAAAAAGTGCAAGATCCGCAAACAATGAGTGCTCTTTTTACAGCTGATAAAGCTGCTATGGATGAGGAACTGTCAAATATACCGGGCGAACTTGTGTTTAGAAGTGATGAAGTTCCTAAGCCCAATTTGGATAATGCCTCTATTTCTTACGTGGAAGATTCTTCCATTGAAAAAGAAACCATTTCTATTATAAATGCTCCTGCTAAACTGGAAGTTATCAAAACGGCATCCGATTATCAAAAGGTAAAAAAATCTCTTTCTTCGGATTTTGGGAAGATAGACTTTTCCAAAGAAATGCTTATCTTAGTAGAAAGCGATGGCAAACTTAATGACGGCTTTTTCCAAATAAAAGATATTCAAAATACTGGAGAAAAAATTATTGTTTTTTATTCCTTCAATATTATAGGCGCAAAGGACAGGGTTGGTAAAATTTCCGCAGAAAAAATTGCCAAAAGCGATTTGCCCATAGTTTTACAACAAAAATGATAGATATTTCTTCTTTAAGTTATCACATCGGCAAAAGAAGCATCTTTGAAGATGCTTCTGCTTTTATTGATAAAGGGCATAAAATAGGTCTTGTCGGGCTTAACGGTTGCGGCAAGACAACCTTATTCAAACTTATTTTAGGGCAGTTATATCCCGACGGCGGAGTAATAAATATTTCAAAAGATACGCGCATCGCTTCCGTAGAACAGGATATAAAAGATATCAACCAAACAATTTTGAACCACGTTTTGAATTCCGATAAACAAATGAAGGCCTTATATGATGAACTTGAAAAAAACCCGACAGGCGTTCGTTTGGCGGAAATTTACGATAAACTGGATACTTTAGGCGCTCATAGCGCACCGGCAAGAGCAAGTGCCATACTTAGCGGGCTTGGTTTTAGCGAACAGGATTTGAACAAACCCTTAAAGGAATTTTCCGGCGGTTGGCGTATGCGCGCGGCACTGGCGGCGGCCTTATTTATGCCGTCAGACTGTTTGCTTTTGGATGAGCCGACAAACCACCTTGACCTTGAAACTTCTATCTGGCTTGAAGATTGCCTTGAAAAATTAGATAAAACTTTAATAATCATCAGCCACGATAGGGAAATTTTGAATAAAATTTGCGATAAAATAATTTTAGTTGACGAGTGTAGATTAAAAGTTTTTAACGGTAATTATGATTCCTATGAACGCCAACGCCACGAGCAGACCGAGCAAATTATTAAAGACGCCAAAAGATATGAAGAAACCCGTCGTCACCTTCAGGCTTTTGTGGATAGATTCAGAGCCAAAGCCACCAAAGCAAAACAGGCACAAAGCCGCTTAAAAATGCTTGAAAGACTTGGCGACGCGCCCAAAATACCGCTTGAAAGGAGCGTGCGTTTTACTTTCCCGCAGGCGCAAATTTTGGATTCTTATTTATTCACTCTTGAAAATGTTTCTTGCGGCTACGGCGATAAAACAGTCTTAAAAGATATCAATTTAAGTGTTTCCCAAGATGATAAAATTGCTTTACTTGGCGCAAACGGCAATGGTAAATCAACTTTTGCCAAACTTTTAAGCGGTCATATTTTTGCCCAAAGCGGCAAAATGACTTATGCGCGTAAATTAAAAATTGCTTATTTTGCCCAACATCAAACCGAACTTTTAGATATTGAAAAAACACCTTATGAACTTGCACGCGAAAAAATGACGGAGGCAAAAGAAGCGCAGGTTTATACTCATCTTGCCTCTTTCGGGCTTGAAAAAACAAAAGCCGATACCGTTGTGGAAAAACTTTCCGGTGGGGAAAAGAGCCGTCTTTTGCTTTCCTTAATTACTATTGAAAACCCGCATATTTTAATTTTAGACGAACCCACAAACCACCTTGATATAGTTTCAAGGCGTGCCTTAATAGAGGCCTT
>JAZRZE010000107.1:0-6162 GCA_045601125.1 Elusimicrobiaceae bacterium | reverse complement strand
TTTTTTGCACCCCATCCCTTGCCCTTCCCCGCAACAATTGCAGGGCAGGGAATATAAGGTTATTTTTTATTAATTTTGTTAATTGCTTTTTGCGCTTGGGCGCTGTAATCGTCGGAGTTAAGCAAAAGTTGATAATATTTTAAGGCACTGGGAATATCTTCTAATGCTTGATAAACTTTTGCTAAATGCAAAACAATTTCAGGATCGTTTTTATATTTGGCGGGTAAGTTTTCAAGCAAGTTTAAAGATTTTTTATACTCCCCTTTTTTGTAATAATACCAAGCAAGAGAATCTATCGTTGCGCCGTTTTTTGGATTAAGCGCAATTGCTTGTTTGATATATTCTCCCCCCTTTTCAATTTGCTTTGTTTGGTCCACTAAATAATAACCCAGAAAGTTTAATGCCTCGTCGTTCTTGGGGTTTTTATTTATGATTTGTTCTAAAACTTTTTGCATTTTTTTGTGGTTGTTTGTCTTTTCTAAAGTGTAAGCATAACTTAATAAAATTTCTTCATTGTCGGGTTGTTTTTCCAAAAGTTTTTCAAGCACTTTAGCGGCCTGTTTTTAATCTTTATTATCTTCTAAAAGCAAAGCATAATAAAAACCGATTTCTATGCTATCGTTAAAATCTTGATAGGCCTGCTGCATAGCAAGTTTGGCTTTTTGTTGCTCGCCGGCAAGTTTTAACAAGTGAACTTGCTTTACCCTTAAAGCAGGATTGGTTTTAAAAGATTCACTTTGTCTTAAATAGTTTTCCGCCTTAAGATAGTTTCTTTGGCTCTGTTCCCACAAAGATAAAAACTCGCACGCTTGCGGGTGAGAAGGCTCAAGTTCATAAGCACGAAGATAGTATTTATACGCCTCTTTGGGTTTGTTTTGTAAAGTGTAATAAGCACCGATTTTTACTAAATCTTGCGCATCTAAAAGACCTTCTTTATCCATTTCTTCGTAAACGGCAAACATATTATTTATGTCTTTTTTTATCTCGTAAATTTTTACTTTGGCAAGATAAAATTCTTTTGTTTGAGGATGTTTCTTTATGGCATTATCCAAAGTTAAAAGCGCTTTTTGCGTGTCGTTTTGATTTAAGTAAACTTGCGCAATTTCTAAATTAACCGGCAAATATAAAAGATTGTTTTCCTGCTCAAGTTCTTTTAAAAACTTTATCGCTTCGTCTTTATCTATGGCGTTTAATAAAGTTAAATACTGCATTAAAATATTTTGGTTTTGTTGCCCGCCGTTTTTTAGGGCGGTGACGTAATATTCCTGCGCTTGTTTTAAATTGCCTTTTTGCCAAGCAAGTTGCGCACTAAAAGCAAGCGCTTGCGGATCTTGCGGATCTTCTTTTAAATATAAAGGAACATATTTTTCCGCGCAGGTTTTATCTTTTGTAATAAAGCATAATTTTGATAACTCTTGCAGCAAAGTTATATCGTTAGGCGCTTGGCTAAAAAGTTCTTCATATATTTTTAGGGCTTCTTTTGGATTCTCTTTTTCAAGATAGAGAGCTTCCGCAAATTTGGTTAAAAAATCTTTTGTGTAAACATCTTCTTGCTTGGGTGTTTCTTTAGATTCTGTTTGCGTTTGTTTTTGCTCTTGTTTTTGTTCTTGCTTTTGCTCCGTTTGCGCGGCAAGATTTAAAGAAATAAGTAAAAATAAAATATAGGCAAACAATTTTTTCATAATGTTTTTACACCGTAAAAAGCATAAGTTCGGCGTCAATTCCTCCTTCGTAAAAATTCTTTCTTAATGATACTTTTTTAAAACCGAAATCTGTGTAAATTTTTTTTGCTTTTGCGTTTTGCGTGCTAACTTCCAAAGTAATTTTTTTAACCCCGCGCGCAAGCAAAGTTGTTAAAGCAAAAGTTAAAAGTTCCGTGCCGTAATGCTTGTTTTGCTCAGTCGGTAAAATAGCAAAGTTTGTAAGTTCGGCTTCCTCTTGATAAACGCGAAAGCACACAAAACCTAACGGCTCTTTACCTGCTTGCGCGCGGTATAAAAAAATTTGCGCACAGGCAAGTTTTAATTCTTCTTCAAATTGTTCTTTGTTCCAAAAAGCAGCACCGGCATCTTTAGCGATTTGTGCCAGAATTTCCGAGTGAGAAATATCTTTTTGGGTGGCAAGTTCTATCATTTTATACCTTTTTGTAAAGCGGTAAGTTCAAAGCGCGCCGGCTTTAAATAAAGCGGTGTTAAAACTTGTTCAAGTTTTTGTTTGCCGCAATACTTTTGTGCAAGTTTAGCCATTGTTTCAAAAGAAATTTTGTTTAATTTAGCAGGCGCAAAAATTGCTTTTTTATAAGTAAAAATTTCTTTTAATTTTTTACCGTCCGCACCCCAGCCACAAATAAAAAGCGGCTCTTTTTGTTTCTTTAAAAGAGCGGAAATTTCTTCGTCTGTCGTCCAAATTTCTTTATCTTTAAAACTTAAAAAATATTCCTGCCTAAAAGCGGGCAAAATTACCATAATATCGCCGTATTCTTTTTTATATTCTTTGGCGTTTTGTGCTTGATATTTTAAAATATCAAACACGCTTAAAGAGGCAATTTTTACATCTGCAAATTCTTTAAGCATTGAGGCCAAAGTTATGCCGATTCTAATACCCGTAAAACGCCCAGGCCCTTTAACAAAAAGGCAACTGTCAATATCACTTAACTGGGCATTAAATTTTTTAAGCAGATTTTTGATAAGAGAAAATAAATAATTTTCCTGCTTGATACCGGACCTATTTGCACGGTAAAGTTTTTTACCGTCGGTAATTGCACAAGCAAGCGGAACTGATGAACTATCTAAAAGTAATGTAAGTTTTTTCATAAAGAAACCTTTTTATTTAATTTTTTTGCCAAACTATCAAGTAATTTTTGATAAGCCGGAGTGCTTGCCTGTAAAATAATTTTGCGCTTATCTTCTTTTTGTAAAATAATTTCAATTTCAAGACGATTTTTCGGAAAAAAATCTTTTGCGGCGGCAGGCCATTCTGCCAAGATTAAAGCGGCTTCATCTTCAAGCATTTCTTCAAAGCCAAGATTGAACATTTCCCCCTCTTCCAGACGGAATAAATCAATATGATAAAGGTCCGCTTTGCTGCCGAAATACTTTTTCATCAAACTAAAAGAGGCGCTGGTAATTTTTTCTTTAACGCCCAAAAACTTGGCAATTTCTTTAACCATTATCGTCTTGCCTGCGCCAATCGGCCCACTGAAAAAGATTATATCACCCTTGTGTAAACAGGCGGCAAGTTTTCTAGCAAGTGTTTGCGTGTCTTTTAAATTTGAGGAGTTATAAATCAGTTCTTTCATAATTTTTATAAAACACTTTTTAGTGAAATTTCCAGCAAGGGACAATCTTTTAAATCTAAACTTACCGACGGTGCGCTTTCATCTTTTTGCGCTTGACCGTCAACTAAAAAATAATATTTATATTCACCCTTGGGCAAAAATAATGTCTTTGAAAAATGACCGTTTTTAGTCTTTTCAAGCAAGAGAGGATTTTTGTTCCACGTCGTAAAATCAGCACACAAAAAGACTTCGGCGGCCTCTTGTGCATCAAAAGAGAAATCAACTTTTGTAAAGGGAACTTCTTGCTTGGTTTTAACTTCAAGCAGTTTTTGGGTTTCGTTTTTGGCTAGTAAAGCAGGAGTTGCCCTAGAAGTAAAATCAAAAAAATCTTTAAATAAATTAAGACCCGTAAAAATAAAAAACGCAAACGCAAGCGTATAAAGAAAAAGCGAAAAGAAACTGATACCTTTACATTTCATCAATAAACTCCCGCACTCTTAATTTTGCGCCTAAACTTTGCGCAAGTTTTTTTGTTTTTTCTACATCAATATTTTGTTTATCTACGATAGAAACTATTGTGTTCATCTTTGGCGCGCAGGCACGCACAAAATCAAGCATAGCTTGATACCCCTGCGCAGCATATTTGGGGTTAGGGCGCACGATTTTTTGCCACTCTTGCTCATCGGGCGAGTTAAGACTGATAGAAACTTCGTCAATATTTTTAGCAAGGTCACTCGAAATATCACGCCCGTTAACAAGACTGCCAAGCCCGACTGTGTTAAGGCGCAATTTGACTTGCGGATAAAGTTGCTTGATTTTTTGGGCCGTTTCAAGCAGAGTGTTAAGGCGCATAGTAGGCTCGCCATATCCGCAAAAAACAATTTCTTTAACGGGTTCCTGCGCCATTTCTTTTTGCAGAGCAAAAACAACTTCTTCAGACGAAGGTTCTTGCCCACAGAGGTTCAAATCGTATTTATCAAAACGCATAGCAAACTTCGTTTTAATGCAAAACACGCAGGAGTTCGGGCACCTGTTTGTTAGGTTAATATAAAGCGCATTATGAAAACGATACACTATTTGTTTCATATATTTATTATAGCATTTAGCGCTTTAGGGCTGAGCAGTTTTATAGATTTTAATAATTTGATATAATTTAGATATAATTTATTTTTAGTTAGGAGAGGTGGCCGAGCGGTTTAAGGCGTTAGTCTTGAAAACTAATATATGGGAAACTGTATCGAGGGTTCGAATCCCTCCCTCTCCGACGTGAAGTCTTTAATTTTTAGCATATATTCCCGTTCCGGTTTAACTACGACGGGGATTTTTTTATAAACAACTTATAGCACACATTCTTTTGCAACTTTTGGCATATTATAATGATTATTCTGTTTTTATGCTAAATGATTGGGCTAAGAAGTTGTTTTGCGAAAATTATTTGCTCAAGATTCTCTCTTGTTCTTGCCAATTAGATGTGCGGATGGAAAATAATTTTTTAAGTGTACAATCAGCCGGTTGGGTTCCGTTTAAAATACTTCTCACAATACTAGGTGATAAAAAACTTAAATTTAACAGTCGTATCACATATTGATAAGATATGTTTTCCTCTTTGGCAATTTGATGCGGATTTTTACCGTTTAATACTTCCTGATGCCACTTAAATGCTAATGCTAGATTTTTGATTAACTCTTTATTAACCTGCTTACTTGATTTAACAAATTGCCCCACAATAACTTTTGCCCCGTTATCTATTACACCAATATGATAAGGTTCTTTATAATTCATATTTTGTTTTAATTCTTCAGGTTTTAAAGGAACAATTTCCCTACCCTCATAAATTGCATTTAATAGTTCTGATACTTGCTCCGGGTGTAAAACTATTTCTATTTCATTGGGGTATAATTTAACACGCTTAATCAATAACTTTTCTATATTTCGGGTTAATACATACGACGTCAAAAGTCTTAATATCTTCTTTTGCTTAGGAACTTCAAAATCTTTTAAATACGAATAAACTTTTGTTTTGTCTTTAAAAAACTGCCTAAACCAATTATCTATAAATTGCTCTAATTTAGGCAGAGATACTTTACTGACTTTCCCTACTTTGCCCGGTTCTTTCTGGATAATTGCTTGGCTTACATAATAACGATACTTTTTTCCTTTACTCCCTGTACTCCAACTCGGACTCATAGCATTATTGTTGTCATCGTATAATTTACCTGCTAAAAGACTCTTACCGGGATTATAGTTTTGGCGGCTTATACGATTTTCCGCCATTACATTTTGCACTTGTTCAAATAATTCTTGTGATATTATCCCTTGATGTTCTCCAGGATACCATGTACCTTTATGCCCTACCAACCCGATATATGCTTTATTGCGCAAAATACAGTTTAAATTACCTACCGATAATTTGTAGCCTTGTTCAAATAACCAATTCTTAACAAGTGTAGTGCTTTTAAGTTCTAGATATTTTGTAAATATATCATTAACTATTTTGGACTTTTCTTCATCCGGATATATTTTCTTTTCTTTACGAACATAACCTAATGGAGCCCTGCCGCCCATCCACATCCCTTTCTTCTTGCTGGCAGCCATTTTATCCCTTATTCTTTCCCCCGTTACTTCACGCTCAAATTGTGCAAATGATAAAAGCATATTTAGTGTTAATCTGCCCATGCTCGTAGTAGTGTTAAAATGTTGTGTAATAGATACAAATGAGGCATTATGTTTATCAAGCACTTCCACTATCTTGCTAAAGTCCATTAAACTGCGCGTTAAACGGTCTATCTTGTAAAGAACCACGGGCTTCCGCCCGTGGCTTTTTGTCAAAGCTCAAACAGCGTCGCTGTTTGCTCTTCCTCTTCTTTTCTCTGCTCTTCTATATA
>JAZRZE010000106.1:0-2166 GCA_045601125.1 Elusimicrobiaceae bacterium | reverse complement strand
AACGACATGGCTACGATCCGTCTTCTTTACTCTTGGTGCTCTGTGTGGATAAATTTTTTGATTTAAAAACACAAGCGCGCCAAGGGTTAAACGATAAAAACTTCACCACCATAGAAGAGGCCTTAAGCGTCTATAGAGGTGATAATGAAGGGCGTTGCCCTGATACTTTAGACGAACTTGTTCCCTTTTACTTAGAACAAATCCCCCCCGTTTATAAAACAAACGGCAAGGAAATTTCTAATGTAAAAAATACAAATAATAGCAAAGATTTTGATAAAGATACCGCTTGGATTTATGTAAATGATGTCACAAGCCCTGATTATTGTAAAGTCTTTAAAAATAGTAGTTACTAGGTGAAATTATGGATATTGTTTTTATGTTTATTTTATTTTTTGTTTTCGGCGCTGTTATAGGCAGTTTTTTAAATGTTTGCGTCTACAGAATACCGGAAAAAATTTCTATTGTATGGCCACCGAGCCACTGTCCTAAATGTAATAATAAAATAAAATGGTATGACAATATTCCGATATTGAGTTATATCATTTTAGGCGCAAAATGCAGAAATTGTAAAGAAAAAATTTCCTTACAATATCCGATTGTGGAATTTTTAACGGCTGCTTTGACAACGCTGTTTTTCTTTAATTTCGGCTTAACTGCTTGGACTTTTTGCGCCTTGTTTTGCTTATATGTTTTAGTAGTAATTTCCTTTATAGACTTAAAAACTTACACAATACCGGATATCCTTTCAATAGGTTTAATCTTTTTTGGACTTGCCGTATGCTGGTTAAACCCTGTTTTTACAGGCGATTGGCTTGCAAAATTTACAAAAGCAATTACCGGGGCTTCAGTTGGTTTCTTTGGTTCTTGGGGACTTGCGATTTTCTGCTCTGCTTTAATTAAAAAAGATGCACTTGGTGGCGGAGATATTAAACTTATGGGCGCAATAGGCGCTTTAAGCGGATGTTGGGGTATGGCAAATGCTTTAATGATTGCTTCAATTTTCGGCTTAATTTGCTTTGGCATTTTGGCTCTATTTAAAAAGACACCGGAAAACGGCGCAATACCTTTTGGTCCGTTTTTAAGTGTAGGGCTAATAATCAACCTACTTTATCCTCACTTTAATTTGCTTTTAATAGGTATATATCTGTAAGAAATAAACATAAACAAAACCCCCGAACTTTTTTGTTCGGGGGTTTTATTTATAAATATTTTAATAATTTGCTATACTAAAAGTGTAAATATTTTTTACTTATATCAATTTGAACTGTTTTTGGAACCTTGTGAAGAACAAGGATGGCTACAGCAGAACCTGTGGCTAGGATTCAGTCCAAAGCAGTCGTAATTTGAATACACTCTAAAAGTGCATTTAATTCTGCCGCCTTTACGGTGGCAGATACGGCTGTTTATATTTGGGTAACTGAATCCTGCTCAAATATGGCAGCCGTTTTTTATTGGCTGAAAAAATCCAAAAACTCTTTGGGAGCTATGCAAGAACTTTTACAAAAAATCATTACTTATATTAAGTCTAAATATACCTATAATTATAAAAAATGGCATATAGGTTTTACCGAAGATATAAAAAAGACAAAAAAGGAATATCAAAGTTCAAAGAAAATTGTCTGCGAGTATGTTAAAACTTGGCCTTGTCAAAATCAAAAGCAGGCGCGTCAAGTGTTAAAAGAAGTTGCTACACTCGGACTTACCGTTTGTAAAAGTGAAAAATCTGCTACAATATTTGTTTTTTTGGCTATTACTAAAGAAAGTCATAGAGTTTGGAAAATCTTAAACACCCAAAAACCTAAAGATTTTTTAATATTGAAATAGAATATTTTTATTTTACCCCCTCTTTTATTCTCCCCCTAATTTTTTTGCTAAAGCAAAAAAGTCAAGGGAGGGAAAATGTAGGAGTATTATCCCCCGCAAAACAGGGGAGAAAATAAAAGAAATGAAAAAGGGATGAAAATAATAGAAAGGTTTTGATCTCTCTTATTCCTCTCCCTTCTTTTTTAAAGAGAGGAGAGGTTAGGTGTGAGGTATTTTATTATTCAAATGTTTAGTCATTTTTACACCCCACCCTTTATCCCTCCCCTTTTCTAGGAAAAAGGGCGGGAAATAATAGGAAGTTTTACAAATATTTTTTCGGTTCAAATTTGTTAAAACAGAGCA
>JAZRZE010000105.1:0-4870 GCA_045601125.1 Elusimicrobiaceae bacterium | reverse complement strand
TTGATAAAGATCCATTTAAAGAGAGCACGGTGAGTCGCGTGTGGCAGGCTGTTAAAAAGGGCTTTTAGCCCTAAGCTAGTAGGCAAGGGTTTTACCCGTAATGTGAAAAACCCCCCGCTTTGCGGGGGGATGTTTATTTTTCCCAATTATGCTAAAATTTAGTATATTTATCTTTCAGCATATAAAATTGATTTCGGAGATTTTATGGAACAAAAATACAGATTTGGAATAGATTTAGGGACATCTTCTCTAGGAGTAGCTATTTATAAAATAGATGAAAAGGGGAATATCCTTTCGCTAGAGCATTTAGATAGCTATATCTTTGGAGAACCTGTCGCTCCAAAAGAAATGGTAACGCTTAATACTGCTAAACGCGATGCTCGTTTAATTAGAAGACAAATTGAACGCAAGGCCGCAAGACTTAAAAAAATAAGTTATATAGCAAAATCTCTCGGTATCACTAAAGAAGATATTAGTAAAGACAAAGAAGATGTTATTTTTCTTAGAGCAAAAGCCCTTGAACAAAAAATTTCTCTTGTCCAATTAATAAAAGTTTTTTGTCATTTAGTTAAAAATCGTGGCTATAAAGGAACTTTATCAAATGAAGAAAAAGGGACTATAGGTAAAAAGATAAAACAGACAGAAGATTATTTAAAAAATGAGAAAACTTTAGGACAACTTTTATATGAAAGACAACAACAAGCAAACGGGCAACCTTGGCGTAAAGTGGAAGATGACGGGACTTTTATTTATCGTAAGCAAATTGAAAAAGAATTTGATCTTATTTGGCAAGAGCAAATAAAACATCATCCAGAATTAACTACGAATTATCAAGTTTGGGGTGAGAATATGTTCCCTGATTTTCCGAACCAAAAAGAAATTTCGTTAAAAAATGCCTTCTCTTCTGCAATATTTTATCAAAGACCAATAAAATGGGAACAACAAAATGTTGGTAATTGCGAATTATTTTCTGATGAAAAAAGGGCTTCTTGTGCGCAAATTCCCTATCAATATTACCGCATAGTTAAAGATGTTTCTAATTTGCGTTTGTATGAAAAAGGAAGCAAAGATATTTATCCTTTAACTCTTGCGCAAATAACACAACTTTCTAATCATATAGAAATATCTTTTTCGGATTATGAAAAGGAGAATAAAACTTTTTCTTTTAAGAAAATAAAGGAATATCTAAATTTGCCTGATAATATTTATTTTACTGGTGAGCGTAAAAATGGCACAAAAACAGGAATAAAAGGAAATACGACTCTATTTGCTTTTGAAAAAGCCGGTATATTACATTTATGGTCGGAATTATCAGATAAAATTCAAGAAATTGTAATAGAGTTTTTATCTAATATTACAGACTTAGCAGATATTGAAGATAATGATAATGAATATATAAAACAAAGAATAATTGATTTAACAGAAAATATAAAATCTAATGAACAAGAAAAAAAGGATTGTGCAGATTTTATTTTAAGTTTAAAAGGTAAAAATATTTTTGTTAATTTAGATTTAGAGAATAAGCGCAGTTCTTATAGTACAAAAGCTTTAAGATATTTAACAGATAGAATTTTACAAGGAGAAGAAGAAAATAATGTTATTCAAGAAATTGTCTCTCAAAGACAAAATTCCTCTGATAAATTACGTTCTACACAAGCTATTATAAAACAAGAATATATTACAGATCCTGTTATAAAACGTTCTTTAAATGAGCTCCATCGCATAATGACATATCTTATTTCAAAATATGGAAAACCGAACGAAATGGTTGTGGAATTATCTCGTGAAATTAAGAATTCTTTGCGTCGTAGACAATTCTTGGAAGGGCAAAATAAAATACAAAGTGAAGAACGCAAAAAAGCAATTTCCGAATTACAAGATAATAATGTTTTAGTCACTCCTAGAAATATTGAAAAATATTTACTTTGGCAAGAACAAGATAAATGTTGTCCATATAGCGGACAACCTATTTCTTTTGCACAAGCTTTTGATGAAAAACAAACTCAAGTGGATCATATAATACCGCAACGTGGGGCGATTGCCGGACCAAATACTTTCGAAAATAAGGTTTTAGCATTTACGCAAGAAAATAAAGAAAAATCTAATCAGTTGCCTTCTGAGTGGAAGTTTAAACAAGATATTGAAGATTATGAAGCTTTTAATATAGATAAAAAAGCAAAAAAGAAAAAAGGAGAACAAATAGAAACTTCTTTTGGTAAGCATAGTCCGTTAATAAATTTTGTTGAACATCTTTGGGTTCTTTATAATAAGGAGAAGAAAGGGTATTATTCTGCGAGAGATCATAAATGGAAACCGTCACAAAAAGGGGCGCGTATTTTGCGCAAAATAAATAATTTATTAATGAATCCCGCTAAATTAAAAGCAGATTTTGATAAACGGCAAAAACAGGAAATTGATTGGATAGGCAAAATAATTCTTAATTGGTATAAGGATATTTGTCCTAAAGTTACGCCTTCTTATGGCGCGTTAACGGCATATATGCGCAGTTCTTTAAATTTTGATAAGATTTTGCCTTGTATTCGTATATCAGAAAACAAACCTCTCTTTGATAAAGACGATAAAGAAATAGATAGCAAAAAATGGCAAGAACTTTTTACAAAGCACAATTTGTCTTATGATAATACAGAAGAATTAAAAGAAGATTTTGAAAAATATTGTTCTTCTAAAGATATATTGACTGAAAAAGACAAACAAAAATCATTTTTTGAATTTTGCCGAGAGGAACGTTCTTTAATACAGTTTAATAAAAGATGTGATCATCGCCATCATGCTGTGGATGCTGCAGTTATAGGCTTATGCGATTTATCTTTGGTTCAAAGAGCTTCAAAACATAATGCTAAAAATGGCACCTTACATAAAATTGAATATATAGATACTAACGGCACACATGATAAATCAAAAGATATTGCCGGTTTTACTTTTGACAATATTCCCGCATATGAACATTTATTAGAAGAAGTAAAGACGCGTTTAACAAACTATGTTGTATGGCATAAACCAGACCATTTTCCTAGCGGTAAATTTTTTGATGAAACGGCATATAATTTACAAGAAAAACAAGGGGTTAAACGTTTTGTAAAACGCGCTCCTTTAAGTAGTTTCGTTAAGAATACTTCTGAAAAAACTATTGAAAATCTAGAAAAGTTATTGTTTGCTGATACTATAAAAAATGTGATTATTAATCAATTTAAGGGGCGTATAGCAAAGGGACTTTCTCCGGAAGAAGCCCTCTGTGGTAAAAAAGGGGATGAAAAAGACGGTATTTATTATCGTGGAAATAAAATAAAACAAGTTAAATATATGTTTCTTACGGGGAAAGGTTTACGTGAGTTTAATGAAGAAGCTGATAAAGAAATTATAACTTTAGATAAATCAGGTCAAAAACATCATAAAACCTATCAAAATGCAGGGTATGCTTGTATGGATTTTGATTTAAAAACGGGTAAGCGCATAGCATTGATTCCCTTGTGGAAATATAATAAAAAACAACCTGTTCCACAAGATATAGTTCGCATTTTTATTGGTGATATGCTGTTTGATAAAAAGAATAAGCAATTTTATAAAGTTCAACAGTTTAGTGCCAGAGACGGTTTAGGGCTTGTATTAACTACGGAAACTAATAAGAAATTATCTTATACCTCTAATCTTAAAAATTATATCCTTGTAAAAAATCGTCAAGATATTGCGAGATTAAAAAATAATGAGTATTCAACATTTAATTAGCATTGATAGAGAGGCAAAACTTTCCATTGATATAGGTCGGCTTAAAATTGATTTCTTAAAAACAAAAGAAACTCATTTTATTGCGGCTTGTGATATTGCTGTTTTAATTCTATCAAATCCATGTATAAGTTTATCTTTGGCAGTAGCACAAGAACTAGCAAAAAATGGTGCGATAATTGTTTTTGCAGGAGAAAAATATTTACCATGTGCAATTAGTTTACCTTTAGCAGTAAATCAAGAAGGCGCACGCAGACCTTTTTTACAAGCAAAATATTTAGAAACGGACAAAGCACAATCTTGGTGGGCGCAGTTAATAGAATCAAAACTTTTAGGGCAGGCAAAATGTGCGTATAATTTTGATAAGATTTTATCTAATAAACTAAGACTATTATCGGAACATATAGAATTAGGAGATAGATCAGGAAGAGAAGCTCAAGGCGCACAACTTTATTGGCAAGAATTTTTTAAATCACTTAATGCAAAAAATTTATCTAGAGATAAACAAGGTGCTACAGATCCCATAAATATTTCTTTAAATTATGGCTATGCCATTTTACGTGCAATAATTGCACGTAGTTTAGTAGGTGCGGGATTATGTTTAAATTTTGGGGTAGGACATTGTCGTAAAGATAATCCTTTCAATTTGGCAGAAGACTTTATTGAGCCATTTCGGTTTTTAGTAGATAATATTGTTTGGCAAATTTTTTCTAAAAACGAAATAGGAACTTTTGATAAAAAAACAAAAAAACAAATTTTATCTTCTTTATTAGCAGATAATATTGTTATATCTGATAAAAGTTATCGCTTATTCAACGGTATTGATTATGCTGTTAACAGTTTTTGTTTAAGTTTAGAAGATCCCCGTAAGAAGTTGCTTTTACCAAATTTACCTAAGAAACAGGGTAAGCAACCTTTCCTTTTGCTATGGCAAGCAGAGCAATTTTGTGACGAAAATAAATAGTTGGAGGCTTATGTGGGTAGTTGCTGTTTTTGATTTCCCTACTCAAACAAAGCAACAACGCAAGTATTATGCGGGGTTTCGTAAATTATTGCTTCGTAATGGTTTTAGTATGATGCAATTTTCTGTATATGTGCGCAATATGCCAACTGTTCACCAAGCAGAAGC
>JAZRZE010000104.1:0-13930 GCA_045601125.1 Elusimicrobiaceae bacterium | reverse complement strand
TATAATAGGAAAATTATCAATTAAAAAAGTTCTTGTTATCCATTCTGAAAAGCTATCAAAGGATAATAAAATATCTTGTTTAGTTAAATCTGTATTCTTTTCTGATAACCTTTTTATTACACCTTGTAATCTTAACGGATGGTGTTTGTTTTTATTTCCTGTGAAATAAATCATATCTTTAACAGAAATATTCAACGAAATGTTTTTATTTATTTCTGCTAAATATATGGGTTTAATTTGTATCACATCTAGCCATTCATTAAATGCAAAAATTTCATTTTTTAAATTACTATTATTAATTGGAAGAATATTATGTTCACAAACATACAAAAGACTATTTGGCAGATCTTTATGCGTTATACTTATTTCAGAAAGGAAATCAATAAGATAAATAAAAAACAAATCATTAGCGTGTTCATTACTAGGATGAACCCATTTGTCTGAAATATCAATTATCCAAGGGCACAATAATGTCTTTAACATATTTATTGCGGAAATGGTAATTAATAAATCTTCTTCCAAAGTTGTCTGTTTCATATCCTAACTATTATCTAAAAAGTTCCAAGTAGCCGTTTAGTTTAAAATACTGATTACGGAGTTTTTGATCTCTATTCTTCAACACGCCTAAGGCAATAAGCTCTTTAACTAATCTTGTGGTTGTGCTGTAGGAAATACCAAGGGTTTCTGCAATAAAATTTTTATTTACAACTGGGTTAACTAGCATTTCCTTAAACAATTGTTCAGCAAGCTCTGCTCTAGAACCAAGAGAGAGAATTTTTTCATCCATTTGTTTTTTATAAGCAACAACATTACTAAGGGTTTGAGTTCCGTTCTTTGCTGTATCAATTATGCCGGAAAGGAAAAACTTTATCCATTGTTCCATATTGTTGCTGCTTCGGACCATAGTTAAAGAATCATAATAACTTCCTCTATGCTTCTCAAAGAAATCAGAGATATATAAGGCAGGTTTGCTTAATATATTCTTAGAAATTAACATTAAGGGAATTAATAAACGACCTATCCTTCCGTTGCCATCGCAGAATGGGTGTATTGTTTCAAATTGATAATGGAACATAGCTACTTTTACCAAAATAGGAATATCTAAGTTAGGATTATGCCAAAATTTCTCTAAATCAGAAAGAAGTTCCGGCAAATCTTCAAAATGAGGCGGAATAAAGAAAGCGTCCTTAAGGCTTGATCCGCCTATCCAATTTTGACTTGTTCTAATCTGTCCTGGTAATTTATGTTCTCCTCTAACGCCTTGAAGTAAAATAGCGTGAATTTCTTTTATCAACCTAATGGATATAGGTATGTTTTTAAGCTCTTCCTGGGCAAAGTGTATAGCATTAGTGTAATTTTGTATTTCAGCCCAGTCATCCCTGTGTTCCGGCAAAATCAGAGGTTCCGGGGAGACAGCCTCATCCATAGTGGTTTGGGTGCCTTCTATTCTACTAGAAAGGGTTGCTTCTTTATAAATGTGCATTTTGATAAAAAGATCAATATCCGGCACTAATTGAGAAAATGCTTCTAGTTGTCCTAATTGTAAGCTAGCTTGTTCTAGTAAAACAGAAATTTCCTTATCGCTTATAGCAAAAGGCTTATTAATTAAAGAGGGTAAAAAGCTCTTATACCCGAAATGTTCTCTATAAACACCTGCATTGAAATTAGACATAAAAGACTCCTTTTATTAAAAATGGTATAAAAATGCACAAAACCACACTTGTTATATTCATTTTACACATTTTTTGGAGATAATGCAAACGTTATCTCCATTTTTTGCAAAAAATGACAATAACGATTTTGTTTTTTATCACTTTTCAGCTTTTTTGGCAATAACTTATATAATCTTTTCAATTTTATCTTAATTTGACCTAATAGAATTTACCTTCTTAGAAACTTTAATTTAAGCAAAATACAGAACTTGTTTTTATATGCTATAATAAAATTGTTGTAATGTTGTTATAAGGAGACTATATTTTGTAAGCCTTAAATGTGGCTTAATTACAATTTGTGCTGTTTTTGGTTGTCTATTTAGACATCACTTATGCACAAGCATAAGAGAAGCCAAACCAAATCAGTTGCTATTGCTAGCGAAGCAGGACTAATTACCCTGCTTTTCTAGCGATTAATCCTATATTTGATGGAAAATATCAGTATGGGTAGGCGGCTGTTATTTGTGTGATTGGCTTCTCACAAGTAGCAGTCGCCTTTTTTATTTAAAAGATTTGAAAATAAAAATAGTTTTAAGGAGAAGATTATGGCAGAAATTAAATGTGAAAAATGCGGTAAAGAATTTTCAGATACAGAACAAAAGTGCCCCCATTGCGCTCAGATGATTAAAAATTACGCGCAATTCGGTAAAACAGCTATTCTATCCAGTGAGTATGATAATGCTAATAACTATGCAGATAAAATTTTAGAACTTGACCCTAATAATGCTGAAGGATGGTTTCTTAAAGGAGCAGCAATACCTATGGGAAAACCCGGGTGGATTCCTGCTATGATAAATTGTTATAAAAATGGACTAGAAGCTAAGGACGGGAATACACCTCTTAATAGATATAATGCTGTTCGTGTTTTTGTCAGCATAGTTGGAAATTTAGAAGTTGCAATTCCCGGGAATATGCTACAACCTAAAGAAAAAGAAGACTCTATAGTAATATTGAAGCAAATTGCGGCATATGCTATTCCATTATTTGAAAAATATTCTTTACAAGATGAAATACGCGCAGCGTGTATTTGTAATGCTATGTTTTTAGATACAGAAGAAGAAGTTATAAACGCAATTCAAAGAAGTAAAAAAGAAAAAGGACCATTTAATAAAGATTCTTATGAACATATAATAGATGTGTTAAATTATTATAAGGAAGATAAATACCTTAACAATAACAGACCACAAAGGCAAGGTGGATGTTATATAGCAACTGCTGTTTATAAATCTTATGATTGTCCGGAAGTATGGGTTTTAAGACGTTTTAGAGATTTCTCTTTAAAGAAAAACTTTTTTGGCTCTCTTTTTATTAGTCTATATTATAAAATAAGTCCTACTTTGGTTAAAATATTTGGAAAAAACACTTATTTTATTCGTTTTTGGAAAATTATTTTAGATAATTTGGTCCAATCATTACAGAAAAAAGGCTTTAAAAATACGCCATATAAAGATTGATATAGATTATGCAGAATATACAAGATTTATATCCGGTATTTTCGTTTAAAGAAATATCTTATCGCTTGGGCAAAGAAAAATGTTATTTTAAACAAATAAAACATAAAAGCCCTGTAATTATTGTAAGCAGTCCTTGCTCCTGGCAAATTTTGGGAGCAATGGACGGCTCTAAAACTATTGCGGAAATTGTTAATACAATGGCTCTTCTTTTTGAAGTTTCTAAAGAAGTTCTTTTATCTGATATTAGAGAAATGCTTGAACCTCTAATATCGAATAATATTTTGGTTCTACAAGATACAGCAAACAAACAAATAAGTCCCGCATTAAAAATAGTAGCTCCGACATTGCGCCATAGTTTACATATTGACTTAACAGAACTTTGTAATGAGAATTGTATTCACTGTTTAGCCGATAAAGATGGTAAAACTTTAAGAAAAGATATTGTTTTATCCGCTTTAGAAGACGGTGCAAAAGCAGGGCTTACCGCTTTAAGTCTTTCCGGCGGAGAAGCTTTGCTACATCCTTCTTTTTGGGAAATAATAAAATATGCCAAAAATTTAGGATACTCTATAACATTATTTAGCAATGGTTTAAATATTGATGATAATTGCGCAAAACAACTTGCAGATTTAATTTTAGAAAGTGTTAGGTTAAGTATTTATTCTTTAGATGAAAAAATTCACGATAGTATTACTTTAGTTAAAGGATCTCTGAAAAAGACATTAAGTGCTGCAGAAAATCTAAAAAAATATGGCAATAATGTCTTTATAAATTGCCCTATAATGAAGATAAACTACACTGCTGCTGAAAATGTAAAAAATTATGCCATAAAAAATAATTTTGATTTTAATCTTGACCCCAATATCCAGCCTGCCCGCGATGGCAGAAAAAGCAATGATGAAATACAGCTTTCCCATCAAGAGAAAAAACATATTGTGGAATTAATGTTTCCTAAAGGTCCGCTTGGCTACAATGTGGAAAAAGATAAAATAATTTGTGCTGCCGGAAGCGGTGAAAACTATTATATTAACTCAAAAGGAAATGTTTCTTTATGCCCGGCTATGTCTATCTCTATAGGAAACATAAACGAAAATTCACTATATAAAATTATTGCAGAAGACACTTTAACTGTAAAATGTTCTAATCTTACGATTGATACTCTTAAAAAATGTAAAACCTGTGATTTACGCCGGGCGTGTCAGCGTTGCCACGCAAGAGCATTAAGAGACAGCGGAGATCTTGCAGGTTGCTCAAAACAAGATTTCGCCTTTGCATTAGTTTACAGAGAAATTATGCAGAAAAGAGGCGTTTGGAAACAAAATGTATATAAGGAGACGAAAGATGAAGTATATTAAACCAACAGTAAAAACATATAATGATATGCCTGTTGCAGGCGGCTGTGGAGATTATCGCAACCATTGCGGAGCAATGTCTTATGCTAAAGGCGGGCCCGGTTGCGGTGATAATCCTTTACTTTGTCAGCAACAAGGATGTTTTAGTTAAGGTAAAAAATATTTCATTAATTAATTGAAATGACTAAAATTTTTGATTTTCATACACATTTTGGGATAGCACATAATAGAAAATATTTGCCTTCTCAAGTTTTATCTTTATTCAAAAATAAAAACTTAAAGGGCATTCTTTGCAGTTCTCTAAGCGGAATTTTTGATAGAGAAACAGCAGAGAAGGAACTATCTTATTTACTTAAAAGAAATAAAAATATTTTTGGTGCTTATTGGGTTAATCCGTATTTGCCCGGTTGGCAAAAATCTTGCGATACTTTTTGCACAAAAAGTAAAATTAATTGCTTAAAATTATCTCCCACAGCAAATATTTACCAGCCGACAGAAAAGTTTATGGCTCCTGTTTTTGATTATTGCTTACAGACAAATAAAATTATTGTTATTCATACTGACGATTATAGAAGTAATCCTTTACAATATGTAAATTTGATTAAGCAATATTCACAAGTTAAAATTGTGCTTTATCATTTGAATACAGGATTAGCTAATTTACAAGTTGCTGATATGTGTGAAAATGTGTTTTTAGAAACTTCTTTTTGCGAAAGAATTATGGGACTTACAACTTTGAAAACAGCTTATAAACTAGTAGGAGCAAGCCGGCTTATTTTTGGAACAGATTATCCCATAGTTTCAGCAAATAGAAAAGAAGATTTTTATGAAGAATTTATCAAAATCTATGCAAGAGTTTTCAAAGCAAAAGATTTGGATAAAGTCTTATATAAAAATGCTTTCAATTTATTAAAAGAGATTAAAAAGGAGAAATAATGGATACAACTACTAAAATAATAATAATTCTTGTAGTAATATGGCTAGGCTGTGGTTTATTAGGTTTTATTTTAACCGATAAAGAGATTTGGGAGAAAAAAAAACGGGGAGAAAAATTAGAAGAGCCAGGTTGTTTATGCACGATTGGACTGCTTCTATTATATGTTTTTCATATCCCTTTGGTGTGGATTATTGGTTTTGTAGGTTTAGCTGTAATTGTATGGGTATTTTTTGGAATACTTAAATTAATATTTGGGTAAAAGAGGAAAGTCTTTATGAACGATGGAGAAATATTTATATTAGTAATGGTAATATTCGTTATTATTGGAATTTTAATTCACATTTGGTTTTTTTCTGCTATTAAAAAACCTCAAAAAGCTGCAGAAGAACATAACTATAAAAAATATTGTAGAAGTTGTGCTCGTTTAGATAGGATATGGGCGTTGTTGCTAATGTGGTATTTATTTGCAGTCTTTTTCGGTATCATCGGTATCATTGGTTTATTAGCGGCTTTGTAATGATCTTTTCATTTTTAAGAATATTTGTTTTGTGCTGTTTAATATTTCTTTGTTTATATTCTTTATAAATTATGTGAAACAGAGAGAAAATAAAGTAAGATATAAATTTGGCTTTTTGGATTAGAGATACATAAAGAACATTGTAAACGTAGTTGGAAGCATAAAATCTGAATAACGGTAAGCAGGCGGAATGTGCTAAATTTTCGCTAATAGCAGATACCTAAATAACACTTATAACTAGGATAAACTGCTTTATATGGGTAAGAAACTCTTAGCAATTTTATAGAGAAACTTCTAACCCAGGGGAAATAGTGCTATAGGTGCTTTGGGTTTATACAGGTGCTCCAGGTGCCACAGGTGCCCATCCTTATTGAAAAGCAAGCCAAAATTGATTAAAATTAAATTATGAAGGTTCCTAAAGATTTACAACACATAAATTTTAATTTTCTATCCGAAATTAAACAACAAGAATATCTTACGGATAGAGAATTATATTTGCTTTTATATGTGCTTGCTAAAAAGGAACTGCCCCATCCGGATAATTACTTATTTCAGCTCCCCTATTATTCTCCTCTAAGATGTAATTGGGCTTTTTGTGTTTGGAGCCGCTCCGCCTTATTGCAGCCACAGAGACCTTTGTCTACACATAAATATTCAGAAGAAACCAAAATGGACAACCTTCTATGTCGCTTACATTTTGGAATTTATAAAACCACTCATCCTCCTTACTCTGAAAAAACAATAGCGTGGGTTAAAAAACAAGCCGATTTAAAGAATAATTACAGCGAGATCCTAGCTTTTGCCAATAAATACGTGGAAGCTTATAAAAACGGATCTTTGCAAAGTAGAAAACGCATTTTAAGTTTTACTAGCAGCGAAAAAGAAGTTTACACATACCTTGAAAACGAACAGAATGACTGCGGAAATGTTTTTCCAATTACAGATACAAATTTGCCCAAAGGAACAAGGTTTTACGAGATAATACTCTATCTATACCTAGAAGGATTTATTGAAATTGAGACGATAGACTCTGAAGATTTTTATATAAAAATTAAAATTTTAAAACCGCTACCAAAGAAGCAGTATTTAGGTATCACATTAGATACAGAAGACAATTTGTATTACAAAGGAAAAAAGCTGCCTATAGCTAAACCTTCTAAGGAATTCAAACTGCTTAAAGCACTTGTAGAAGGACAAGGAAAAATTGACAAGGTTCAATTTGCTAAAGATTTAGGCTATAAGATAACTAGCAGAAACAAAAAGACCACTTTAACTCAATTAAAAGAATTTAGAAACAAAACCAGTTCATTATTTAAAGCTGTGTTAAACAAAATTAGCAAGCAGAATAGGTTCAAAATATCTCAATCTGGCATTAATATCACATTAACTCTCAGAAGTAAATAACAAAAGAAAAACATATTATTTGGATCAGCAAGTGTAGAAATTTGCAAGTCCTACAGGCACTCTTCTCAAGAGTGCTTTTTTTACGCTTTTTAGCCTCTTTTATTTAAAATGAATATACACTAAATCTACACTCTAATTACTTCTGAAAAAGTGCTTCCCACTACATCAGATAGATACCATAAAATTTTGGAATGAAAGAAGAAAATAATCAAAAATTATCATTCCAAAAATACTTGGAACAATGTTGTAATACGGAAGTTTCCGAACAGGAAGCTTCTAACGCTCTTATGATTCAAACAGAACTATTAAGAGTCTTAGATCAAATAGATCGTGAGCAAAAGCAGACTAGGAAGAACAAAAAACGTGCCTCTTTGAAAAAGCACAAGGGGGCAGACAATGATTGATACTACTTGTATATATATTGATTTTGCTTCTTTGAATGTTGTTAAGGCAAAAATAAAAGAAAATATGTTTAACAGATCTTTTGAATCTTTCGGAAGTAATTGGCATAGATGGGACAAAACAGCACCAGATAAGCCAAATATATATTTGCCGCACATTGAATTAGTGCATTACACAGATTACGCAGATAGAGAAAATTGGAGACTAAAAATAAGATTCTCTGCCCCTAAACTGATTTTTAGTAATAATCTATTTGAGCTGCAAGATAAAGACTTTAAATTGGTTTGTCAAAAGCTTCAAGAAACTTTGGAGACTATGGGTATTTCTTTAACTTTAACGGAAATAGAAGAGGCAGAAGTCCTAGAACTACATATAGGGAAGAATATCTTTACCAAGGGAATTAAAGTTAATGCCTTCTTAAAGTATCTGTTCCAGGTTCCTCCCGCAAATAATAAAATGGATGTGCAGAAGACAGCTTTTCGCAATGGAAACCAGCTAACATTTCATAACAAAAATAAAGAGCTTTGTCTTTATGATAAATACCAAGAAATGTCAGCTTTTAAGAAGCAACAAAAGAATATCATTGATACCTTAGACAAGCAGGGACTTAAAGATATTTTAAGAATAGAATTACGTTTGAGCAATAAGGCGGAAATTCAAAAGGCTTTCGGTAAAAAGATTCTTTCCTTTAAGGAAATCTTTAACTGCCTTAAGCTCTTTGCTATCTTAAATAAAGACTGGAAAAAGCTTTACAAAAGCTATACGGAAGTTCCATTTATAGAGTTCGGACCGGAATACTTATATAAAACCTACAAAAGAAAAAATCGCAATGAAATAAACACTCTTGCTCTAATAGGTTTAGAAAGCTTGCGAAGATCTAACGGGTATAACGCAACAAGGAAATTGTTAGAAAGCAAAGAAGCCAAAAAGCTGTTAGCTAAGCTAAAAAATCAAGCTTTACTTGATATAGATACTGAGTATGACTTAGTTGGGCTTCTTAATATAGAAATAGCTAAATGCGAAATTATAACAAAAGCTTCTTTAACCAAAAATAGACCTTATTTAAGCAAAAATATGCCGCTCTTATTTGAGCCTTTTTTAAAAGTAAAAGAAGCGGCAAAATACATTAAAGTAAAGGAACGCACTTTACAAAACTGGTTAAAGAAAGGCAAGATTAAACATTTTCGTTTTGGCACAAAATATCGTCTGAGGAAATCAGATATTTTTGAATATTTAGCCAAATCTTATACAAGTAAAAGGCATTAATATATATTATTGTTGTTCTTGAATTGCAGATATATTATTGCTTTTATTTGTAAATAAAAGTAAGACAAAATAAATTAAAATAAAATATAATAAATAAAGAGGCAAAAAAATATGAGAAACACAAACACAAATTATAACAAACCAACTACTAAAGCAGTTATCTTAGCTAGAGTATCTAGTATTGAGCAAAAGGATGGCTACTCATTAGCAGCACAAGAAAACAATGCTAAAACCTATTGTAGCAATAAAGGCTATCACGTATTGAAAGTGTTTTCTTTTGTAGAGTCTTCAACGCAAGGCTATCGTAAACAATTTCACGAAATGTTAGATTACATTAGAAAGCAAAGTGATAGTATAGCAATCATATCAGATGATGTATCTCGTTTCCAACGTAGCTTCAAAGAAACATTAGAATTAGACCCAATGATAAAAGCAGGTAAGGTAGAATTACATTTCTTAAAAAATGGTTTGATTGTGCATAAAGACAGCACAGCTAGCGATACTACTATGTGGAGAATGTGCGTATTAATGGCAGAGAACTATGTTTTAACTCTTAGGGATAACACAAAACGTGGGTTAAACCAGAAAATAAAGGATGGAGAATTCCCGAGTAAAGCCCCTTTAGGCTACAAAAATGTAGAGGTCAATGGTAAAAAGACTATTATCGTAGATCCAGATGTAGGTCCCTTGGTGCAGGATCTTTTTAAAAAGTATGCTACAGGGACCTGGTCTGTTGCCAAAATAGCAAAATTCCTTAAGAAGCAACAGGTAGTAAGCTGTAGGAACACTTCTATTTGCCCTGCTACTATTCACAGAATTTTGACTAATCCATTTTATTACGGCGTTATGTGTGTTAAAGGTCAACTATTAAAACATAAATATCCGCCTCTTATAACAGAAGAGCTCTTCAATAAGTGCCAAGAAGTTAGAAATGGCTACAATAAAGACCAATCAAGATATAATACAAAAGACTTCGCTTTTAAAGGCATTTTGACCTGTGGTTGTTGTGGGCGGCTAATTTCTAGCTATGACAGAATTAAGCGAAATAAGGGAAACGGCAAAAAACACCATTACACCTACCTTAGATGTGCCGGAAGAGCTAATCCTAGGAGACACCCAGGGACCAGGTGCTCCTGCAAAAACATTAGGGAAGACGAACTTTTAAAGCAAGTAGAAACCGCTTTAGCAGGGCTGCATGTGCCTCCGGAAGCTTTAGCTTTTTCTGTGGAAGATATGCAGGCTAGTATGGAAAATGAAATACGAAAGCAGGAAGCTAGCAGAAATAGGCTCCAAGCACGCTTACAGCAAATAAATAAGGAAAAAGGCGTATGGATAGCAAAAGAAGCCAAAGGGCTAATGGGTGAAGAAGAAGTGAATAATAAGCTTACAGCCTTAAAGGAAGAGGAAGCGGGAATTAAAAAGGAATTAGAGAACACACCTCAGATTACACAGCACAGCGTTTTTAATTTAAAAAGAGTGCAAGCTTTGATAACAAAACTGCCAAAGCTCTTCAGAGGTTCGCACGCAGAACAAAAACAGCAAATTTTAAAGCTTTTGTGTGCTAACCTCACTCTAAAAGGAAAAAAGCTCCATTTTTCCTATAAAAAACCCTTCAGCTACTTTGCTGAAGGGTCAAATCGTCTCGTTATGGGTAGATGACGAGATTTGAACCCGCGACCTCCGCTTCCACAGAGCGGCGCTCTAACCAGCTGAGCTACATCTACCATAAAGTCTAGTTATTATATTTTAGCATTTTACACCAGTTTTTGGCAAACATCTTTGACAAAACACTTAAGGATTAAAACATTCTTATTGCCCACATATTTTGATATAATTTAAGTAAATATTATTAACGAGGAGAGTTCTTATGTCTTTAAAAATCGAACAATGTTCTGTTTTACAAAAACATAGACTTAGTTATAAACCTGTTTTACCCAAAGTTTTACAAAAAGGACCTGCCGGCGTTGTTGCCGTTATGGGCAAAGCAACAAAAAGCGTTGCCGACCAAGCAGCCGTCAAAAAAATGTTCCCTAACACTTACGGTATGCCGCAAATTTCCTTTAAAGCCGGAACGAATAAAAATATCACCAAAAAAGCCGTTAGAGTAGCCGTTGTTTTATCCGGCGGGCAGGCACCCGGCGGGCATAATGTTATTGCCGGTCTTTTAGACGGTCTTAAAAAAGCAAACGCCAAAAATAAACTCTTCGGTTTTCTTGGCGGGCCCAGCGGTATTTTAGAAAATAAATTTATTGAAATTACCCCTAAACTTATGGCTGATTACAGAAATACCGGCGGTTTTGATATGATTCAATCCGGCCGCACAAAAATTGAAACAGCCGAGCAACTTGCCACCGCCAAAGAAAATATTTTGAAAAATAAAATTGATGCCTTAGTAATTATCGGTGGAGATGACTCCAACACAAATGCCGGTATTATTGCCGAATATTTTAAGCAGCAAAAAATTGATACCAACGTTATCGGCGTGCCAAAGACTATTGACGGCGATTTGAAAAACGAACATATTGAAACTTCTTTTGGTTTTGATACCGCAACAAAAATTTATGCTGAAATGGTGGGTAATATTTGCCGTGATGTTAACTCCGCAAGAAAATACTGGCACTTTATCCGCTTGATGGGAAGAAGCGCTTCCCACATTGCTTTGGAAGTTGCTTTTAAAACCCACCCCAATATCGTTTTAATCGGCGAAGAAGTTTTAGCAAAGAAAATGACCCTTGCCCAAATTGTTGATTCTTTAGCAAAAGTCGTTGTGGCAAGAGCAAAGGATAAAAAGAACTTCGGCGTGGTTTTAGTGCCGGAAGGTTTAATTGAATTTATCCCCGAGATGAAGGCGCTTATCGCCGCTTTGAATGATTTACTCGCTCAGTATGAAAAAGAACTTAATAACTGCAAATCTTTTGAAGAAAAAAAGAAATTTATTATCTCAAAACTTCCTGCTAATTTAGCGAAACTTATGGCATCACTTCCAAGCAATATTGCTGCACAATTAATGCTTGAAAGAGACCCGCACGGCAATGTCCAAGTTTCCTTAATTGAGACGGAAAAATTGCTTGTTGAAATGTTAAAAACAAAACTTGCCGAGTTAAAAAAGCAAGGTAAATATAATGGTAAATTTTCCGCTATTATGCATTTCTTTGGTTATGAAGGGCGCTGCGGCGTGCCTTCTTCTTTTGATGCAAATTACACTTATGCCTTGGGATACAATGCAAGCGTGCTTGCCTTAAATAAATGTAGCGGATATTTATCTTCCGTCAAGAATCTTGTTAAAAAACCGCAAGATTGGCAATGTGGCGGCATACCTTTAACAATGATGATGAATATGGAAAGAAGAAAAGGTAAAGAAAAACCCGTTATTAAAAAAGCACTTGTTGAACTTAAAGGAAAGCCCTTTAAATTCCTTTGCGCCCACAGAGAAGTTTGGGCCAAGACGGAAAGTTATATCTTCCCCGGACCGATACAATATTACGGACCTGCGGAAATTACCGATATAACAACTTACACTTTAAAGTTTGAACACTTGAAATAAGTTTTTCCGACAAAACCCCTTGTCTTTGGCAAGGGGTTTTTTATTTTCTATAATTTAATTATGACCCCCAAAAAGTTTTTATTTGTGTGCTTGCTGCTTTTATCCGCCGTATTTTGTAAGGCAGATTCTTTTGATTTTCATCCGGTAATTACGCTTTCCGGTTTTAATTTATCACCGACAAATACTAAAAGCAAAAACTACGGTGAAGCAAAACTTAATTTGCCGCTTTTTATTTATTTTGGCGAAAACTTTTCCGCAAATGCCCAGTATTTATTTGCTTATGATTATTATAATAAGGAAAAAGATTCTTACGATAAACTAAACCGCGCAAATCTTACTTTTAAGACGGAAAACTTTACGCTTAAAGCCGGCAGGGATTTTTTGGATATCGGCATAAATGAAGTTATTTACTTCGGTGATTGCGAAAAGGAAGATTTAAGAAAACCAACTTATTTTGACGGCGCTTTTATTAGTTATGATTTTGCAAAATATTTTAATATTACTGCTTTTGGCGGCACTTTTGACAAGAAAGATTTTTACGGCGCAACGCTTGGCACAAATTTTATAAAAGGTTTTTATATTCTTTCAAAAGAAAAAGATTTTAACTTATCTACCTTCGGTGCGGCTTTGAATATTGAAAGGGAAAGTTTTGCTTTTGATTTTATTGCTGCCTTTAATAGCGGCACGGAAAGAAAAGAAATTTTAGGTCTTACTTTTGAAGAAAAATATAAAGGGAAAATGTTTGCGGGCGATATTAAATTTAAGAAACAAAGCGAAGATTTTGAAAGTGAATTTTCTATCGGCGCGCAGTATCTTTCGCCGACAAAAGATGACACCTTTGGCTTTAGACCTATTGCCGCTGATTTAGACAGAGGTTTCATCTTTGAAAACTTGGCCGAAGACATTGAAACTTTGACTTATAAAATCGGCCTAAAAGTAAGTCCGCAAATTATTAAAGATTTAACTGCCGAAGTAGATATTTATAATTTTACCGCGACGGACAAACGCAAAACAAACCGCGATATTGCAAGGGAAATTGATTTTAGTTTAATTTACAAATGGGAACATTTCGGCGCAAGATTTATTTACGGCTACTTGCAGGCACAAAATGCGTTTAGCGATTTTGCTACCGGCCTTGAACCCAAACCCACAATAAACAAACTCGGCCTTATTTTATCCTATCAATTTTAGTTTTAACTATTGACTGTTTTTTAAAATATTTGTTTAATATAATTAGTTCTTTGAAAATTTTATATCTTATCTTTTTTATAAAATATTTCATTTCCGCAGACCTATGGTCTGCGGTAAAAATATTTCAAAGATGAAATTTGTTATGATGCAA
>JAZRZE010000103.1:0-2512 GCA_045601125.1 Elusimicrobiaceae bacterium | reverse complement strand
AATTCACGTAGCCGAAGGTTATCTAATTCCATACACTTAATTATACAAAAAATCTTGCCTAAAACGGTTATATAATATAAAATTAATTATTATGAACACAAATAACGAAATTTTTTCTTATCACCTAGTCCCGAAAGTCTATTTCAAACGCGGCGCTTTTGAAGTTGCCATAACGGATTTGAAAGATTATAAATCCGCTTTGATTTTAACCGATAAAACTATTGAACATTTAGGTTATAGTTTAGAAGTACAAGAAGCCCTTGAAGATCTCGGCTTAAATGTAAAAGTTTTTGGTGCAATAAATGAATCTCCCTCTTTAGAAAATATGGGTATTTTGCTTAAAATTGCCCAAAGTTTTACTCCGCAAATTATACTTGCTTTCGGTGGCGGAGCTGTTATTGACAGTGCAAAAGCACTTGCTTTTCTTTACGCAAATCCGAAAGCAAATTTAACCCAATTGGACCAAAATGCTTCTTATAAAAAGAAAGCGTATCTTATTGCTATGCCTACAACTTCAGGCACCGGTTGCGAAGCAACAAATAATATAGTTGTAAGGACTTCGGAAAACAAAAAAATTACTTTATCTCACTCCGCTTTTATGCCGGATATGGCAATTATTGATCCGGAGTGGACTTATTCTCTCCCCCCTGCTTTAGTTGCTCAAGGCAGTTTTAATGCCCTGGCAAATGCTCTTGAAGCATTTTTATCACCCAAAGCAAGTCAGTTCAGTAATGGCTTTGCCCTTGAAGCCGTGCGCTTAATTTATAAATATTTGCTACTTTCTTATCAAGATGCAAAACATGTTATAGCAAGAGAAAAAATGCACTATAGCGCAACCTTATCCGGTATGGCTTCCTCAAACTCTTCACTTGGTCTTACTTATGATTTGGCTTGGCGTTTGAATAATACTTTTGGCTTACCGCTTGGCGTTGCTTGCGCACAACTCTTAAAGCCAGTTATAAAATTTAATCTCGGCGATGCAAAAGTTTCAAGACGGGCTTGTCATATTTTTGATTATATCTTTAAAGACGAATCAACTTTACCTGCCGAAGAAAAAATAAAAAAATTGCTTGCTTCTATTGATGAATTAAAGAAATCTGTCGGTATACCGGCAAACTTAAAAGAATGCGGCATATCTTCTGAAGATTTTAATAAACATTTAGAAGAACTTTGCCAAGAATTAACCCCTGAACAAAGCACTCACGCCGCTATAAAGCCGACGCCGGAACAAATAAAACAACTTTTGCTTGAGGCTTTTGAAGGTTAGTTTTAAATCAAACATAAAAACCCCTGCTGTCAAATAAACTTTGATACAGGGTTTTTCTTTGTTTAAATTATTTGACTTTATAGGAAGGAACGAAGGTTCCGGTATATTCCCAATTTCCGCCCTTTGCGGAAGTAGATATTGCACTTATCCAAATCGGATCCAAAGTATTGCCAAGCAAATTGAATTTAGAAATTTCACCGAGATCAAGTTTATCATATCCCTTAACATTAGCGTCAGAAATATAAACTTTTGCTTCCGGCACGCCGATTTCTTTTGCAATATCTTCAGCCAACGCGGCAACTTCTTGTAAGTATTTGTATTTATTATAGGGTTCTGTAATTTTTAAATCATCGATTAAAAGAGCTGTTTCTCTGATAACAGAGCCGGGAACGAGTTCCCCGTTTTCAAAAACCGGTATACGCTTAATTACAGGAAAAACCATAGCATTACCAATGACTTTACCATTTACTACAACCTCTATCGCACCGACAAAAGTGCTCATTATATAAGGAATTGCGTAAATATCATAATAACCGCCCACAGCCGTGCAAGTATGGGAATCATTACCTAAGAATAAGCTTCTGGAAGGATCTCTCATATTAACTTGTCTTATTTCCACAAAATTGTTGCCGTCGTAGAAAGTTCTGTTCAATTTTTGATTAGGATGAGTCCACTTTTTATAATCTAAACTAAGTTTTTTAAATTTTTCTTGAGTTTCAGTGTTATATTGTGTTTTATCAAGATTTTCCCCAAAATCTCCGCGAACAATCATATTTGCCATTACTTGGAATTTTAATCTAAATTCCTCTTGCTGAATAGAGGCAAATAAACTATTCAAATAAGGGCTTGAGGCAAGGTGTAATGCATCCTCAAGTTTTTGATTATAAACTCCGCCTAAAGCATCCTTAATTAATACTATTAGTTTTTCATTATAAAGAGCATTTCTCTTATGGAAATCTTTTTCTTTCATAATATTTATTAATTCGGTTAATTCTTCTTCTCTGTCAAAGCTGCTCATTAACGTCATCCTTTCAATCTTTTCCTGAGGTGATATATTTTCCCCTTGTTTAAGTAAAGTCCTTAATTCTTTAGTATATGTGTTTATCTTATCTTTTAAAGCAGGTAAATCTTTCTCTGACGCAGTAGCGAATTTCGCTTTAAGATTTTTTATTTCCGTTTCCAAAGATCTTACTCTTGCACTTTTATTTGGATATAAAACTTGCAAGAAAGATTCTCTTATTCCGG
>JAZRZE010000102.1:0-32363 GCA_045601125.1 Elusimicrobiaceae bacterium | reverse complement strand
TTAGTAAACGTCTTTTTGCTGTGTTTACTAAGTCAAGGGGTTTGGGCGCTTGTCTTTACCGCAAAAGACAATGCTTTTACTATTGATTTGCCTTCTACTTGGTCTAAAGTAGAAACTCCCGATTATCTTTTTCTTAAAAATACTTCAGGTGCGACAATGCGCTTTGTAGCAATTGATAATTGCTTTGACCGCCAATGCTTGGAAAGTATTGTGGAAAAAGAAATAAAAGATTTAACTAAAAGAAATTTTAAGGTTATTAAAGATGAATATAGCGGAGAGTTTATAAGAGAAACAGGTTTTTCCACAGGCGACCCGCTCTTTTCCTTTGATTTTACAAAGCAAAATTTACTTTTTACTGCCGGTTATTTTTTATCCGGAGGAAAGGCCTATAATGTAGGAGTCAGAGGTATACCTTATACAGAGGCCTCTTATTTGCTTTCCTTTATTTCTCCCTCACCGAAGGAAGAAGTGGACGAAATGCAGGATGTTTCTTTAACAAACCAAGATGCGCCCTTACAAAATGTTGAACAAAGTGATTTGCTTAATACGGAAAGCAATGTTATTGAAGAAAAGCCAAAAATACAAGCCCAAAAACAAGGAAATTTGAAATCTTCAAATGTTTCCAAAAAACTTTTAAGCAGTATTATTATTATCTTGGGTTTATATCTTATGTTGTGGTTTGGTTCTTTTGCTTATAAAACTTTTTTCCCTTCAAAATTATTACAGGGAAATACTAACCCCAATTCTCCCTATCCTTTACAAGGCCGGCGTTTATACGGTTCGCCGGATTTGTTTTTGCGTTTACACGATAATTTGGGTAATCATTTTATCGGAACTTGTACACGCTGGGGCGGGCTTTTTGTTATAGGCGGACTTGGTATAGTTCTCTTTTTTACTTTGATACGCTTTGTTTTAACGGTGCTTGCGGTAAGAATTAACCATCCTTCTTTGATTATAAATACCTGCTATTCCCTTTCTTATTTGTTTACCGCTTGCGGTTTTATTGTTTTTATTGCCGGAGCGGTGATAAATTATGTTTTTCCTTATAAATTTTTGTTTTATGATAGCGAAGGTCAACTCATCTATAAATGTTTACAAAAAGGTTGGCATCCTCTTTATGAGCAGTATTTTGTGGTAAGTAAAGAAGGGGAAGTTTTATATAAAATTACCAGAAAGAACTTTTCTTTCTTAAGAGATTGGAGTATTTTTGACGCCGATAAGGAAATTGCCAATATTAAAGAAGATAGCATTGTCAAATCTTTATTTAGACGTATTTTGGGGCATTTGTTCGGTTTTCTAAGGACTAATTATACAATTAAAGCGCAAAGGGACAGTTCCGGTAAGATAAAAAGTATTTCAAGTCCCGCAACACAGTTTAGTTCTGTTTTAGATAAGCCGCAAGCTCTGCCCGAAGATATTATGCTTGTTTTTAACGGCATTTTGTTTATGCGCGATAGAGATAAATCTTTCCCTTGGATAAATTAGGGCAAAGAAAATTGGCTAAACTGACTCAAAATTGCTAGAATATAAGAGATAAGCCGAGATAGCTCAGTTGGTAGAGCAGCCGCTTCGTAAGCGGCAGGTCGTGGGTTCGACCCCCATTCTCGGCTCTTTTTATTGTAGGGTTGATTTATGAAAAATACAGAGCAGAAAACTGATTTTTTTAGAAAGATATTAGTTCATTGGTTTGGTTTTTTGTGCGCGCTTGTAGCCGTTTGCTTTTGTTTTTATACCCCTGATACTGCCCAAGTAAAAATAAATCTGTTCTATATAGGTTCTTGCGGGGCTTTTATTTTGTGGTTAAGTTCTCTGATTTACAGAGGTCAAAGCGTTTTAACAAAGAAAAATTTTTATATATTTTTACCCTTAGCGGTTTATGCTTTGTATATTGTGCTTTCTTATTTTTTACAACCCTATCTTTTAGCCAGATTTGAAGATTTTTTACAGAAAATTTTATACTTCTTTTTATTTTTAATTGTCTGTTTTGAGTTTGAAGAAGAAGATTTTTATATATTGCTTAAATATTTTTTTGTAAGTGCTTTTCTTGTTTTTCTTTATGGTTTAGTGCAAGTTTTTAATAAAGATTTTCTGCTTTGGAAAAACTTTTTCGGTAGGAGGGTCTTTTCTACTTTCGCAAACCCTAATTTTTTGGGCAGTTTTTCCGTTTTTACGGCGATACTTGCTTTCTTTTCCTATTTAATTAAACCAAATAAAAAATTGATATTTTTATTTATTTTGGCTCTTGTAAATTTGATTGCTACAATGAGTAAAGGCGCTTGGTTTTCTTTTGCTTTAAGTGTTCTTTTTGGTAGCGGCTTATTTATAATTTTATTTGCCGGCAAAGTTAAGGGCGGTAAAATTAAAATTATAACTGTTAGTTTGCTTTTATTTATTTGTGCGGGTATTTCTATCGGCTATGTCAGTTCAAAGAGGGTGCAATCTTTATCTTTCAGAACTTCGACTTGGCGCGCTACTTGGGATATGGTTCAGGCAAAACCCCTTTTGGGAACGGGTATCGGTTCTTTTGAGTTTATTTATCCCGCTTATAAAAGACCGGAAGTTTTTTATATAGAAAAAATTCACAATATAGAAACCCAGCACGCAGAAAATTATTTTATTGAACAATGGGCAGTTTTGGGGCTTTTGGGTTTTGGTTTATTTTTATGGGTTTTGCTTTATGTTACGAAACAAACTTTATATAAAATAAAAAGTTTGGCACAAACGGAGCGTCAAAAAGCCCTGTTGTTGATGGGTATTTTCTTGGCAAGTGGCTCAATATATTTACATAACTTGGTGGATGTAAGTATTTATTTTGTGTCAACGGGTTTATTTTTAACTGTCTTTAATGCTTTTATTTTCCGTTTGGCTTTCGGCCCTTTTGAAAAAGAACAAAAGCAAGTAAAAGAAAACTCAAAAGCATTTAAGGTTTTTGCTGCTTTTACCGTTTTGATTATGGCGGGAATTTGGGCCTATATGGGTAAGATATTTTGGACGGAATTTCTTGAAAACGGAAAATATTTTTCTTTACAAACGGTTTATCTTATTTCCTTTTTGCTGATTTCTTTTGCGTTTTTCTTTGTATTTGGCAAAGTCCTTATTAAAGCAAAAAGGGTATCGGTTTGTTTATTATCTCTTTTGGCAAGCGGTTTGTTTTTATTATCTTTCTTACAATTTATAGGTTGTGTTTGCTTGGCAAAGGCAACTATCCTAGCAAAGAAAAAAAATCTTTCGGCTTTAGAATTTTACACAAAATCTTTGAAATATAATCCGCTTGATTATAGGTCAAAACAATATAGGGCTTTTATGCTTGCGGGTAGATTTTCTCTAACGGAAAAAGTAGACCCACAAAGAGGCGACGGCAAAGAAACAAGTAATGATTTCAAAAGAGCATTGGAAGATTATAACAGTGTTGAAGAAATTGTCCCTAACCGCGCGCTTTTACATTTTAATCGTGGTTCTTTATACTTAAAATATGCCACTGCTTTAGAGCCCGAAAAGAGAGAGTTTTATTATCAAAAAGCAGAGAAGGATTTCAAAAGAGCGCTCTTGCTTGACCCTGTTTATGATAATACTTATTATCAACTTGCTAATATTGAACTAAGTAAAGGTAATCTTGCTAAAGCGCGTGCTTGGTTAGAAGAGTATTTGAAAGGGCCTAAAGAGGTAAAAGACCCTTCTTATTTACAAACTCATAAACAAAATCAAAAGGCCTTAGAGGCGTATGTCCAAATGGGAGGAAATTTAGAGGATGTCCAAAATATCAGATAATTTAATTAAAATTTGTATTTTTTCCTGTTTGTTTGTCAGCCCGCTGATATTCTTTACCGGTTTTACGCAAAATCCTTATCAAACGCAGATATTTATTTCCGTTGCTTTGTCTTTAACTCTGTTGCTGTGTTTGGGTTTTCAATTTCTTAAGAAAGGGAATTTTTCTTTTGATTTTTCAAGGGCAGATATGGCGCTTGTTTGTTTTATCTTAATTGCCTTTTTATCTTTGGGAATAAACTATTTTATTTCTCCTACAAAGCAAGCCCTTTTAAATGAATTTTGGCGCAGAGGCCATATAATAATTACGGCGTTATTTAGCGGATATTTTTCTGCGCGCTTGCTTTGTAATAAGGATACTTTCTTAAATTTTGAGGGGGAAAATAATGCTAAAAAAGGAATAATCTTTTTTGTTTGGGGCCTTTTCTGGCTGCCTTTCGGCTATTTTAGAATGAAAGGTTTGTTTGATATCTACGGTCTTTTAATGTGGGGCAGCGCATTTTATTTGGGTATAAAATTTTTGAAACAAATTACTCTGCGCACGGTTTTAGATCTTTTGCTTATAACGGGAACTTTGGCCGGGGCTTACGGTATTTGTCAAAATCTCGGTTATGAGTTTTTATGGCCTTTTAAGGTGGGGGAGGATTTCGGTTCAAATGTTTATTCTACTTTTGGAAATCCGAATTTTTTCTCTTCTTTTATTGTCCTTATTTTGCCGGCGGGGATAGGACTATTCTTACTTGCCAAAGATAAATTTTCAAAAAACTATTATTTCTTTGTAAATTTACTGCTTATAGTTTCGCTTGCTTTGACCGGCGCGCGTTCTTCTTTTATAGGTGCTTTTTGTTCTTTGGTATTGTTTGTTTTTTATTCTCCTTTTAGAAAAAAATTATTTGAAAATAAAAAAAGGTTAGGTTTGCTTTTCGGTATTTTGATTGTTTTATTTTTCTTTTGGCCTGCGCATCAAGACAGCAATTATAAAAAAGAAGACACAGGCATACTTGCGCAAAGTCTTTTATCAAAGTCGGAAAACTTAACTTTGGCTGCTCCGAAAGGCGCTTTAAGAATGTCTTACCATCAAAGACTTATGGCGTGGACTTGCGGATGGGAAAGTTTTACCAAAAAACCCTTACTCGGTACAGGGGTTGGCTCTTGGCAGTTAAATTATGCGCCCTGTCAAGGTAAATTGTTAAAAAAATATCCGGCCTTAAAAGAATTAAAAACTCAATCAAATTCCGCCCATAATATTTTTGTTGAAATCTTAGCGGAAACAGGTGCTTTGGGTTTAATTGCTTTTTGTGTTTTTCTCTTACTGGTTTTTGTGAGTTTTAGAAAATATTATTCAAAAGAAAAAAGTGTGGAAAAGAAAATACTTTATCTGATTCTTTTAGTTGCCTGCGCAGGTTTTCTTGCGGATAATTTATTAAATATTACTTCTCAGAATCAAATATTTGCGCTTATTTTTTATTTTTACTGCGGTGTTCTTGCTTCCTTATGCGTAAAGAAAAAAGAAATTAAAAAGGGTATAATTATTGCCTTTTTAATTTTATTTATTTTGCTTCTTGCTGTTGTTAGTATTAGACAGGAAAGAGCACTTTTATCTTCTTATTATTGTTTGAAAGGTTATAACGAAATTAAGAATAATAATTTAGTTCAGGCAAAGGAACTGCTTAACAAAGCAACTAAACTTTCAAGTGATTCCGTAGATACTTATTTCGCTCGTTTTAGGGCTTTAGATTATCTTAAAGATACCGCAGGTAAATATGAAGTTTTACTTGAAACTTTAACTTATTATCCTTTCTATTTTGAATTTTCTTATTTCCTTTCTAACTCGGAGGCAAATTATAATAAAGCGCAAGAGGCATTTTCTTATGTTAAGAAAAGTTTGGAATTGAATCCTTATTATGAACCCTCGCTAAAAACTCTTTTGAATATTATGGTAAATTTTAAGGAGTTAAGAACTTTACAAAATGCCGCTTTTATAGAAAAATTAAGTTTAACCCCGTCTTACCAAAATGCTTATAATATGTTGCTTGTTCAGATTTATAGCGAACATAATTTGCTTCAAAAAGCGCGCGAAATACTTTTGAAAGAACTGGCAAAAAATAAATATGATAAAGCGGTTCAGACAAATCTTAGCGAGATAGATAAATATTTGAATATAGAAGATAATTCCCTTCTAAAAGAGGCCCTTGTTTTAACCGATTTAAGAAAGAGAGTTAATGAATCGGAAAAGATAACTCCTGCTTTAATTAAGGAAATTGAGGACATTTCTAAAAGAGAAGAATTAGAAGGAAATATGCTTCTTGCTCAAGTTTATTTTAAGCAAAACGAAATTGAAAAAAGCAGAGAAATTTTAACGGAACTTTATAAAAAATATTCTGATTTTCTGCCTTTGAATTTTGCTTTTGCCTCGCTTGAAGAAGCAAGCGGAAACAAAAAAGAAGCAAAAAAATATTTGCTTTGTATTCTTGAAAAAGATGAAAATAACTCTCTTGCTTTGAAGCGTTTAGAAAGGTTAAATTAAAAAGGGGGCTTTACAAATACTTATAAAATAATATAATAGTAAATATATGCTATAATTTTTGTAATAAATTATTGTGAAGAGGTTTTATGAAGAATAATAAAAGTAGATTGATAAAATTGTTATCGGTTTTTTGCGTGCTTTTTGGTTTCGTAGTCGTTGCTTTCGGAGCTAAAGCATTAACTGCTCAAGAAAAGTTAGAGAAGGGGCAAAGTCTCTATGAAGCCGGTGAATACGAAAAAGCTATGGATAGTTTCTTAGATGTTTTTGTAGAAGGTAATATTGAACAAATTAACATTGCTAACGAATATGTCAATATGATTCACTTCAAAAGAGGCGGCGTAAGTACACCTGTCCGCGTTACTTATGATGAAGAATTAGAAGCCCAAAAAGAAGCATACAAACAAGAAGCCCAAGAACTTCAAAAAGAAATGGCCCAAAATTACGAAGACGGAAAAAACTATGTTAAAAATGCTGCTGTTTCTACTCAAAATGAAGTCCAAACAAAATTAGAAGAAGGGCAACAACAAGTTTTAACCGCTCAAGAACAAGAGAAAGCAAGAATTTTAGAAGAACAAGCAAAGTTAGAAAGAGAAATTGCAGAAGCGAAGGCTCAAATAGAAGCAGAAGAGCAGAGAGCTTTGGCTTTAAAAGAACAAAGCGAAGCCAAAATCACAGACGAACAGGAAAGAGTTAAACAGCAAATTCAAAACACTCAAGAAAGTTTTGATAATGCCGTTGCCGATGCCCAAGAAGAAATTGTTCTTATTGTTCCAACGGATGATAATTATAATACAGATTTTGAAGAAGAATTTAATTCCGATGAAACCATCGTTTCGGATGAATATCAATATAGTCCTGATCAAAAAAATGCAAAAATTGATCAAAGTTTAGAAGCTATGCAAAAGACTTTGATTGACAGATTAAACAGTCAAGAAGGCGTTAATGTTTATATGCGCAACGGTAAAGTTGATGCTATTGATATTGATTCCGATGTTATTTTCTTAGACGATAAAATCACCTTTAGCGCACACGGCAAAGATGTTTTGGAAGATGTCTACGCTTTAATGCTTCTTTATAAAGAGCCGGTTTTTGTTTTATTACCGCCGGGTTCTTATACCGACGAGGTCGATTTGCAAGGCGTGCGCCAAGCGGTTGCTTTGAACTCCTATTTAATCAATATGGGTCTTTCTTCCGCTAAGTTAAACTTTAATATGGGTTTACTTAATGAACAACCGCCTGCTAAATTTAGCAATTTAGAAGGCGTTTCAATAGTTTTTGATTATGATAAAGCACCGACTCTTTATAATAAGGTCAGCGATAAAAATGCTTATCCTATTTTAAGTTTGGGTATGTATCCCGAAAAGATAAATACCACTTTAGGTGAAATGATGGTAATTGATTTCTCCGTAGTGGAAACTGCTGCGCCGATAGCCGATTGGAAACTTCAGATAATTCAACACGCTTCAGATGGTAAATATTATATCGTTCGCCAAGTATCGGGCAAAGATTCCGTTTATGAACAGATTTATTGGAACGGTAAAAAACAATTTTTAGGTGCTACTTTACCCGATGGTAAATATACCTTAATGTTAAGAGCAAAAGATAATAAAGGTAAAGAAAAAATTGTCCGCCGCAAAGTAGAACTTGTTTCTAACAGAGAGAAAGCCCAAGAAGCAAAAACCGCTAAGACGGCAAAAACCGCAAAAACCGTTAAACAAGCGGAATTGGATTATACTACTCCGCGTTTGTGGACAAAGCCCGCAAAGATTTTAAAGAAACAAGGGGTTGTTCAACAGGAAACAATTGATGTTTCCTCCGAAACGGTGAATTATGAAAATAATTCAAGTTCAACTTATACAACCCACACGACGGAAACTTCAGGGGCAACTACCACCACTACAACGACAACAACAGTTACGACTCAAACCAGCAGTCAACAAGGGGTGGTAAATCCGTCTGCAAGTCCGGATCAAAATGGGGGAGATTACGAATCCTCTTTGGAAGATCTCTTGTAATATAAAACAATAAGAGTATAATATATATATGAGTTTAAAGAAATCTTTAGAAAGTCTTTTAGGTATTAAAAGAGCGGAAGTAAGGAATTGTATAGGTATATATATTTCCTTAACGGATATTTATGTCGCTCAAATTTTGGAGAAGTCCGGCGGAATAGAGGTTGATTCTCTTGTAAAATTGGCTCTTAAGGATATCCGCTCGGACCTTTTGCGTCCTGCGGAATTAAATGAGGGCTTTTTTGCTTCTCCTAAACATTGGCTTGAACCGATAAAGAAAATTATTGAAAGCAGAGAGTGGGTTTCAAAGGATGTTGTTATTTCTTTGGCACCTAACTTTAGCGTTCATCGCCATTTTGTTATGCCGGAAGTCGGAAGAAGCAATTGGAAGTCTTCTGTTCCGTTGCAAGCAAGAAAATATATTCACTATCCTTTTGATAGGGCTGTTTATGATTTCAGCGTAAAACCGTTTAATGCTAATTTGACAAAAAATAAACAGCTGGAAGTAGTATTTTCTTTAACATCCAAAATTATAGTGGGAACCTTAGAGGCAGGGATGAGAGAAATCGGTTTGAAACTGGTTTCTGTGGAAACTTCACCGCTTTCTGTCTTTAGACTCTTTAACCAAACCGATAAAGAAGCCCAGAAAAATGTCGGACAAATTTATGCGCACTTCTCATCTTATCAGGGGCAATTTTTGTTTGCCATAAACGATACCCCCGTTTTAATGAGAGAAGTGGAACTTAACCCCTCTATGGGGACAAGGAACCGTTTGGAAGTCAATAACTGTATTGACTTTATTTCAAAACAAATAGAAAAGAACGTCTTTGAAGATATCGTGGATATATCTCCTTCTTCTCAGATGGATTGGGCTCCGCTTTTGGAAATGGAAACAAAGAAAAATGTCCGCAAATGGAATATTGAAGATATTTTCGGTTTCAAGGTTAGCGGTTTTGCCGAAATTGCTGCGATGGGTGCCTGTTTGAAATATATCAATACCAATGTGGCAGATATAGATCTTATTAAAAAAGCCCGTTCTTCCGAAGAAGAAATTAAGGGGACTTTTTCCGTATGGAAATTGGCTATTTTGATAATTATTTTACTGTTCGGTTGGTTATTTATTGTCCAATTAGGGGCGATAAGTAAAACGCGTAATTTCGAAAAGCATAATGTAGTAAAAGAAAATAGCGTTGATGAATTTAAAGGTTTGTCTGCAAATCAGATAAAAGAAAGAGTTGCTACAATGAAAGAAAACAGCAAGGATTTATCAGATTTAATTGTTCAACCTAAATATACGGCAAAGTTAGCTGCTTTACCTGATTTAATGCCGGATGAAATGTATTTTACTAATATTCAAATTAGTTATCCTATGGCAAGTAAATCAGGAAGGACAAAAGATAATATGGTAATTGCCGGTGTAATACATTCCTTAGAAGGAAGTAAGGTTGAGTATAACGAAGCAGCCAAATTTAATACAAAGATGAATACGGCTTCCGTTATGGCAGATTTGTGTAAAGATAGTATCAAATGGACTTATCCGCCGACAGATAAAAGCTTGGTTTTAGGAACGGCTTTTTCTATGAAGTGTGAAAAGGAATAGAATTATGAGTTTTATTGATAAAATTAAAGAAGATGCCAAAAATCTTCAGGTATTGATTGAGGAAAGGAATCCCGGTCCTTTTTGGAGGCCTTTGCTTTTAATACTTGTAATCGGTTTTGTTATATATTATTTCAACAACAATGCAAAAAATACTGTTGAAGTTATTAACAAAAAGATTGAAGCACAAAAAGTAGAAGCTGAAAATGAAAGATATTATAGGGCTGGAAAAACCAGATACCAAAATCTTCTTGCGCAATTGCCACCGGCAGGGCAGAAGAATGAGTGGATTCTTTTGCAGATAGAAGCAATTGCCAACAAGTTAAACTTGAAGGATTCAATAAAATATAATAAAGGGTCCAACTTACCCTATGGTATTTTGGAAATTTCTACGGCCGTGATAACAGGGGAATTAACTTATAGCCAGGTCGGGCGCTTAGTTGAGAGTATAGAAAATAACCCTCAATTTTTAAGAATCAATAAGTTAAGTCTTGATAGAAAAGATACCAGTTTAGGTAAAATTTCTATTAAAATAGAGGTTTATACGGCCTTTTTAGAAGAACATAAGATGGTCGGTAAAGTCGCCGACAAGAAGAGGAAATAAAATGAAAAAACTATTTTATTTAGCCCTATTGAGTATTTTTGCTTTTATGCCCGTTTTATGTTTTGCTCAAATAGAGATTACGGAAAAAGCCGCAGATGCTAAAACGGAGAAAAAGGTAAAGAAGGAAGATTCAAGAGTGCAATTTGCTCCTAAGAATAAAAGAGATCCCTTTTTATCCAGAGATGAAGTCTCCAGTATTGAAAAAGCACGCAGAGCGGAAATTGAAAGAATTGCGAAAGAAAAAAAGGCAAAAGAAGATGCCTTGATTGCCGCAAAAAAAGCAGAAGAGGATAGAGTCGCAAGAGAGGCATACTTAAAAGCAAATCCTCATTTGGCTATTGTCGGTAAAATTAAAATTCAAGGTATGATGGGCGATGAAGTCCAGATAAATAATGATTTTAAGGGTGTTGGCGATAAAGTTGCCGGTGCCACTATAACAAAAATTACGGGCACAAGAATATTCTTTAACTATAAGGGAAAGGATTTTTCTTTGCCTATTCCTAAACAAAAGGAATAAAAACGTTTTGCAGTAATTATAAAAAGTATTGAGAAGTAAAAAATTAAGGAGGAAGTAATGAATAAGAAAATAGCGCTGTTGATGGCTTATGTTTTTGTAATCGGGCAGGTTTTTGCACCTGTTGCAGTAAACGCCCAAACAAATTCATCTGGATCAGCAAAAGTGGTTGTATCTGACGATTTGCAGGCAGCAAAAGCAGGCAAATCAAGCCAAGAAACATCTTTATATCAAGGGGCAGAGGAAAATGAGGCCTTAGACAAAAGAGTTTCCGTAAATGTTAATAATATGCCTATCGGCACTTTCTTGTCTAGTATTGCCAGACAAAGCAAAATTAACTTTATTATGGATAATGAGAAATATGCGGAAAAGAAAGTTACCGCTTCTCTTAAGGATGTAACGGCAAGGGAAGCCCTTGATACTCTCTTAAGAGTGCAAGGTTTAACTTATCAACGTATTGGTAAGAGTGATAACTATGTTATTACCCAAAGATCTGATGAATCACCAGACCTCATAACAAAAGTTTATACTTTGAACTATGTTTCTTTGCAACCGCAATCAACGATGTCTCAAAATTTGAAGAACATTATGCCTGCGGATTCCACTTCAACTTCTTTAGGTAGCGGTTCAAGCGGTCTTTCTTCAGTTAATGTTTTTGATTCTAATTCATCTTCTTCCAGCGGACCTGGGTTTACTTTGGGTTCCGGAAATAATAATGCCAGCAGTGGCAGTTCAGGTTCTAATGACGGTTCTGCTATTTTAGATGTTATTAAGAGTGTTCTTTCCCCCAAAGGCAGAATTGCCGTTGATGCAAGAACAAATAAGTTAATTGTTTCCGATGTGCCGGAAGTTTTCCCGCAAATTGAAGCAATTTTAGCAGAACTTGATGTTAAAGCTCCGCAAATTTTGATTGAAGCACAAATTGTTGAAGTTTCAAAATCCAGCGGTTTTGATGTCGGTTTCAACTGGAATATTGAAGGTTCTTTCAATGCCGGTAAAACTGATGTTCCTTGGACTTGGTTCAAAAAAGATTCTTCAGGTAATATCTTAAAATGGTTCGGTGCTAACGACAATGATGCTACCGGCGAAGGTTGGACCTTAGATTTTTCAACTTTATCAGTTGTTTTCAAGGCCTTGATGTCTAGCGGTGAAGCAAGAAGTTTAGGTAAACCGAAAGTTATCACAATGAACAACAGTCCCGCAGTTATTACTTCTGCAAGAGAAGCAGCCATCAGTAAAGTTACCAAAGATACCAACAGCGGTTCTGATACAAGTTACAGCGGTGTTGAAAGAAAAACCGTCGGTCTTAAATTGACTGTTACTCCGCAGGTTAACAAAGAAGGTTATGTAACCTTAAACGTTGCACCTTCTTACTCTGACCTTGTTCCTTCTGAAACAGTGTCAAAAGATCAACAGACTTACGATACTGTTACCCGTGCAGTTTCTACTTTAGTTAGAGTAAAAAGCGGTCAAACAGTAGTTCTCGGCGGATTGCTCCAATCCAACGAAAAAGAAACTACTACTAAAGTTCCTGTACTTGGTCAAATACCGGTACTTGGTTGGTTATTTACCAGCAAGGTTAAAAGTAAATCAACAACGGATCTTGTTATTTTCTTAACACCTACGGTGCTTTCTGAATAACAAAATTCTAATTTAGGGGACAAAAAAGGTAATCAATATGCCAAAGAAACTTGTAGATATATTAGTTGAACAGGGTAAACTTACTGAAGAGAATTTACATAAGGCAGAACTTCATTCAAGACAGAATGATATTCCCTTAGTGGATTCTGTATTGGCTTTGGGCCTTGTTAAAGAAGAAGATGTTGCAATGGCCACTTCAGCACAGTTATCTGTGCCCTATGCAAGTTGGGAAAATGGTATCTTAAATTCCGAAAAGGATCAAAATTTAAGTGAAATTATTGATGAAAAATTTGCCAGAGAAAATTTGGTCTTACCTTTGTTTATGGAAGAAGACTCTATTGCTGTGGCAATGATAGAACCTTCCAATGTCCTCTTGCTTGACAATTTGAAAATGATGACAGGGCTTGAAATACAGCCCTTCATCGCTCCCAAATCACAACTTCTTGCCGCTCTTGATAGATTTTATTCCAAGAAGGATCAGCTTTCCGATGTCGTAGCCGAAAAGGCAAATGAAATTAACGATACGGAAGAAAGCGATGCCGCTTTGGATAATATCGGAACAGCCGGCGATAAGTTGGATTTGGATAAGGAAAGTCTTGTCGGCGGGGCAGGTAGCCATTATGTGCGTATGGTTAACGCCATTTTACGTCAGGCAATGACAGAAAGAGTTTCAGATATTCACCTAGAATTGTTTGACGAAAGGGTTTCCTTGCGTTTCAGAATTGACGGTTCTTTGTATGAAAGGACACCGCCCCCAAGGGAAGCAGTTTCGGCAATTATTTCCCGTATTAAAATTCTTTCAAGATTGGATATTGCTGAAAAACGTTTGCCGCAGGACGGTAGTTTCGCTGTAAAATTTCATAATAGGACTATTGAGCTACGTGTTTCAGTGTGTCCTACGGTGTTTGGTGAAAAGCTCGTTCTTCGTATCTTGGATAAAGGTACCGGGGATTTGAATATTGATAAATTAGGTTTTGAGCCAAGACAGAAAAGAGACTTCTTGGAGGCCTGCGCTATGCCTCACGGTCTTATTTTCTTAACCGGTCCGACAGGTTCCGGTAAAACCACAACCTTAAACGCGGTTTTAACCACAATTAAGACGCCGGAATTAAACTATATGACACTTGAAGACCCGGTGGAATACAAACTTGCCGGTATAAGTCAAGTGCAGGTTAAACCGCAAATCGGGCTTACCTTTGCGGCAGGTTTAAGATCTTTCTTACGTCAAGACCCGGACGTTATTCTGGTCGGTGAAGTCCGCGACTCGGAAACTGCGGAAAGTTGTCTTAAAGCTGCTATGACCGGTCACTTGGTTTTGTCTACATTGCACACTAACGAAGCAATCGGTGCAATTCCTCGTATGATTGATATGGGGGTAGAGCCGTTCTTGCTTGCAAGTTCACTGGCTTTAGTCGCTGCTCAGCGTCTTGTGCGTGTTTTGTGTCCTTATTGCAAAACGCCTTATATACCGACCAAAGAAGAACTTGAACTTATTTACAAAGAATCTATGTTGCCGGAAAGCGATAGACAGTCTTGGACTTTCTTTAAGCCGGTTGGCTGTCCTAAGTGTAATGATATAGGTTACCAAGGCAGAAAGGCAATTTACGAAGTCTTTAAGATAAACGATGCTACAAGAAATACGATTTATAAAACAAAAGATTTGATTGAATTAAGAAAGGCGGCAACTTCTGGCGGCGCTTGGAACTTAAGAGCGAGTGCTTGGCGTAAAGCGGTAAGAGGTATTACCTCTATTGAAGAAGTTATGTCTGTAACAATGTCAGAGGAATAGGAATATGGCAAAATTTACATATACTGTTAGAACTTTAGAAGGGAATATTAAGAGGGGCTCTATTGAAGCGCCTACTAAAAGCCAAGCGATTGACTATTTGCAATCAAAGGGAGAATTGGTTGTTGATGTTTCTGCTCCGGTGGCAAAAAGTTTTGGCGGTTTATTCAGTAGACAAGTTGCTGTAGGTAGTGTTAAACCTGCTGGTCACGTTATGGCCTTCTTTGCGGAGCAATTATCTACTTTGATTGCCGGTGGTGTTCCGCTTGTACGTGCTATTAAATTGTTGGGTGATTTCTCCTCTGATAAATATTTGGGACCGGTCTTGGTTGCCGTTGCGCGTGAAGTTGCTTCCGGTAATACTTTAAGCGGTTCTTTGGCAAAATTTCCTAAAGTTTTTGACCATACTTGGGTTTCTATGGTTCAGGCAGGTGAAGTCGGCGGGCAACTTGCCGATTCTTTGCTACAAATTTCCAATTATATAAAGACGAGTGAATCTCTTAAGAGTAAAATTATTACGGCTATTACCTATCCTGCTGTTTTGTTTGTTATGGCAGTAGGCGTTTTGATATATTTCGTTGTAGGTATTGTTCCTACATTTGCCCAAATTTTTGATGACTTTAACATCGATTTGCCAGCTCTTACCTTAGCGATTGTTGCTATAGCAAGAGGTATAAGAGAACACTTGATTTTGATAGTGATTGGTATTTTCTCTTTAATCACACTCTTTATTTTGTTCATTAGGACTCCTTCGGGTAAAAAAATGTGGCATAAATTCCATTTAACGGTGCCTATATTCGGTAATTTTATTTCAAATATTTATTTTGAAAGAATTTTGTCTTCAATGGCAACCCTTTTGAACAGCGGTGTGAGTATTATTAACGTGTTAGCGGTTATGGAAGAATCTTTTGCGGGCAATGTGTTAATACAAAATGCTTTGATTTTGGCTAGAAAAGATGTCGCCAGCGGAAAGAGTACTTCAGAAGGATTTAGACATTCCGGGATGTTCCCCGGTCTTATGACAGAAATGATGATGATGGGTGAAGAATCTGGTCGTTTACCGCATATTTTACAAACTTTATCAAAATTCTATACGGAACAAATTAACCAATTCATTGCCCGTTTCTCTGCATTGATAGACCCTATTTTGATTGTCGGTATAGGTGCTATTATTGCCGTTTTGGTATTGTCAATATTCTTGCCGATATTTAAGATGTCAGAAATCGGCAGCAATATGTAAGGAGGAATTCTCTTATGAATAAAAAAGGTTTCACCTTAATGGAAATATTGGTAGTAGTGTTAATTGTTGCGATATTGATTTCTATGTATTCTTTGACTTATCAGAGAACTGTAGGAACAAGAAATAATGAAAGAGCAAGAGCAATGTTAGTTGAACTTGCTAATGCCGCAAAACTTCATAATGAAATGAATCCCAATCGCAAAATATACGGCACTTTCGGGGCTAATCCGCCTTCAATTGATTGCCCCGGTTGTGTAAACCCTTGTGTCTTATTTAGAGGTACAACTGACGATGAACTTATGACATCTTTTGCCTTAAAGCCATTGGAATGGGGTATTGCAAATGCGGATGCTTGCGGTAATACCATAAATTACCAAGGATATACGTTCTATATATGTAATCCTTACTATGATGCCGACCATCCAACCCAACCGAGTGCTTATTGCACAGATAATGAGGGCGCTAGATTTGCTGTAATGCTTAGTCCGAATAATGCCCCGGCGGTTTATGGCGGTAGGCAAGCTTGGATAACCTTGGACTATAGATTACGGGATAATTATGCGTATTCCGTTGATTAAAGGAGTTTACTATGAATAAAAAAGGTTTTACTTTAATGGAATTAATGGTTGTAGTGTTGATAATAGCAATTTTAACGGCTATTGCTGTTCCTATATACCAAAACGCCGTTGATGCCCAACATAATGCCAGAGCAAAAGCAATTTTGGAAACAGTAAACGGAGGTTTGGAGCGTTTCAATAGGGAATATCCCAATGTAAGAATAATAACAGGTACTGATGATAATAATAGACCGATTACTGTTACTAATCCTCCGGCGGGAACTATTTGTACTTATAACGGGCAAAGAGTTGTTGCTCAAGCACAAACTTCAAATCAGATTTCTTTACAAGATTTTATTGGCCAACTTATTATTTGCGGTTATATTCCCAGATATAATTACGGTTCAAATATCAAAACGGCAAATGATGCTTCGTTAGATTATAGATTTATATTACAAGATCCGGAGCATGGCGCAGTTTGCGGACTTGGTTATGCTTATATGGAACCAAAGCCGGATGCAGATAATGAAGTTAAAGTGGGGACTAAGTTTTGCAGACCTGTAAATAACGGTAACAATACGGCTGTTTGCAGTTATAAGGCCTGTATAGATGCCCGCGGTAAAGCGGTAGACCCATATACACATTAGAGGTGTTAAGTATGAAAAACAATAAAGGTTTTAGTTTACTGGAAGTTATGACAGTAGTAATTATTTTAGGTATTTTGGCTTCTCTTTCAATACCTTATGTAATCGGATATGTAAGAGATGCAAGAAACGATAGAGCCAAAAGTGTGTTAAATATGATAGCACAAGGATATAAGAACTTCAGAGTTGATTTTTCACAATATACGATTGACAATGCTGGCCCTATTATACAACTTACAGAAGCAGATGGTTTTGAGAATCATGTTAATTTTAACGGTTGTAATGTGGCATTAACTAATAATGATAATGAGGTGGGTTTTGATTTTCTTATTATGTGTTCTTATTTGCAAAATTTGGATTATGCCGCTTTAAGATATAATTTTTATTTAGGCGGTGCTGCTTGCAATGATTGTGGCGGAACAGCAAATGATTTGGCCTGTATGATAGGTAACGAAGCCAATGGAACGGATTATGATAACCGCTATTGTGCCTATATAGACAGAGATAATAATTTGCATGAGGAGAGAATAATAACGGAATAAAAGATCACATAAATAGTAAACCAGTTTGAAAATATAAGAAGGTGTTTATATGAAGAAAAAAATAAATGAAAAAGGTTTTACTTTAGCAGAAGCACTTGTTGCTATGCTTATAGTTGCCATTATGGCAGCAGGTATAATTGTGGCACTAATGTCTACAAAAAGGGCAATAGTCGCACCTACTAACAGAGAAGAAATGATTTTGGCGGTAGAAAATGTTTCTGCTGTTTTGCAAACTCTTTCCGCAACAGATGGTCCTATTTGTGACGAGGATACATTTGCTACTGCTTTAGCAGAAACAACGAGTTGCTCGCAGAGTTCCCGTCAAAATTGCCATAATGTATCTTGCAAAAGACCCAATTCTTGCAAAGGTAATAATGACTTCTTTGTTTACTCGGTAACGACTCCCGATGATGTGCAAGGTACTCAAGACCAAAAACACATTTCCTTTATGATTAATTGTGAGGGACAAACTATATGAGAAACGAGAAAGGTTTTACTTTAATGGAACTTATGGCCGCTCTTTTTATAGGCGGTATGGTAACAGCCGCACTTGTTTTAGTGTGGAAGACGGCTTCCGTCCAAACAAGTCAAGGGCAAAGACAAACGATTATTCGTAATCAGATATCCAGTTTCCAAAGGCAATTATATAAAGATTTTGCCGCAGCGGATATTATCGCAAGTCCTCCGAGAAACTCCGATAACCAAAATATGGAATTGCTTTTATCCGGTCTTAAAAAAGCAAAAAGAATAGATGCTACGCATTATGAACCTTTTGCTATGGGCAGTAGCGCCGAAGGTCCAACAAGAGTTTTTCTTTATTGCTTTAAAGAAGGGATAATCTTGAGATATGAGCATATCATCAACTACAATGTAGAAGAACCCCAGAAAGAGTTGTTTACCGCTGCGGATGAAAGCCATACAACTTTAGAAGACCACTTTAAACAAGATTGTTTAGATTATGGGACCCCGGTATTAAATAATTTTAAGTTAAAACGGGTTAAAAGAACAGATAGCGGAGTTTATTCTTTACAAGGTGTTGTTGAAAGAACTTTTGCTAATGTAACGGAAACGGCCCCTATTATTGTAGAAATTAACGAAACTCTTTCAGAAACAGGAGGACTATAATTATGAAAATTTTAAATCGTAAAGGTTCGGCCTTACTTCAGGTCCTTGTTTTAAGTGCGGTAATTTCCACAATTGTTGTAGTATTGTTGAAATTCGCTATCACCAGAACTTCTAATACCATACAAACAAAATATATGGTCGGAACAAAACTCGCAATGGAATCTTGTATGTCTGCCTTGAACGAGGAGGAATTAAGAAGACTGAACGAAGGCCGCGCACCTTATTTTGAAGAAAATGAGGAATTCCCTTGTGCCCTTTCTAACTATAGTGCTTTTATTAGACGTAAAACTTCCGGAGTGAACGCGACCCCGGTCTTTTCCCATAGTGCGGGAATAGTTAGACCTCTTGAGTTTACTGTCACCTTCTACAATCCCAATACGGAGGAGGAAGAAGTCACGGAAGAAGAGGTAAATCCTTAATATCTAGGAAATATGAAAGGGGGATATTTATTTATCCCCCTTTTTTTGTGGGGGGGTAAAAATAAATTATGAAAAAAATCTTTTATTTGTTTGTTATTTTGTTAACTTCTTTTGCTTCTGCTCAGGAAAGTAAAGAGCAGGCAAATTTGGTAAATAAAATAGAGAAAATTCAGCAAGCAGAAGAAAAGGCAATAAAAACAATGGCCAAAAATCAAGAAGAAGATTATACGGCTCAGGCCCATTCGGGTTTGATTATGCCCTTAAAGCAAACGCCCGCCCAAGAACAACAAATAAAAGAAGAACCAAATAAGAATCTTCCGCCCCAAACAACAGAGCCAAAACAAGAAGTAAAACAAATCCCGAACCAACAACCCAAACAAGAAGTAAAGGCAAATAAGGTTAATACGCAAAATAAAGATCCTAAAGGGGTTGACTGGATAGGGCTTTCTAAAGGCAAGTTAAATGTAAAAATGCAAAGACGCAAACAGGGGATACCTACGCCTAATCTTTCAATGAAATTTAATAATGTCTACCAATCTTTATTTAGAAATATTCCTTGGCTTATGGGTGGCAGCGCAAATGTTTATGTTTATCAAAACAGAGAAAATTTTCTTGAGCATGAGCCGGTTGCAAGTGATTGGAGCGGGGCATTTTTCTCTCCGGATAATAACCGAATTGTTATGTATGACGAGCCAAATGATGTAAGTAAGATGTTAAGCCAATTCCAGCACGAATTAACACACCTTTTTGTTGAAAATTATTTTTGTCCGCCCGGTTCAAATAAACCCGAGCCCCCCGTTTGGTTAAATGAAGGCCTTGCCGTAAATATGGAAGATATAACAAATAAGGCAAGCGGCGGTGTATGGGCAAGGGATTTAATTGTAATAAATTTTCTGCCTTCTTCAAAAAGTCCCGCTAAAGATTTAAGAGAGCCAAGACCTATCAGTAATACTACTGTCAGATTTTTGAAATTTAGCGATTTTGTCCAAAAAGATTCTTATGACAGTGCCGTTGCCGCCGGTAAAGTGGAAGATTGGTATATGCAGGCCTATGCTATGGTGCGCTTTTTGTTTAAGCCCTATAATAGCCAATACCCGGAAAAGCGTATACAATTTGAACAATTTACAAAACTCTTAAATACTTATCAATACAAAAAAGGTCCTAAGGGCCGTTTTGCCAAAGATGAAGATGGGCGCAGAATTAAAATAAGAACGCCTTTACAAGAAGCCCTTAAAACTGCCTATGGCTATGAAAGTATAGATAATTTTGAAATTGCTTTTTGGCAATGGTTATATCCGTATCAGGCAGAACAGCGTGAAAAACTAAGAAACTAATTTTTTGCGTTGGCTTCTTTCCTCTTTTTTATTTTTTTAAGACTTCGGAGAGTTCCGCTCTAGCGGGCGTGGTTCCCTGCTATAAATCTAATATTCCGTTTTTGTTGTGTTTTTGGACCACGCTTCAAAGGGTTCATTATCTTGCGGTAAATTAACTTTTGTTGTTTTGATTTTGCGCTTGTTTTTAGGTAAAGCAATTTCTTTATAGATAAAAGAATCGTCAAAACCGGCTTTTGCGGCAAGTTTTTTGTCGGCGGCATAATAAAGAGCTTTCGGCCTTGCCCAGTAAATTGCGCCAAGACACATAGGGCAGGGTTCCGCGCTTGCGTAAATAATACAATCTTTTAATTCAAAATCTTTTAATTTTTTACACGCTTCTCTTATAGCATTAATTTCGGCATGGGCTGTGGGATCATCACTCGGTACAACTGTATTATGGGCTTTAGCAATAACCTTTCCGTTTTTTACAATTACCGCACCGAAAGGACCGCCTAGTCCCTCTTTTGCGCTTTTTTTGGCAAGGTTAATTGCCATTTCTAAGAATTTTTCATGTTGATTCATTTTAACTCTCCTAGTCTATTCTAAAATGCGTTCCGCAACTTTCTTTATGCTTTAAAGCGGCATAAGTTACCAAAAGGGCAACTTGGGTGCCGTTTCTCAAATTAAGCAAGTTCGGAGTGATTTTATATCCTTTATAGAAAATATCAATTTCGTTTTTTAAATGTCTTAAAATCTTTTCCGCGCGGTCAAGGCGGCTTTTACTGCGCACAAGACCTACATAATTCCACATAGTATTTTTAAGGGTTACAATATCTTGTAAAATAAGATTTTCGTCAGGTGTTTGTGCCGGACTTTGCCATTCTTTTGGCTTTGGGATATAATAATCCGTCTTTTTAATGTCGTTTATATCTTGTTTGACGCAAATTAAGGCACTTGCGCAGGCTTCTAAAAGGGAAGTGCTGGCAAGGCGGTTCGCTCCATGAAAACCATTACAGGCGCACTCACCTATGGCATTTAAATTAAAGATATTGGTGCGGGCTTTGGCATCAGTCCAGATACCACCGCAAAAATAATGCATAGCCGGCACAACGGGGATTGGCTCTTTTGTTATATCGACACCGGCTTCAAGGCAGGTTTTATAAATATGGGGGAAACGTTTTTTAATAAAATCACCCGTCATAGAAGATAAGTCTAAATAAACACAGTCTGATTCCGTTTTTAAGCGTTCTTCTTCAATAGCGCGCGCAACAATATCTCTGGGTGCTAAATCTTTTAAGGGGTGATATTTTACCATAAAAGGTTCTTTTTTATTATTGATTAAAACGGCCCCTTCGCCTCTAACCGCTTCGGAAATTAAGGCACTTCGGCCTTTTGCAAAAGCAGTCGGGTGGAATTGAGTATATTCCATATTTATAACTCTTGCGCCTATTCTGTAAGCCATAGCAATACCGTGTCCATAGGCCTGCATAGAGTTGGTTGTATGCTTATAAATTTGCCCAATACCGCCTGTTGCAAGAATAGTCTTTTTTGCGGTAATGGCAAAAACCTCACCTGTTTTATTGTTCAACGTATAGGCACCGAAGCAAGAAAGCGGCTTATAAATGTCGTTTTTTACTGTTGAGTTATGCGATAAGGTCAGCAAATCAAGGGCGGAAGTCCCTTCCAAAATCGTAATATTTTTTTGCTTTCTCAGCACTTTTTGCATAGCGGAAATTATGGCTCTGCCGGTGCTATCATTTGAATAAATTATTCTTTTTTTGCTGTGGGCGGCTTCTTTTGTAAAAAGGAGATTGCCTTTTTCATCTCTGTTAAAATCGGTATTAAAAGTTTTTGTAAAATATTTTTCAACGGCCTCAAAACCGCTTTTACACATAATTTTTACAATTTCTTCATTACAAATATTACAACCTGCTTTTTGAATATCTTTTATAAGGTCGGAGAAATCTTTGCTCGGTTCATAAACAATGCCACCTTGAGCAAGATTACTGTTACAGTCATTTAATTTGCTTGCGCTTATAAGCACACATTTAAGTCCGCTTTGCGCAGCCACGTAGGAATAAAGCGAGCCGGCAATACCACTGCCTATAACTAGGCAATCTGTTTTAATTGTTTTCATTTACTATATCAAGAACGGCCTTCAAAGCGGCGTTCTCCTCCTTAAAGGGAATATTTAAAGACCAAGCAATTTCTTCAATTAGAAAAGCGCAGGTTTGCGCTAAATCATTATGTAAAGTCAGCGGGTCAAGGTTTTTATCAAAGCGGATAAAATCTTCGGCTATTTGTTTAGTTTCTTGGGAAGTTTTCACCAAAGAGCCACGCGCATTTGTAATATAAACTCTGTTTAAAAGCGGGCTTATAAAACCGAGTTGTTTATAAAATGCGCTTGCAAACTTAAAGAACAAAACAATATCTTTAAAAACTTTTCTCAAATCTACAAAAGTATCTTGGGGATTTAAAAGCGTTCTATAAGAAATTAAACCGTAAGAATTTAATTCTATTGTGGAATAATTGCCTTTTCTTACTATAATACCGTCCTGAACAGTATTAATTTGCGGGTCTAAAGCTAAGTTTTTAAGTTTAATTTTTTCTAAAATTGCGGGCAAATCTTTATAATTTACCGAAGGCGTTTGAGGATATAAAGGTATCAAAGTAAAAGCGGCCGTCAGTTGATTCGTTTTTAGATTTTGCGCAATTAAAAAATTATTAAAATGGGCTTGGGCTTTATCTAAAAGAATATGGCGCAGACTTTGGCTCTTTTTTCTATTATCAAGCAGCCAAGGCAGTTTATCGGGGTGGACTATAACTTCCGGCCTTGAAGATTGCCCCGTTCTTATATAAGCCCTTTTTAGATCGCCGACAAGGTGCGGTGTCAAATTGCTTTGCGGAATATTTATTACAACAAACATACCGTTGCCGCGCGGGTTTTTGCAAGTGGCAATATCAACGAAAACGACCGGATCAATATAATTTTGAATAATACTTTCAATTTGCGGTCTTATCTTTGCGTGAAAGGGCTGGCCGGTAAAAGGGGGAACGGGTTTATCGTTTTCATCTTTAACGCCAACAATAATTGTGCCGCCCATAGTGTTTGCAAAAGCTGCAATAGTTTTTGCAAATTTTTCATTATTTTTAGGTAGCATAAACTTATAGTCGAGCATAGTGTTCTCGGCGATACCTTGCTTTAAAAAAGCCACTACATCATCAAAAGAAAGTTCATTTATCGGTTTAGAAAAAAACATAAAAACTATCCTCCACCCTTTACAAAATATACTATAATTTATTAATGAGAAAAACAATACAAGACCAAAATAATATAGCAAAAATTTTTGAAAGTTTTGTTAACACTTGTCCAAAAGAGGCGGCCGAAGAATTAAACAAGATGCCGCTTGGTCAAGCGCTTGATTTGCTTTGCACTCTTCCCGCAAAAAGTATTATTTTATGTTTTGAAAATATGCGCCCTGTTAAAGCGGCCCCTTTTTTAAGACGTCTGCCGATAAAACAGGCGTGTTATATTTTGGCGCATTTAAAAACTTTGGAAGCGGCGCAGATTTTTGCTGCTTTGCCTGTTCCTTTTAAGGCACGTTTGAAACAAGTTTTAGATAAAAATTTATACAACACTTTAACAACGGTTCTTTCCTATTCTCAGGATAGTGTCGGTGCTTTTATAGACCAAGAATATATTTCCTTTAGGACCGATACAAAAGTGCGCGAAATTATTTTGCGCCTAAAAAACCTTCCCAAAGAAAAATTTGTTCCGCAGATTTTTATAAAAGATAAAAACGGCAAACTTGCCGGTATGATAAGAACGCAAAATCTTGCATTCTTTGATAGGGAAAGTATTGCCGGTTCTATTATGCAAACTATTGATACCAAACTTGCGCCTAAAGATAAACTTGAAAAGGGCTTAAATCTTTTCAAAAAGGGTTCTTATCAAATTGCCGTAGTTGATGACAAAAACACAATGATGGGCGTCTTAAATGCTTGTGATTTTATTAAAAAAGAAGAAACTTTACCCGTCAAACAAACAAGTCAAGATGCCCGTGATAATCCAAGCAAAGTAATCAAATTAACTTTGGGTGTTCTTTTGGTTTTATTTTTAATTTGGAAGGTCTTTTTATGCAAATAAAAGTTAAGAAACTTGATAAAGAAGCAAAACTTCCCGTTCGCGCCCACGCCACAGATTCCGGTGCGGATTTATTTGCTTTAGAAACAACTGTTTTGCCTGCCCGTCAAATAAGCAAAGTAAGAACGGGTATTGCCCTTGAACTGCCGGAAAATACCAGCGGTTGCGTATGGGGCAAAAGTTCGGTTGAAACAAAAGGCATAAAAGTTATGGCCGGTTTGATTGACGCTCCTTACAGGGGGGAAGTTATCGTTTGTTTTTATAATTTAAACGATACTCCCTTTACTTTTGAAAAAGGGCAAAAAATTGCGCAACTTGTTGTTCTGCCGACTTTATATCCCACCTTTGAAGAAGGCGAAATTTCCCAAACAGAGCGCGCCGCGGGAGGCTTTGGCAGCACGGGTTCAAAATAAATTATGCAAGAGCAAATGAAATGTTATGATGTTATTGTCGTCGGCGGTGGAGCAAGCGGGCTTGTTTGTGCTTTAGAACTTGCGCGTGGCGGCAAAAAAATTGCTCTTTTGGAAAAGGAAATAACTTTCGGGCGTAAAATTTTAGTCAGCGGAAACGGCGAATGTAATTTTACAAACCGCCAAGTCGCGCCCGAAAAATATTACGGCGATAAAGAATTTGTTAAAGTGGCTTTAGATGAATTTCCTTTTATGGACGCTCTTAATTATTTTGAGAATTTAGGTTTACTTTACCGAGAAGAAAAAAACCGTTTTTTTACTTATACTTCAAAAGCATCTTCTCTGGCGGCTTGCCTTACCTGCGCTTTAAAAGAAGCCGGCGCGGAATTGTTTTTACAAACAGAAGTATCAAAAATAGCTCACGATTATAAAGCAAAAGTCTTTAAAGTCTTTTCCAAAAAAGGGGAAGTGTTTTACGCAAAAAATATAGTGCTTGCGTGTGGTTCTTGCGCTTATCCGCAAGTCGGCGGAACGCAGGCGGGCTATTTGCTTGCGCGCAGTTTTGGGCATACAATTAACTCCGTAGGGCCTGCTTTGTGTTCTATTAATTTACAAGAAAAAACAGCTTTATCTCGTCTTGCTGGTGTTAAAGTGCAGGCGCTTGCCTCTTTAAAAGAAAACGGAAAAATTATTGCTGAGGAAGAAGGCGAAGTTCTTTTTAATAATCAGGGTGTTTCGGGCAATAATATTTTCAGTATCAGCAGAAACGCAAAAAAAGGTCAGGTTTTAGAACTTAATTTATTTAATCAATTTTCAAAAGAAGAGTTTTCCGGTTTTATGGAAACCCGCGCGCAAAGATATTCCAAACGCAAACTTAAAGATTTTTTTGCCGGTATTTTGGCCGATACGGTTGCCAATTTGATGATAGATTTTTTAGGTTTCAAAAAAAATTCATTAATTTGTGAAATAAACAGTCAAAATTTTGCTAGAATAAAGGAAGTATTACAAGCGTGGTCTTTTAAGGTGGAAGGTTTGCGCCCGTTTGATCAAGCCTGCGCGGCCTGCGGCGGAGTGGATACAAAAGAAGTGCAAAAAGGCACTTTTTGTTCTCTTAAAAACCCAAATCTCTATCTTACGGGGGAACTCTTGGATATTGACGGCCGTTGCGGCGGATTTAATTTACATTTTGCTTGGGCAAGCGGCTTTTGCTGTGCAAAAGCGTTGCTTGTTAAAAAATAAGGAGTTGTTATGGAAAACTTAATTGTAAGAAAAACAAAAGCTATCAAGGGAGAGGAAAAAGGCAAGTTTTTGCGTTCTTATCTTTTTGAAGGTAAGGAAGTTTTTAGTGAAACTCTTGACGAAAACCTTGAAATAATTTCCACCAAAGGAACTTTGCCCGATGGTATTGTTAGGGAATTTTTTGCAAACGGCTTAACTTATTTTGAATGTCCTTTCAAAAACGGTAAAAGAAACGGTATCAGCAAAATTTTTTATGAAACAGGCAAAATAAATGTAGAAAAAGAATATAAAGACGGGCTTTTGAACGGGCGCGTTTTTGTGTTTTATCCTAACGGTCGCTTGAGAGAGGAGTTTTTCTACAAAAACGATTTGGAAAACGGCAGACGCTTAAAATATTATCCAAACGGTAAGATTTTGGAAGTTTCCTCTTACCAAGACGGATACTTGGAAGGCATAAGCAAAACTTATGACGAAGATGGTAATTTGAAAACAGAATGTACTTATAGCAAAGATGCTATTATCGGTGATAAAATAACTTATCATAAAAACGGCACTATTGCTATGATTTCGCCTTACCAAAACGGTCATGAACACGGAACCACAAAAAAATATTCCCAAACGGGTGATTTACTTGAGGAATGGTTTTTTGAAAACGGTCATTTGAAGTCCAAGAAAGATTATTCTTTGGATTTAAAACTATAAATAACTATTGACAAAGTCAAAAAGATGGTATATACTTGATTTATATCATACTTAATATATCATAGAGGACACTAAAAAACGGAGAACCCAAAAGATGAAAACACTTAAGAATACTTTTGTATTTATTTTATTCTTTTCTTGTGTTTGCAGTTTGACGGCACAAGTTATGGAAACTGTTTCCTATACGCCTTCTAAAAGCGGCAGATACGGAACAGTTACAACCAGAAGTTTAGCAACTTTTTCAGGAGATGTTTCTGCCGGTTCGGTAACAGGGCTTGGCGAAAAATTGATTATTGATGCTAAACAAGGTTATTCCCGCGGCGGAACGGCCGCAAGTCTTGGTGCCGGCAGAGATATTTTTACTTCCGTTACGGCAACACCTACGGCTGCTTATGTTGGTGGGGTTCTTAATACCACGCAAAATTCTACGATTACGCAGTTAAATGCCCAAAACACTATCATTTACGGCGGTGATACTGCCTTTGCTAATTCAAGCGTATTGGTAAACAAAAACGGTGTTTTGGAAATAGACAGAGTTAAAATGAAAAACCCTAACTGCGATATAAAATGGATTAAATTACCTGCTTATAAGGTATCTTCCGACTATGGTACTGTAACAACACCTACTTCTCAAAATTACTGGTTTGCTTATTGCGATTTCGATAATACCACCCCCGGTAACGGTGCTTGGAATGCGACTACTTCTACGGTTAATCTCCTTGGTACTTGCACTGCCGGTTGGAATGGTAGTATAAAAGATAAAGGTGCTACAGAAGATTTTTGTACTTATGGATATCAAAATTTGAATAGTTTCTTCACTTGTTCGGCATACACAATTAAACAATGTACGGGACCGGTACAAGAAACTCAAGTGTATAACAAGTATACGAAAAGTTGTATGGATTCAACTCGCTCCCACATCAAAACTCTTAGCGGTTATAAAAGAGATACAAGCGATATAAAAAAGTGTGTCGGAATTAATAGACCTAAAGCTGTAGCTGTCTATAATGTAACAGCGCCGGATACTGAATATTCTATTGTGCCAATATTGGACCAACCACATTACGATTGTTCAATGCCAAACGCTAATACACAGAGTTATGGGGCTATGATGTACATTAACGAGATAAGTGAAAGAATTAGATACCATTGCGGATTTTCTGGAAGTACATTAAACGCCGTTGGGAACAATATTAAGAGCGCTAAGAATCTTTCTTGTCAAGGTAATACAGTTAATTATCAGTATTGTTCAGATTTATATGGCGGTGATTTTACAGGCGTAACCAATGAACAAATTTGCGAAACTATTAAAAGCAATAATCCGGCTGGGATAACAAATCTTAATAATTTTACTTGTATAAAAGAGGGTTTGCCTCGTAACGGCTATAAAGCCTCAAGAGCAAAGAGATGCAATGAGGGTGCTAACAAACAACTTACGTATGATCAGTGTAAACAGAGATTCTGCGACGGTACTAGATGCCCTAGAGATCATAATGGCGTGCATTATAATTTTAATGTTGGTTACACAGAGATGTGGAGTAATGCATGGCATAGCGTGAGATCTGCTCTTATGGACTCTAATATTTCAATATCATGCAACCACGCTTATACTATTCCGGCGCCCAATTATACACCTTCTACGTTTGCTGGAACACATACAATATATTATGAACAATCATCCCAAGCGACCTTATTGCATTGTCAATGGGAAGATTAAGGAGAAAAAATAAAAAATGAAAAAGTGTTTATTACCTGTGGTTTGTTTATTAGCTTGTTCTTTATTAGGGAGTGCTTCTGATTTAAAAGACCTAATATTGAATAATAATAAGGAAATGTTAAAGGAATTAAAAATCTCTTTAACAGAAGTGTATGAAAAACACAAAACTAAAGATACTCAAGATTATAATATCGTTTGGAATGAAACCGATAATTGGAATGTCGGCAATTCCTTTTTAGAAGCGTGGCCGGTAATTCCTGCAGATGCTTATACAGCTTTTATCACAGCCGAAAATCCTATAAGTATGTATCTCTGTAGCGATTCAAATTGTAATAGCAAAATCGCAAAAATCAATCTGCCTTCGTTTGATTCGGTTTTCGGAATGTATACCCCGCCTATGCCTTGGGTTGTAGATTCCGAAGATGGTTTAGGTTTCTTTGATGCTTATTATGTAGGTCCTGAGAATACTTATACTTTAACCTTTGAAGCAGATAAAACTGCTTACTACTCAAATACAGGTAGAATTGTTAATGATAAAGAGTTGTTTACAATTAATAGCGGCGAGTATTATATCGCTATCTACGTTATAAACGATACCCAAGAGTTTTTACTGGAAAACCATAAGTTTACAGTAGATAATACCGTAGATCTTAACGATTATAAAGCAACTGAGGTTAAAGTTTCCTACTATTCCGGCGATATTGTAATAGATAATCAACTTGCCCAAAAGGCAGATATTAAAGTCTTTGATATTACCGGCAGACAAGTTGACTTTGCTAAATTAGACGGCAAAGGGAGAGTTTCTTTTGATATGTCCTCAAAAGCAAAAGGCGTTTATATTGTCAATGTCAAAGGTAATGGCTTTAGTATTTCAAGAAAAATTGCCGTAATGTAGTTTCTGTTTTTATTAAAACCCCCGAACTAGAAAGAAACAAAAGTTCGGGGGTTTTATTTTTATAGCATAAAACTAGCAGTTTTGTGCTTAAAATAGTAAAATATAGATATATGATAAAATACACAAATCTTTATAATGTTCTTGCGGAAAGTGCTTATAAAAAACCTGAAGCCCCTGCTATTATTTCCGGGGGAAAAACTTGGAGTTATCACGAGCTTTTAATGAGCGTTGACAGAGCAAGCGATATGCTTTGGCAGCACGGCATTCGCGCTACTGATAAAGTGGCTTTGGCCTTGCGTAACGGTGTGGAAGTTATTATAACTAATTTCGCTTTGTATAAAATAGGTGCAGTCGGTGTGCCTATAAACTTTATGATTTCCAAAGCAGAAGAAATCAAGTTTATCTTAAACGACAGTAAGGCAAAAGCCGTCGTAACCCAAGCGGAGTTCTTGCGCCATTATGCCAAAGTTAAAAAAGATTTACCTTCTTTAAAATATATTTTTTCAACGGATGAAATTTCCTCAAGCGTAAAAGAATTAAACGACCCTAATATTAAACTCTTTTGGCCTGCTATTGAGGAAAGTAAATTTAATCCTCAAACTTTATCCGTTAAGCCTGCGGCAGATGATGTCGCAATGATTTTATATACTTCCGGCACAACCGGTATGCCAAAAGGCGTAATGCTTACGCATAATAATATTTTATCTGATGTCCATTCCGTAGTTATTTGCTTTAAAATTACCGATGAAGATTCTATGCTCTGTATTTTGCCGATGTTCCATACTCTTGCTTGGACGGCAAATGTTATTGCTCCGCTTAAACTCGGTTTAAAAGTAGTGGTTATGGCAAATATTACGCCTGCTTCTGCGTGGCTGCACTTAATGGGAAAAGAGAAAATTACCATTATGACGGCCGTTCCTCAGCTTTACAGTGTTTTATCAAAGGAAGCAAAAGGGCTTAAACGCCTTTACTTACAGTATTGGGCTTTTAGAAAAGTGCGCTTTTGTATTTCCGGCGCAGCCCCTTTAAGCCAAGAAACTAAAGACCACTTTGAAAAACAACTCGGTCTGCCTATTTTGGAAGGTTACGGCTTAACCGAAACCAGTCCCGTAGTTAGCGTTAATACCGAAGAAAACAGAAAAGCCGGTTCCGTAGGTATAAACTTGCCCTATGTTAATGTTAAAATCGTTGACGATAACGGCAAGGAACTCGGCCGCAACGAAGAAGGCGAAATTTGCGTCAAAGGCGAAAATGTTTTTAAGGGTTATTATAATAACCCCGCCGCCACCGCCGAAGTTTTTGATTCCGACGGTTGGTTCAAAACCGGCGATATAGGTGTGGTGGATGATGAAGGCTTTATCTTTATCCGCGATAGAAAGAAAGATATGATAATTATTAAGGGGTTAAAAGTTTTCTCCGCTCAAGTAGAACACGTTATAAACGATTATCCCGGTATTGAGGAATGTGCCGTTATCGGCGTGCCCGATGGTCACGGTGGTGAAATTATTAAACTTTACGCCGTAAAAAGAAAGGGCTATGCTTTTGACGAGGCAGATTTTAGAAAATATCTAAAAAATAATTTGGATAATTATAAACGCCCAAGAGAAGTGGAATTTAGGGAATCTCTTCCCAAAAACTCTTTAAGAAAGATTCTCAAAAAGGACTTGCGCAAAGAGGCTGTTGAAAAAATGAAAGAACGCCTTGCCTCTATGTCCGCAGATAACTAATACTTTACGAGTTAGAAACAATGGAAAATCTTGCTAAAATTATACAAGAAGCCGCGCCTCAGGCCTATTATGTCGGCGGAGCGGTGCGCAATAGTTTACTTAAAAAATACAGTAGCGATATTGATATTGCCTTGCCTAAACAAGATTTAATTTCCTGTTCAAAAAAACTTGCCGCCAAATTAAAAGCCAGCGCTTTTGAAATGGACGCAGAATTCGGAGTATGGCGTATTTCTTGCAAAAAAGGCCTTCAGATTGATGTTTGCGCAATTATAGGTAAAGATATTAAGCAAGATTTAAAAAGGCGAGATTTTACAGTTAATGCGTTTGCCTGCCCTGTTGCTAAAGTCAAAAGCATAAAAGTTAAAGATAATACTTATTTGCCCGTTTTTGATACAAAAGATATTTTAGACTTAAATAACGGATTAGCGGATTTAAAAGCAAAAGTCATAAGGGCAAATAATTCCGCCGTTTTTAAGGAAGACCCTTTGCGTTTGTTTAGAGCGTTTAGAGCTGCGGCACAACTTAATTTCCAAATTGCGCCCGAAACGCTAATTTTAATAAAAAAGTATGCCAAACTTGCCGCAGAACCGGCGGGCGAACGTATACAAGAAGAATTAAAAAAATTATTTAAGGAAAAAAATACCGCTTTTTACTTAAAACAAATGCAGGAATACGGTTTGTTCAAAATTCTTTTGCCCGAACTTGAAAAGCAAAAATCCTGCGCAAAATGTTATTACGGCGAGGGGGGTGTTTGGACGCATACTTTACTCGTTGTTGAGCGTATGGAGTTTTTGCTTGATAAAGTTGAAGAAGTTTTTAAACCCTACGGCAAGCAAATGGCAAAAATCGCTCAAGATAAAGCCCTTTATAAAATGGCTGCTTTTTTGCACGATATAGCAAAACCGGCAACCGCTAAAATGATGAAAAACCGCTTAAGATTTTTCTATCACGAAGAAAAAGGCGCAGCAATGGCAAAAGATTTCCTTAAAAAATTAAAATACTCCAATGACGAAATTAAAATGATTTGTAAAATGATAGAGTTTCATTTGCGCCCGAGCAACCTTGCAAGTAATGAAATTGTGACCGATAAAGGTATTTATAAATTTTTTAAAGAACTTGACTATGCCGGTTTACCTATGCTGCTTTTATGCTGGGCCGATTATACAAGTTATGTAAGCCCCGCCCAAACGCGCGCCCTTATCAAAAAAGCACACGCACCCGTTATGACGATAGAAGAAGCCCG
>JAZRZE010000101.1:0-4257 GCA_045601125.1 Elusimicrobiaceae bacterium | reverse complement strand
ACTTTCATTTATGTGAAAGAGATTCTTTTTTTGAATTTTTTTAATTTTCTGAAAGTTTTTATTTGTTGGGTTCTCTTTGCTTTTATCCTTTCCTTCTTAATAAAGTTTTTTAATGAATATTTTATTGTTCTTTCCGTAATTCTTGCTTATACTTTTTTTTACCTGTTATATTTAACTTTTATAAGGCAAACGCGCTATGTTATAGATAAAGAAAAGCAAGGCGTATTTGCTTGTTTCAAACAGGTTTTTAATGTCTTTTTAAGTCGTAAAGGTTTGGATTTGCTGGAACTGATACCGGCACTTTTGGTTGTTTTTCTTGTAGTGTTTTTTCCATCAGGCGTGTTTGCTATACCTTTTGCTTTTGTAGTAACTTTAGTAACCTTGATTTTGGCAGCTTATGCGATACTTGTGCAACCGGTTGTTGCTATAAAAAAACTTGCAATTATACCTTCCGTTCGTTATAGCGTAAGTTTAATTAACGGTTATTTAACTTTCGTTTTAGGTTTAATTTTTACTTTAGCAATCGGATGTTCGATCTTGTATATACCGTTTATTTTTATTCATCTTTCCCATACTTGGTATTATGCTTTGCTTTTATCTACCATAGGAATAGAAGTTTTATTGTTTGCAATTATGCTTACGGTTGTATATACTAATTTAGAAGTAGCGTGGTCTGTGGGCTTTAAAACTTATAATACGGAAAGTGTAGCTACTTATAAAGAAGACAACAACCACGAGTTTACGGAATTTTTTAATAGTATTCCGGAAGTCAAAATATCTGCAGAAAGTAAGGACGATCTTAATAAATAGGATAAAATATGAAAAGAATAACACAAACGAAGCAAATTCCGATAAGTTCGCTAAAAATAGTTTTTATAAATTATCTTAAGTTTTTTAAGAGTTATTTTGTTTTTGGTGTAATACCGAGTATTATTTGTTTTGCGAGTATGATTTTTGTTCTGCGCAATAAGGTATTGGCTCTTTCCCAACAAATGATATCTTTACAACCGGTATTTCTGAGTCAAAACAAAGATTTAATTCTTTCGTCTCTTAAAGGGGTGCTTGCTACAATTTTAAGTATAATTACCTCTCCTTCCTTTATTTTAGCTGTACTTATAAATATTGCTATTACCGTTATTGCTTTTTCTTGCTTGCTTATCGGTATTAAACATACTTTTTATAAGAAACAAGATTTAGGTGCTATTTTAAAGGAGGGATTAAATAACACCTTCCGCTTTTTATGGACTATGCTTACCTATGCCGCTATATATATTCTTGCTGTGTGTGTGGGGACTCTGTTAAATTTTACCCTTCTTTCTAGTTTATCGGATTTTGAAATGTTATATAAAATTTTAACTTACCTTGTTATAACGATTTGTATTTCAACAACAGTGTTCTATCCTTGTATACACTTATTTTCAGCTAATGATCCTTTTAGTGCGATATATTTTTCCTTTTCAACACTTTTTAAGAATTTCTTGCCTTGGTTGATAGTTTTTATTGTTTCATTTGCTGTAAAGCTTGTGATAGGTATCTCCTTTGTTGTTGTTTTCTTCTCTTTTATATTTATGGGAAAAGCTATGAACTTTTCTGCTTTGATAATTGCAGGGGTAATTGCCCTTTTGGTATTGCCTTATCTAACAAATATGAGCCAAATTATGATTTCTATTATGACTTTTATTGCCTATCCGGAATTATTTGATAATGATTCGCCTGTGCAAGAAGATTTATTTGTGCAACAGCCCTACAGTACAGCGGATAGTTTATCTTTTGCTAATACGCCTAAGAGTGATACTCCTTTTATAAACCAAAGATCTGAACAAAACGGATTTGATAGATAAATTGTAAAATAAAAAATTAATTAAGAGGTAAAATATGTATAAAATACAAGGAATAAGAAGTATAAATTTAAAAGAAGATAGACCAATTTCAACATTGTTTGGCAATTTCGGCGCTTGGTTCAAAGTTTATTTTTTTATCTTCTATTTGCCGTTTAGCATTTATATATGGACACTTGTGAAGTCACCTAAAGTTTCGGCTTTTTTCGGTAGATTACAAATGGTTGTGATGAATTTTGTTCTCACCCATAATAATCCGCCTACAGAGAATGAAATCAATTCCTTACTTATTGAACAAGTCAAAATTTTACTAAAAGACCATTATGTCTTGGCTATTTTAGTTGCGGGTGTAATTATGTCGTTATTTATCTATGCTATTTGTATTGCGGGTATGAAACATTCTTTCTATGGCAAAATAAATTTGGGTGATTCTATAAAGGAAGGGGTGGATAAAATCGGAAAGACAACTTTAATTGTTATAATTACTACGATTTTAGGTTTTTTATCTAGGAAATATCTTTTTACACCTCAATTAGAGCAAACTATTGCTACTATGTCATTAACAAATCGTTTGTGTATTGCTTCCCTTATCACAGTTTTGATTAGTATGCCTATGATGTTGTTTTCTATGGTATTTATTTTTTCAGATGAAGGTCCTTGGTGGGCATTTCCTGTATCTCTTTTTAAATCCTTCGTGAAAGCTGTTGCTATCTATTATAAAAATATACTGAAATATATTTACTTGTTTTTAGTAGCGGTAATCTTCGGTGTTGTTATGTATTTCCTTTTCCGTTTAGGCGCGGAATTATTTACTTGGTGGGTTAAAAGTAATCAGGAATCAATCTTTAGATATGCCATGAGTTCACCGGATGCCATTAAAAATCTTATAAGATTATTTGTCTTTATATTATGGTGCACTATAGGGGTGGCTATATATGTTTCGTGTTTCTTAACTGTTTCTGTACAAATGAGTCTTTTTATTTTATATCCGGAATTGCTTATGAATGAAGAAAATAAAGGAGAAGAGGAAATAAAAACATCAGAATTATCTGAAACTTTTTATAAACAATTGACTACTACGATGGCCTCTTCGGCAGCTAATCAAAATATTCAAAATGCTGCCATACCACAAGGTCCCGTAACACCTAACAACGGAGGAGAGGGGTTAACTGTTCCTAATTCTCATAAAAACGATAGACCCTTCTTAAATCAAAAAATTGATAAAGAAGAATTTGATAGATTAACTTCTAAAGAGTAATTCTTTACAAAAAGATAAAGACCCAAGTTCTTATTTTAGGGCTTGGGTCTTTTTTATGACTAAAATTATTTACTATAATTATATAAATGCATAATGTCTTGGCAAATAATTTATGACTAAATATATTTTAAGAAGAATTGCTTTTTTACCTCTTGTCATTTTAGGGGTAACTTGTTTTTTGTTCTTTTTGACTCAACGCCTACCTGTTGAGGCGCGTGCCTCTCTTTATATACAAGACCCAAGACAGATGGCTTCTATGGAAGAAGTTATCAAAAAATATAATCTTGATAAACCTTTTTTTGTCCAATACGGGCATTGGTTAAAAAACATTTTAAGCGGCGATTTCGGGTATAGCGAAAGCGCAAATATGCCTGTAGCAAAAGCAATAAAAGATTATTTTCCGGCTACGCTGCAACTTGCTTTAGCAGCTATTATTTTGGTTGTGTTTTTTGGAGTATTGTTCGGTGTTTTAAGTGCTGTTTACAAAGATAAATTTTGGGATAATTTTTTAAGAATAGTTTCTTTGACGGGGTTTTCTCTGCCTATATTTGTTTTAGGGCTACTTTTGTTAATGATTTTTTACGGCAAACTTGGCTGGTTTCCGCCGGGAGAATACGGTTTTGCAAGCGATTTAATTATACATAGCCCTTCTTTTAAATCTTACACGGGGTTGCTTCTTATAGACAGTATTTTAAACGGACAATTTAAAGTATTTTTAGATGTTTTAAGACATCTTGTTTTGCCGGCATTTACTTTGTGTTTTGGTTCTTTTGCTTTGATGGTCAGGGTTATGCGTTCAAGTATGCTTGAAGAATTAAATAAAGATTATGTTCGTGCGGCCCGTGCGCGCGGTATTAGCGAAAAGCGCGTTCTTTTTAAGCATGCCGCATTAAATGCTATTTTGCCGGTTATTACACTTGCCAGCATACAATTTGTGCGCCTTTTAGGCGGAACTGTTATCGTAGAAAGTGTTTTTGATTATCCCGGTATCGGGCGTTGGGGGGTTGCCTGCGCACAGCAACTTGATATCGCCGGTATTTTGGGGTTTTCTTTGATGGTGGCGGGTTTGTTTGTTGTAGGTAATCTGGCGGCGGGTATTCTTTACAGTTTTGTTGACCCAAGGTTAAGATTAAAATGAACGAGAAAAAAATATTTAAACAA
>JAZRZE010000100.1:0-8531 GCA_045601125.1 Elusimicrobiaceae bacterium | reverse complement strand
TCCAAAATATCCCAAATTTCAGGGCGGACTCTTTCAAGCATTTTCTTGGCTTGTTTAAGAGTCATACCTTCCTTTTTCATAAGTTCGCCGATAATAAAAGGTTTGAATAATTCAAGAGCCATTAATTTCGGTAAACCGCATTGATGTAATTTCAAATTAGGACCGACAACAATAACTGAACGGCCGGAATAGTCCACCCTTTTACCAAGTAAGTTTTGGCGGAATCTGCCGTGTTTACCTTTAATAACATCAGATAAAGATTTCAAAGGTCTGCCGCCGGCACCGATAAAGAATTTACCTCTTGCGCCGTTTTCAATTAAAGCGTCAACGGCTTCTTGTAAAAGGCGTTTTTCGTTGTAAATCATTACTTCGGGTGCGCGTAAACTTTCAATATGTTTTAAGCGGTTGTTGCGGTTAATGATTCTTCTGTATAAATCGTTTAAGTCGGAAGCGGCAAAGCGTCCGCCGTCGAGCGGAACTAAAGGTCGCAAATCCGGAGGAATAACCGGCAAGACATTCATAATCATCCATTCGGGTTTGTTTCCGCTGGTTTTGAACTCTTCCATAGTTTTAATACGGCGGTTTAATTTTGTCCTTTCAAGTTCACTTTGCGTATCTTTTAATTGTTCATGTAAAGCGGGAATTTCTTTATCAAAATCCAAAGTTCTTAAAAGTTCTTGGATTGCGGGGGCACCGATACCTACTTTCAAGCGGGAACCGTGTTTCTTTCTGGCTTCACGCACTTGGGCATCAGTTAAAAGATCTCCTTTTTTGAAGTCAACTCTGTTTGTGACGCTGTCAATAGTATCTTCCAAAACGACATAACTTGCATAGTAGACAATGCGTTCAAGATCGGAAGTTTTCATATCCAAAAGAATACCGATTCTTGAAGGATTCTTTCTTAAAAACCAAACGTGTGCAACGGGGACAGCAAGTTCAATGTGTCCCATTCTTTCACGGCGGACTTTACTTTCGGTAATTTCAACACCGCATCTTTCGCAGCACATACCTTTAAATTTAACCCAACGATATTTACCGCAAGAACATTCATAGTCTCTTGTAGGACCGAAAATTCTTTCGCAGAATAAACCGTCTCGTTCTGGTTTCAAAGTTCTGTAATTGATTGTTTCAGGTTTTTTAACTTCCCCGCTTGACCAGGAAAGAATTTGCTCTGGGCTGGCTATACCTAATTTTATAGCGTCAAAATCAAAAAAGTTGAGTTCGCCTAATTTCTTTGTTTTTTTATTATTATTTAACAATTCTGACATTTTGCTCTCTCTCCACTATTTTGCCACGGATTTGGCTTCTTTTTTAGAGTTTTCTTTAGTGTCTGCTTGCTTATGTTCTTTAAGCAATTCTACGCTTACACCTAATGCTTGAAGTTCTTTTACAAGCACCTTAAATGATTCCGGCACGCCGGGTTGTGTGGGTAATTCCCCTTTGACGATAGATTCATACATCTTCGTTCTACCGACGAAATCATCTGATTTAACTGTTAAGAATTCTTGCAAAGTGTAAGTTGCGCCATAACCTTCTATAGCCCAGACTTCCATTTCACCAAATCTCTGACCGCCGAATTGCGCTTTACCGCCCAAGGGCTGTCTTGTGATTAAACTGTAAGGACCGGTGGAACGGCTGTGAACCTTATCTTCTACCAAGTGGTTAAGTTTCATCATATACATATAACCAATGGTAACTTTTTCTGCGAAAGGTTCACCGGTTCTGCCGTCGTATAAAGTGATACGGCAATAATCATCCGGCAAGTATTTTTCAGGTACGCCTTTTGCTCTTAAAGCATCTTTTGCTTTGCGAACTTGGGCAATAACTTCTTCTTCACTAGGTCCGTCAAATACGGGGGTTGCGGTATGAATATTTAAGTGATGGGCTGCCCAACCTAAAGTAGTTTCAAAAAGCTGGCCTACGTTCATACGAGAAGGAATACCTAACGGGGATAACACTACATCAAGCGGTGTGCCATCCGGTAAGAAAGGCATATCTTCTTCAGGCAAGATTTTAGCAACGATACCTTTGTTACCGTGTCTACCGGACATTTTATCACCAACTTGGATTTTACGCTTAGAAGCAATAAATACCTTAACGGATTTATTAACAGTTACAGCCATATTTCCCATATTGGTGCTGTTAACTATCATAGGATATTTCTTGTTAGCAAAGTAAATATCTTTTTTATAATTAGTATCCTTACCTGCGAGAATATCATTAAAATATTCTTTTGCTGCCTTGAAATATTTTCTATATTGGCTATCTAAAGAAGAATCAAATGATCCTGTAAAGAAATAAGAAACAAATTCTTCTTTTATACCGATTTCCTTAAAGAATTTTTCAACACAAATTTCTCTGACTTTATTATAAAGAGCAGTCTTTTTGTTGCGTTCTTCTTTTGTAGAAGCATAAGAAATTGCACGCTTTTCAATTTCTAAAAGTTTGTTTGAAGCGATTCTGAAATTCTTATCTTGTTCTTCTACTTTTTCTTCTACTTCTCTGGGAGTAAGTTTTTCTTTGCGAACAAAAACTTTTGTTCCGATAACTTTACCGGTTGTACCGGGCGGAACTCTTAAAGAAGCATCAACGACATCATCTGCTTTTTTACCGAAGATTACTTTTAAGAGTCTTTCTTCGGGAGAAAGTTGTTGTTCGCCTTTAGGAGTAACTTTACCAACTAAAATATCGCCGGGGCCGACAACCGTTGACGGAATAATAATACCTTCATCATCTAAGTGAGAAAGAGCTTCCGCACCGATATTGGGAATATCTCTTGTAATTTCTTCGGCACCGAGTTTTGTGTTTCTTGCATCAGTTGAAAATTCGTGCAAGTGAACGGAAGTTAAAATATCTTCTTTTACAAGGCGGTTTGAAATCAAAATAGCGTCTTCGTAGTTATAGCCTTCCCAACTCATAAAACCAACGAGTAAGTTTTTACCTAAAGATAAAATACCGTCGTTCATAGAAGGACCGTCAACTAATATTTGACCGGCTTTTACTTTATCTCCGGTTTTAACTAAAGGTTTATGGTTTACGCAAGTATCTTGGTTAGATCTCTTATACTTAATAAGTTCATAAACATCTAAATCGCCACCTTTTGTAGGAGCGATGATAATAAAATCTGCATTGGAAAGAATAACTTCGCCTGCTTGTTTTGCGACAATAGCAGAACCGGAATCTCTTGCAACGGCATCTTCAATACCGGTTCCTACTAACGGAGCTTCCGTTTTAAGTAAAGGCACACCCTGACGTTGCATGTTACAACCCATCAAGGCACGGTTTGCGTCATCGTGTTCAAGGAAAGGTATTAAAGCAGCAGAAACGCTGATAACCTGAAGCGGTGAAATATCCATATAGTTAACTTCACTGGGATTGACAACAGGATAATCATCTTTTACACGGCAGGCAACTTGCTCTGAAGCAATTTTACCGTCTGTCGCAACAGGGGCATTTGCCTGTGCTACCATATAATCGTCTTCAATATCTGCAGTTAAATATTCTACTTTATCGGTAACTTTACCGTTTTGGACTTTTCTGAAAGGAGATTCCAAAAGACCGTATTTATTTACTCTTGAATAGCAAGCAAGAGAGGTGATAAGACCGATGTTCGGACCTTCCGGTGTTTCAATAGGACATAAGCGGCCATAGTGAGTATGGTGAACGTCGCGGACTTCGAAGCCGGCGCGCTTTCTGTTAAGACCGCCGGGACCTAATGCTGATAAACGGCGTTTATGGGTTAACTCGGAAAGAGGGTTAATTTGGTCCATAAACTGGGAAAGTTGGGAAGTACCAAAGAACTTTCTGATAATTGCGGCAACAGGCTGAGCGTTGATTAAAGCGCGGGGAGTCGGTTTTTGCGTAGAAGTTTCTTTGTTCATTCTATCGCGGGCGGTTTTTGCCATTTGTAAAAGACCGACACGAATTTGGTTTTCCAAAAGTTCGCCTATACCGCGAACACGTCTGTTACCCAAGTGGTCGATATCGTCTAACTTAAAGTCAATATCATTTTTATAAACTTCGGCTTGATATTCTTCACCGGCGTTTAAGGCAAGCAAGTATTGAACGGTAACAATAACATCTTCCGGTGCTAAGGTTCTGCGGCTGTCATTAGGAATATTGAATTTTTTGAAAGTTGCTTTCTTTAAGTTTTCAAAGAAATAAGCAAATTTTTTGTTAATTTTGAAACGACCGACAAAACTTAAGTCATACCTTCTTATATTATCAAAGATTAAACTTTGTAAGAATTGTTCGGCTTGTTCTTTAACGATAAAATCTTGCCCTCTTAATTTTTTGTAGATTTCAAATTGAGCTTCTTTAGCGGATTTTGCTTCGTCTTTTTTGGTTTCCAAAGTAGCAAGAATTGCAGGGTTATCTTGCCTAGGATTACCGGATAAGACTGTAATTGATTTAATTTTGTGATCCACTAAAACTTTGAAAGTTTTATCATCAATAGGAGTTGTTGCTTTTTCATCCAAGTTCCAAAGAATTTCACCGGTTTGTGTATCAATAATATCTTTTGCTGCATATCGGCCGACGATATTATCAATATCTTGTAATTTTACGGGGACTTCTTCGGTTTTATAAAAGGCCTGTAAAATATCGGAATTGCTTTCAAGACCGCAAGCTCTTAAGAAAGTGGTTGCAAGAACTTTTTTCTTTCTGTCAATTCTTACCCAGAGAACGTTGGCAAGGTCGAATTGGAATTCAACCCAAGCGCCTCTGTAAGGAATAATTCTTGCGACATAAAGTTTTTTACCCAAAGTGGATTGTGCTTTTTCTTCGTCTTCTTCAAAAATAATACCGGGGGAGCGGTGTAACTGGCTGACAACTACACGTTCGGCGCCGTTAAAAACAAAACAGCCAGCATCTGTCATTAAAGGTAAATCGCATAAAGTTATATCTTGTTCTTTGGCTTCTTTTATTTCCTTAAAAGAACCGTTTTTTTGTTTAATGTAAAGGCGGAGCCACGCTTTTAAGGGTGCGCTGTAAGTTCCGTCTTGTATAGATGCTTCCATAGGGCTGGAATATTTGGGTGCGCCGAGTTCGTATCTTACAAACTCAAGTTTCATACTACCATCCGGTGCTTCAATAGGAAATACGTCTTCAAAGGCGGCTTGTAAACCCCTTAATTCTCTTTTAGAGGGTTCTACATCTAATTGTAAAAAATCTATAAAGGACTGCTTTTGCATATCCAGTAAATCTGGTAAAGGCAGTTTTGTTTTAATTTTGCCGAAATTTAGTTGTTTCATTTTTCTTTGGGTCCCTGCTTACATCAATATGCTATTTTTAGCATATTATCCCCTGCCTACTAGAGGCAGGGGACAAATTTTATGGCTATTATTTGAGTTCAATTGTAGCACCAGCTTCAGTTAATTTTTTCTTTAATTCTTCTGCTTCTGCTTTTGCTACGTTTTCTTTTACTGCTTTAGGAGCGCCTTCTACTAAATCTTTAGCTTCTTTCAAACCTAAACCGGTAACTTCGCGAACTACTTTAATTACTGCGATTTTTTTAGCAGCGTCAACAGCTGTTAACATAACGTTAAATTCTGTCTTTTCTTCAGCTGCGGCGGCACCGGCAGCGGGAGCTGCGGCAACGGCAACAGCGGGAGCTGCTGCTTTTACGCCAAATTTTTCTTCAACTGCTTTCACGAGTTCGGAAAGTTCAAGAACGCTCATTTCAGCAATAGCGTTAAGTATTTCATCTTTTGTTAATTTTGCCATTTTATTTATTCCTTATTTTATTTGAGTAGCTGCCTTCTGCTTTAACCTAGTTAAAGCCCGTACATTTATCCACTAGGGGACTACTACCGCTCTTAGGCGGGTTTGATTTGGTTTATTTCTTAGAGTCTTCAACAGCTTTAAGAACGTAGGCCAAATCCCTGATAGGAGCTTGCAACACTTGTGCGCTTTGAGCAACAGCATTGTATAAAGCACCAGCGAATTTGCTGAGGTTTTCTTCTTTGCTGCCGATGGTTGCCAAGATTTTAATCTTTGCTTCATCATACCAAACGCCGTCAGTATAACCTGCTCTTATCTTAAAAGCCGCATTTTGCTTGGTAAAATCTGCCAAACTTTTAGCTGACATTGCAACATCGCCGTCTTCTTTTAAAATGGCGACTGCTGTCGGCCCTTTTAAAAGATTTTCATCAACACCTTCAATACCGGCTGTTTTCAAGGCATGGGTTAAGATGGAGTTTCTTTCAATTCTAAATTTGCATTTAGCATTGGAAAGGGACTCTCTTAAACCTGCAAGTTCTTTGAACTTTAAACCTTGATAGGCGGTAAAAAAGATACCAGCGGATTGCTTGATTTCACTAGCAAGACTCTGCGACCTTTCTATTTTTTGTTCTTTCGTTAAGTTCATACTTTTTAACTTTTTACTGCTTTTTATCAGGGGATTTTGCGAACTTTTTACCGACTCAAAAAAGCGGAAAAAGAACGGCTAAAAACCCTTACCGTAAATTTTACAATTCGGTATGGTTTTTAGTTCCCATGAAAATCTATTTATACTACTATAAATATTTTATCAAATTAAAGCTGCCTATTGCAACCCATGCAAATGTTCTATCCGCAGCATTTAATAAATTATAACATTTTTTTAGGATTTTGTCTATTAAAAAGGACCTTTTTGCCTGTTTTATTTAACCATTATAAAAGGTAAATCACTGCCATTATAGTTAGGCATACGACCATCCCATTTTTCAATGGCTTTAAGTTGGGCTTCAACTTGGCGTAGTTTAATAAGTTCCGGCGTAACAACTTGTTTTTGAAGTTTTAAACTTTCGGCCTCGGCTTTAGCTTTTAAAATCTGCTGTTCGGCATCTTTTTTAACTTTTTCAACTAAATTAGTTGCTTTTTTAGCCTCTTGTTCGGCAATTTGTTTTTCTTCAACCGCTTTTAAAAATTGAGGAGTGAAATCAAAATCAACAATAGCAATATCGGAAACAATAACTTGTTTTTCTTTCATCTTTTCTTTTAAGACCGAATCTATTTCTTTGGCAACTTCAATACGATTGGCAATAAGATTTTCGGCAGAGTATTTTGCAATAATTGCTTTTATCCATTCTTCCGTTGTAGGAGCAAGAACGGTATCTACATAATATTCGCCAAGATTTCTGTAAATAGCAATAACGGTATCAGGTTGTATGCGGTGGTTTACCGCCAAACCAACTTTAACCGTCTGCAAGTCTTTAGAAAAGGCTTCTGTTTTGATAATATCTTTTTTAATACGAATAGAAAACTTTTTGACATTTTCTATAAAAGGAGTTTTCCAATGCATACCTTCGCCGTAAGAATCTACTACCTTACCTAGTCTTAATTTAACAGCTACTTGGCCCGGATCAACGACAAAGAAAGAAGATAAAGAAACGAAAGCTAAAACCACGATACAAATAATAGCGAAAAGCGCCCCTAAAGTTTTAGCGGGACTAATAGAACTATTTGAATAACTTGCCATAAAGCACATCTCCTAAATTTAAGATAATTACTATTAGATTATATATTTTATTTCTTCTCTTGTAAAAAATGCTATACTTGTTTTATAGAGGTTTTTTATTAGTTGTAAAATAAGTTGCTAAAATAGAAAGCAATTTATAAAAATTTAATCTGTTTTTTTGGAATCGTATGAAGAATACGACGCGCTTTTAGGAAACTAGAGGCAAAAAGGAAGTCCAAAAACAGCACGTTATCAGGCGCAAAACAAACGGCTTAATTACCCGTATGTTTTGTGCCGAATGTTTGCCGTTCTTTCTCATTGAGAACGGCAGACTACGGCTGTTATATTTTGGGTTACTTCCTTTTGCTCAAGTATAACAGCCGTTTTTTTATTTGTTTTATTAAAAACAAAAATTAAGAAATAACAGGAGAAATAAAAATGTCTTATCTAATTGAACCATTAAAAAAATTTTTGTCTTTAAGGGACGAACCCGTAGAAAAAATTTTTGGATATGGAGATTATGGAGTATATTTATAATACAAATTATTTCCTTTTTAATGGACATCAGTACTATTTTCATTATTATTTTAGCATTCTTGTTTATTCTATTTACTTTTTGGATTGCCGATATTGCTATAACAATAAGAAGATTGCATGATATCAACAAACCTGGAACTTTAGCAGTTATTCAGTCTATTTGTTTATTTATGGTCTTTGTAGGAAATATTTTAATAACATTACAAATAGAAAACAATTTTGTTTCATTACTAATGCTATGCGGACTTCCAATGGCCATACTATCAATAATTATTTTATGTTGGACTTTACGCAAGGGGAATTTAGAAGATAATAAATATGGCGCAAGCCCTTATAAAAAATAGGAAAAGCACAATGAAAAATACTATTATAACTTTACTAGTAATTCTCTTTGCTCTTATTTTTTATTTTATCGGTGAGGCCCTTACTTATGACCTAATAAAGAATATTCATAACGGGCATACTCCAAAAAAAGAAAAAATAGAAAAAAACAAACCCCTTGTCTTGAAATTAGCCAAGAAACAAAAACTTTAAAAAACATATGCAAAAAATATAG
>JAZRZE010000099.1:0-4565 GCA_045601125.1 Elusimicrobiaceae bacterium | reverse complement strand
ACAGTGTTGAAATTAAAGGTCTTAAAATCATAAACGAACATATGGAAGATTATGATGAGTTTATTTCCGTTGATGATTTAATTATTCACTACGACTTATATCCTTTATTAAAAAACCGCGTGCAGATAGATGAAGTTGTCTTAAACAGTCCCGTTATTCATATCATAAAAAATGAACAAGGTATTTATAATATTCAAAATTTAGCAGTATCTTCAAAAGACAGCCAAGAAGGGCAACAGTTTAATGTCAAATCTCTTTCCGGCCAAGACTGGGAAGTTGTTATAGAAGACTGGGTAATAAAAAACGGTACTTTTGCCTATAAAGATTTAAAAACTAAAACGGCCCACTCTCTAAGCGGTTTCAATGCCCATTTTTTAAATTTAAAGTTTAATGATTTTACGGATTTTTCTTCTGATTTTATTGTTCGCAACCGTATGGACGAAAAAATTACCGAAACTCAAATTTCTATGGAAGGCAAAGTTAATTTTGCCAATTTTAAGGCGGAAGAAATGTCTTTCAACGATACTAAAGGTGTAATCCAATTCTTAAAAAAGCCGATACCTTTCACGCTTAATTTAACTGATTTTACCTCTCCTAAAATTGAGGCAAATTTTTCTGTTCCCGCTTTCAGTTATGAGGATGTTTCTCTTTTTTATAAAAAACCTTTTAAGGAAAAATTCCCCGCTTTTGATGTTAATTTAAAAACCGCTTTTGAAGATAATCTTTCTAAAGTCGTTTTGAATAGTTTACAGGCAAAAAATAAGAATTTAACTGTTCAGGCACAGGGCAATTTTGATTTTATTTCCCAAGAGGGTCAGGCAACTTATAAAACAAAAGAATTTAATATAGAAAAACTAACTTATTTAACTTTTTTAAAACCTTATAAATTATCGGGTAAATTGCTGGTTCAGGGTAAATTGCTTTATAATGAAGGCAAACTTAGCGCACCCACATTTAAGGCAGACTTAAACAAGGTTAATGCCTTTATCAGCAATTTTACTATTGAAGAGGCAAAAGGCACTTTTGAAGCGCGTGATAATTTTGATTATATGACGGCCAAAGTCCAAGATGGTATTTTTAAAGTTGGGCGCCAAGTTATTTCCGAAATTAAGGGCACAACCACTTTAGAATATTCCAAACAAAATTTCTATGCCCAAGTTCACGATACTATGCTTAATGATAAAAAAATGAAAATGAGCGTAGCAATTGCTAATGTGGCAAATCCTCAAAAAAGGCGCATAAAAACTTTAATTTACGCAAGTGCTTTTGAACCGCTTGAAATTTTTGATTTAACAGAAGATTTTGTTATTGCTCTTTCAGAGGGAAGTTCTAAAGTTCAAAAGGAAGAAGGCTCTCTTGCGTGGCTACATAATTTTAAAAATAATATTCCCAAATTTATGCCAAATTTTAGCGGATCTTTATATGCCGAAGAACTAAAAACGCCTATCATTTACGGCAAAGATTTTTATGCCGAATTTACTTTGGAAAATCTTTTGCCCGGCATGGATAAATTAAACGGCACTATAGAAACAGAATTAAAAGACGGCATAATTTACAAACTTCAAGAAGCAGCCGAACGCCAGCAGGCGCTTGGTATTGCATTCCAGCCATTTGTTATAATGAATAATATGGAGCGCGCCGGTTCTTTTAAAATGAGTAAAGTGCTAAAAGATACCCCCGTTGAAATTATGGATGCTTCGACCGAGTTTACAAATGGTAAAATGAAAGTAAACAAATTTTATGTAGACGGCAAAGTTATTGCGGCAACAATTGCGGGCTGGGTTGATTGGTTTAAGGAAGATTTAGATTTAGACATTTACACAATGTTTAAGAACACTTCTAAGCGCGGAGTGCTTTCGGAAAATCTTACCGATGAAAGCGGCGATCCTGCTTTAGCGTTTAGAACGCATAAAACTATGAAAGATCCGGCAGTTCAAATGAAAAGTCCTAAAAAGACGGGCAAAAAAATACAGGAAGCCCGCCAAAAAGGACTTAATACAGATTTTAAACAAATAAAAGAATTTATAGGAGTCAAAAATGAGAAAACAGAAAATTGATATGATGAGTATTTTACAGGAAAACGAGGCCATTATTGAAGGCCATTTTGAACTGCCCAATAGCTTACATATCCAAAATTATATTGATACCGATGTGCTTTTTCAATATCCCGGTCTTACAACAAAAATTGCGCAAGGTCTTGCGGATTTATTTGACAGAAAAATTGATGTCGTTTTGGCTCCGACGGCGCATAATGCAATTATCGCCCAAGAAGTGGCGCGCATTAAAGGCGCACGCGCTTTAACCGCTATCAATGTCAACGGTAAAATGCGCCTTAAAGGCCATGTTAAAATTGATCCCGGTCAAAAAGTTTTAATTGTTGATAATGTCTCTATGACGGGCAGAACCTCACGCCAAGCAGCCGCACTCGTTGCTATGCACCAAGCAGATACAGTAGGTATTGCCGTTATTGTTGACCGCTCCGATAGCGGCGCCGTTGATAATATTCCTTTGCGTTCACTCCTAAATTACCCTTTGCAAACTTATTATGCGGGCGATTGCCCTATGTGTAAAGAAGGTTTGCCTCTTAAAAAAACAGGGGAAGATTTATGAGAGAAATTAAAGTAAAAGCCAAAGAAGAACACCGCATAAAAAAAGGTCATTATTGGCTTTTTTCAAACGAACTTGAAAAAGTTGATACAACAGTCAAACCCGGCGAAATTGTGCGCATAGTTGATTTCCGCGGTTCGGTTTTGGGTTATGGTTTTTTTAATCCGCATAGTTTAATTTCCGTCAGATTTATTACCAAGAGCGAAGAGACGCCTAGCAAAAATTTTATTTTTGAAACTATTGATAATGCTTTTGAATACCGCAAAACTTTGGGCCTTCGCAAATACGGGCGTATGTGCTATGGCGAGGCCGACGGCGCCCCCGGCCTTATTATTGACCGCTACGGCGATTATCTTGTTATAGAAATTCTGACAGCCGGTATGGAAAATCTTAAAGAAGATATTTTAAGTGCCGTTAAAAAAGTTTTCAAACCAAAAGGTATTGTCTTTAAAAACGAAAGCACATTTAGAACGCTTGAAGGTCTTTCCCAAACAAATGAAACTATCGGAGAAATCCCCGAAGAACTTGAAATTGAAGAAAACGGCGTAAAGTTTTTAGTTAATTTAACCTCTTCCCAAAAAACAGGTTTTTATTTTGACCAACGCGAAAACCGCGCATTTTTAAAACCTTATTTTAAAGATAAAATCGTTCTTGATTTATATTCTTACAGCGGTTCTTTTGGCATTAATGCCGCTTTAAACGGCGCCGTTGCCGTCTGGGGAACGGACTCAAGTGCTGCCGCCGTTGAACTTGCAAATAAAAACGCCGCCTTAAATAAAGTTAGCGATATTTGCCAGTATCAAAGAGATGACGCCGAAAGATTACTCAGCGCGGCTATGAAAAAGGAACTTCCCAATCAACCCGATATGATACTTTTAGACCCGCCCGCTTTTGTCAAAAACAGAAAAAGTTTGCCCCAAGCAATTAATTTATATGTCAAATTAAACCGCATGGCACTTGAAGGTCTTGAAAAAGGCGGCCTTTTGGCAAGTTCCACCTGTTCGCACCATATTACACGCGAAATTTTTATTGATATTTTAAAACAGGCTTCTGCCAAAGCAGGCAAGGAAGTGCGTTTAATTGAACTGCGCACTCAAGCAAAGGATCATCCTATATTAATTGGGATGCCGGAAACTGAGTATTTGCATTTTGCCCTACTACAAGTCTTATAATTTTGCGGCGGCTTTTGCGTTTATAGCGCGTTATGCCTCGCTCACATATACGGGGCTGCCGCCAGCTCGGGATATGCTTCGCTCGGCAAGCCTTCTCTAAACGCAAAATCCTTGCAAAACAATTTGCTCTGCTTGGTTAAATTTGGAGCAGAAATTTCCTCAAAAATTAGCGCAAAATAATGTGTTCCATTCGGCTGGAATTGTCTTAAATTTAAGTATAATAAAGTAAAGGAGTAAATAAATGAAAAATGTAATAAGAATATTTATTGTTTGTATGTTAATATTTGTCTGTTTTATTCAGGCATGTTCTAAAGAAGATAAGGCTAGTTCGAAATATTTGGCAGAACAAATGGGTAATGCTATAAACAATAAAGATGTTAAACAGATGGAAGATGTTATTAAAGATTTGAATTTAACTTTACCGGAACATAGAAAAATAGCAGAAAATGCCCTTTTTTCCGCTACTAAAATAGGGAAAGAACAAATAGTTCAAATTTTGCTTGAAAAAGGTGTTGATATAAATGCCAAAACAGATTTTGATAAGTTTACTCCACTTCATGCTGCTGTATCTCAAGATGATGAAAGAATGATAATTTTTTTGATTTCCAAGGGTGCTGACGTTAATGCACAATATAGACCTTCTGTGAAACAATCTTTATCTGGAACATATCAAGCCAGGGGACTAACGCCTTTACACATAGCAGTAAGATCTAATTTAGAAAAAGCAGTAAAAATTCTTTTGGAAAATGGAGCAAAAGTTAATAGCAAAAATACTTATGGACTAAC
>JAZRZE010000098.1:0-10383 GCA_045601125.1 Elusimicrobiaceae bacterium | reverse complement strand
TATAGAAGTAAAAATATACAAAATCTTGCAAAAACTATAAGAAAAAACCAAACAGATACAGAAAGATTTTTATGGTTTAATTTAAGGCAATACTTTCCTAATATACACTTTAGACGGCAACATCAAATTGGTAATTATATTGTAGATTTTGTTTCTGTGAAAAATAAATTAATAATAGAATGCGACGGCGGCGGACATACTAAAGAGAAAGATAAGAATAGAGATAATTTTTTAACTAGTAAAGGTTTTAAAGTCTTGAGATTTTGGAATAATGAGATTTATAATAATTTAGAAGCTGTTTTATCTGTAATTTATAATAGTTTACCCCACCCTTAGTCCCTCCCCTAATTTTTTGGCAGAGCCAAAAAAGTCAAGGGCGGGATAGAATAGGAAAGTTTCCATTTTCTAATTTTTATTTTAATACTCCTTCTTGTTTTTCTCCCCCTAATTTTGCTTCGCAAAAATCAAGGAGAGAAAATAAGGAAACTAAAAAGAGAGAACACCCTATTTAATATAAAAAATTTGCTAGAATAATTTTTATGAATAAGAACATTATAAAAACTATCGGTAATACACCTTTGGTTCAGACCAAAAATAAAAATATCCTTGCCAAACTTGAATATTTTAACCCCTCCGGCTCGGTTAAAGATAGGGCCGCTTTTAATATCTTAAATAATGTACTAAAGAAAAAAAAGATAAATAAAAATACTCTTATTATTGAAGCAACAAGCGGGAATATGGGTATTTCGCTGGCTTTTTGCGCTAGTGCTTTAGGTCTTAATTTTTGCGCCGTTATGCCTGAAAATATGACAATAGAAAGACGCAAACTTATACTTGCTTACGGTGCAAAAATAATTTTGACACCGGCTAAAGATGGTATGAAAGGCTCTGTTTTAAAGGCAGAAGAAATTGCTAAAGAATATCAAAAGAAAGGCAAAAAAGTTTTTATAGTTAATCAATTTGACAATATTTATAATGTTCTTGCCCACACACAAACCGCAAAAGAAATTTTAAAAGATACTAATAATAAAGTGGGTGCAGTTTTTGCCGGAATCGGTAGCGGTGGCACTATTACAGGTATCGGTAAATATCTTAAAAAAGTTAATCCTAAAATAAAAATTATCGGCGTGGAGCCAAAGGAAAGCCCCCTTTTAACAAAAGGACTTGCCGGACCGCATAAAATACAAGGAATCGGGGCAAACTTTGTACCCAAAAATTTAGATTTTAAAGTTATAGATAAAGTTGTAGATGTAAGTTCAAAGGATGCTTACAAAGAAGCAAGAGAAGCCGCAAAAGAAGGGCTTTTTGTCGGCATATCTTCAGGCGCGGTTTTAAAAGCGGCAAAAGATTATGCCAAAAAAAATAAAAATACCTTAATTGTTGCCGTCTTGGCTGATGGCGGAGTGAGGTATCTTTCGGGAGATTTATTTGATGAAAATATTTAAACTAATAAAACAGGAAATTAAAACTATTAAAGAAAAAGACCCCGCAGCAAAAAGCACACTTGAAATTATTTTGTTATATCAGGGCTTTCACGCTTTAATTTTGCACCGTCTTGCGCACAAGTTATATAAAATGAAAATTCCTTTTTTGCCAAGATTTATCAGCCAGTTTTCGCGCTTTATAACAGGTATAGAAATACACCCGGGTGCAACTATCGGCAAAAACTTTTTTATTGACCACGGTATGGGCGTTGTTATCGGCGAAACAAGTATTATCGGCGATAATTGCCTTGTTTACCAGGGCGTTACACTCGGCGGAACAGGCAAAGAAACAGGTAAACGCCACCCCACAATCGGCAATAATGTAACACTTGGTGCAGGGGCAATTTTGCTTGGTAATATAAGTATTGGCGATAATTCAAATGTCGGCGCGGGTTCGGTTGTAATAAAATCCGCAAAGGAAAACTCTACTTTAGTCGGCGTTCCGGCAAGAGTTGTCAAAGAAAAGAATTTTGTGCAAGGCAAATTAATGCACAATAAAATACCAGACCCTGTTTCCGTTGAAATTGAACTCTTGAAAAACGAAATTGAAATCCTTAAAAAAGCAATTTCTAAATAAATTTGCCGTCATAAAAAAATATCTCCAAAAATGCTAAAATATATCTTGGAGTGCTTTTATGGCAAATTTAAGTTTTTCCTATTCTAAAATGAGCACTTATAAAGAGTGCCCCCAAAAATATAAATTCCGCTATATCTTAAAAATACCGGAAAAGCCTAAATATTATTTTGCTTTCGGTACTGCTTTACACAAAGTTATGGAATTTATGTATGCCAACTTAAAACCGCCTTTCCCCCCGCTTGAAGAAACCCTTAAATTTTTTAGACTGGATTGGCAAAAAACTTCTTTTGCCGATAAAGGTTACGCTACCGCCCAAAAAGAACTTGAAGGTTACGAAGAAGGTGTAAAAATAATTGAGGCCTATTACAAAAAACACGAAAAAGATATTTTTAACCCCCTTTCAACAGAATTCAGAACCACCCAAGAAGTTGACGGATTATCAATAATAAGTATCGTTGACCGCATTGATTATCTTGGTGCGGGCAAAGTTTCCATTTTAGATTATAAAACCGGTAAAACAGTCAAAAGAGAGCCGGACCAACTTTTGATGTATCAAAAATTAATGAGCCAAAGCCCACAACTTTTAAAACTTGTCCAAACAAAAGATTCTTCGGTAGAAAAAGTTGATGTGGCAAATTTACTTTTTTATTATCTGCCTAAACTTGACGAGCAAATTTATACCCCCGCACCCAAAGAAGAAATTGATGAGTTTTGGCAAGGCGTTTTAAAAGTAGCGGATAATATTAAGCAAGAAAAATTTAGCGCAACACCGGGCGAACTTGCCTGTAAATTTTGTGATTATAAAGACCTTTGCCCCGTGTGGAAAAATAAAAAAGCGGAAGAATTTAAAGAAATTACTCCGGCGGAATCTTCTTTAAGTCCGCTTGAGGCTCTTGCCAAAAAAATTGATGAGCTTGGCGCTTTACAAACAGATTTAACTAAATTAAAACAAGAAGTTATAAAAGAAATGCAAAACTTGAAACTTCAAAGGCATTTCGGCAAAGAATATAATGCGATTTTAGACGAACAAGAACATCTTTCTTTTGCCGATGAACAAGCCGTTATTGATTTGCTTAGAAAAGAAAAACTTTTAAATAAAACTTTAGTTCCGACCCTTGAAACTATTGAAGATTTATTTAAAAACGAACAAGTTACCCTAGAACAAAAGAAAGCCCTTGGCGCACTAGCAAAGAAAATTAAAACTTGTGATTTAAAAATTCTAAAAGATATTGAATAGGAATAAAAAATGAAATTATTTACAAAAGACCCCCGCGCAACATTTAGTTTAGGGTGGATAGTCTTATCTTTGTTTTTATTTGAATTTATAAGATTTTTAATATTTATTGTTTATCACTCGGTATTTGCTTCCTTAACTACTGGTGAAATCTTAAATTGTTTTCTAAACGGAATCAGATTTGATATATCAATGATAGCCCTTTGTTTAGGGCCGCTTTTGGTTTTGTTTAATATCCCGATAAAAAATAAATATTATGTCAAAACAGTATCATTTTTATTGTGGGTCGTTTTTTGTTCCTTATTTGTATTTTTGGTAGCGGATTTTATTTATTTTCCAAATGTTAAACGCCATATTTCAGAAGAGATAATACATGTCCAATCTGATTTGGGCTTTCTTGTTACTTATGCTTTAAAAAGCGCGCTTTTGCCGCTTTTATCGGTTTTTGCTCTTTTTGTTACGGGTGCATATTTTATCTGTAAATTTGCAAATAAAGCCATACAAACTAATATGACTTGGGTATGGCAAATAGGTAAATTTTTATTGCTTGTTGCATTTATAATTATCGGTATAAGAGGGCATTTCGGTTTTTCAAAATCTTTAGGTATTGCCGACGTTTATAAATATGCAAAAACTTCGCAGGAAGCAACCTTGATGTTAAACGGCGCTTTTACGGGCTATCAAGTTTGGCGTAAAGGCGGAGTTGATATAAAAAACAATTATCCTTTTGATAAGGCAATTAAAAACACGCAAGAACTTTTGCTAAATAAAAATGAAATTATACCCGACGAGAACTACCCTTTAATGCGTGTTAATAAGAATCAAAAAGAACAAAAAAAATTGAACTTCGTTGTTATTATGTTTGAAGGGTGGAACCCTGATTATATTTTGCCGGAAGTAACACCGAATATGGCGCAAATTAAAAAAGAGGGCGTTAATTTTACCAATGCTTATGCCGTAGGGTTGAGAAGTATTTTTGGTTTTTCTGCCATTTTTGCCAGTGTGCCTTTGGTGCCGGGTTTGCCCTTTTTCGGCTATGGTTTAGAGTTGACGACTTTCTCCCCCCCGTTTAAGAACTTTGCAGATAAGGGTTATTATACATTCTTTGCGCAAACCTCTCTCCGCCATTCTTATAGATTATGCGCTTTAGCAAATTATCTGGGCGCCGAGGAAAGTTACGGTTGGGAAGATATCCCTATGCTTCTTGATTATATTGAAGAAGCACCTTTCGGTTTTGACCACGAATTATTTCAGTTTACCGCAGATAAAATAAAAAATCGTAAACAAGAAAATTTTTATATCGGTCTTTTTACGGGTATCACTCACGAACCGTGGACAAAAACCCAAGAGCGCTTTTTCAAATATGACCAAAACACTTGGGAAGGCGGTTATAAAAACTCTTTATATTATGCCGATTGGGCAATAGGCGAGTTTTTAAAAAGAGCTAAAGAAGACGGCTGGTTTGATAATACGGTTTTTGTTTTCCTCTCCGACCATAATGACCATAAAGCAAGAGCGGCAAAAGATTCTATAAAGGAAAATTTTCATATTCCTTTACTCATTTATGCCCCTAAAATTATTGAACCTAAACAAATTGATTATGTTGTATCTCAATTAGATATTGTTCCGACGCTATACAATCTTGCCGGTATAAATATACCTTACAGCGCTTTTGGCAAAGATTTGTTTGATAATTCAACCTCGCATTTTGCTCTTGTTTCAGAAGGCGTAAATGTCGGTATAATAGAAAAAGACGGCGCAATTCGTTCTGATAGAAAAAATATTATTGAAGAAGATAAAGACGCAGATTCTTTTGATTCTGCACAGGCGCTTGAAAAATTGCTTTCTTTAGATAAGGCCGCCTATGAACTTTTACAAAGGAATAAATGGTTTAAAAATGAGTGATATGATTATTAGCCTTGATCAAGGCAGTTCTAATTCCCGCGCGGCTTTAATTGAAGCGCGAAGTGGCAAAATACTTGCCAAAAAATTTGTATCAGTTCCTTTTGAAGCAAGCCAAAATACCGTTTCTTATGACGGTGCTGCTTTGTTTAATACCCAAATGGAAGCTCTGCAAGAGATGTTGGATTATGCCGGCTTAGGGCAAATAAAAGCAATTGCTTTAACGGCGCAGCGTTCCACTATTGTTTTGTGGGATAAAGAAACCGGCTCGGCCTTGTGTCCTATTTTAAGTTGGCTTGACGGCAGAGCAACACAAATCAGCGCGCAAAATCCGCTTGCACAAGAAGTTTTTCACCAAAAGACAGGGCTTTATAATACCCCTTATTTTTCCGCTCCTAAAATTAAATGGTGCCTTGAAAATTATCCTCACGTAAAAAAGGCCTATGAGGTAGGGCGTTTGTGCGTAGGTCCTGTTTCAAGTTTTATTTTGTGGCGTATGAGCGAAGGCAAAATTTTTGCCTGCGACCCTACTTTTGCCCAAAGGACTTTGCTTTTTAACATAAACACGCAAACTTGGGACGAGGAACTTTTAAAAAGTTTCGGCCTAAAAAAAGATATCTTGCCCGAAATAAAATACAGTTTTGATGATTACGGCTCTTATGAAAATATTCCCGTAAAACTTTGTCTTGGCGACCAACAGGCAGCAAGCGCGGCTTGCGGTCTTTTAGAACAAGGTAATGCCAATATCAATTACGGAACGGGTGCGTTTTTTCTCTTAAATATCGGACAAAACAGGGCTTTTGTAGACGGTATTTTAACTTCTCTTTCTTGGAACAGTAAAGAAAAAAATTGTGACTATATTTTGGAAGCGCCGTTAAATACGGCAGGTTCTCTTTTTACTTGGCTACAAAAACTTGGTTTAGATTTTACTTTACAAAACTTACACGATATTGCCAAAAAAGCAAAAGAAGATATTTTATTTTTGCCGGCACTCGGCGGACTGGGAGCGCCTTTGTGGAATTATAATTTAAAACCGGTTATAGCAGGTCTTGAAGTTTCCTCAACAAAAGAAGATATCATTTTTTCTGCCGTTAGAGGGCTTAATTTTGTTATGACTGATATTATTTACTATCTAAAGCAAAAGGGATATAACATTTCTTCTCTGCAAATGTCCGGCGGTCTTTCAAAAGATGGTGTTTTGCCGCAACTGCAGAGCGATATTTTACAGATGCCCCTTGCCCAACAGGAAGAAAAGGAAACAACCCTGATAGGAGCTGCGGCGGTGTGTGCAAAAAATATGGGTTTTGATGTGGATGTTTGGCAGACTAATTTGAAATCTTTTACGCCTAAAATCAGTTCTGAAGAAGCCACTAGGCAATATGCCCGTTGGCGTAAGTTTTTTGATTGGGCAATTAAGCAGTCTTTTTAACTTAAGCAACTTTGTTAAACTAATATGTTTTTAACCTTGAAACAGGGATATTTTTTATGCAAGAAATTATTAATCTAATAAAAAAAGCAAAATGTCTAACGGCTTTTACAGGTGCGGGAATTTCGGTTGAAAGCGGTATTCCCCCTTTTCGCGGAGCAGGTGGCCTTTGGGAAAAATATGACCCCAAATATATTGAAATTGAATTTTTTTATTCCCATCCTAAGGAATCTTGGGCGGAAATGAAGAAAATATTTTTTAATTCTATGGGAGTAGCAAAACCAAATACAGCCCATAAAACGTTAGCCAAACTTGAAGAACTAGGTTTTTTAAAAGGCATTATTACGCAAAATATTGATAATTTACACCAAAAAGCAGGCAATAAAAAAGTTTTAGAATATCACGGCACAATTGATACGCTTGTTTGCACAAAATGCTATCAGCGTTATAAAACAAAAGATACCGATTTAAGTGTTGATTTGCCGAAATGTTCCTGCGGAGGTATTTTAAAACCGGATTTTGTTTTTTACGGAGAAGGGATTAACCCACAAGTTTATCAAGATTCTTTGGAACTTGCTTTAAACAGTGATGTTATGTTTGTTGTTGGTACTTCGGGTGAAGTTATGCCCGCTTGCAGTTTGCCGATGGTAGCAAAGCAACAGAACAGGGCAGTAATTATTGAAGTCAACACTTTGCCTTCAACTTATACAAACGGAATAAGTGATTATTTCTTTGAACAAAAAGCGGGTGATTTTTTCTCCGAAATAGCAAAACGTCTTGCTTAGTTCAAAAAAATTGTTTTTAAAAAAAATAGTTTTCAGTCGTAATATAGGACTAAAGACCTAGTTATACTTGGGTCCAAAGTCTCTTGTAGGAGTAGTATTAAACTATCTAAAATATATATAGAAGGAAATAAAATAGGAGATAAAATGAAAAAAATTCTTTCTGTTATTATCGGTAAAAAAGTAAGACTTTTTTATAGTAAGGTAATTTGTCTTGCCTTGTCTTTTACTTTATTAATGGAATTAACATCCCCCGCTTTTGCCGCCTTTAGACAAGAGAGCGAAGAAGAAATACAATTCCGCGCAGAATTAGAGGAAGCCCTTCAAGAAGAATATAAAAAACAAAAACCCGATCCCGCTAAAGAAGCCCTAAAGGCCTGCATAGAAAAGGGGTACTATGCTAAATGCGACGAATATATCAACGAAATCACAAAACTCTTTACCGATACAAGAGATAAAATAGAAAACGGCAAACAAGGAAAAGAAGAAACTTTTACCCCCATCTCCTCAAAAGAATATAAAAGACAACTTAAAAAACACGCCGAAACAGAATATAAAAAACAAGCAGAAGAAATAGAAAAATTATATCAGGAAGAAAATAAAAAAATTGAATATGAATACAGAGGTGTTATTCTTAAATCACCGGAGTATTCTGATTATTTACTTGCTTTGTCCGAGTTAAAGAAATGGCAAAAAGATAATACAGAAAACCTTGATTCTTGGAAGGAAGACATCTTGCAAGGACAAGATAAATACTACCAACAATACTTAAAAGAATTTGAAAAAAGCGTAGAGGCCTATAAAGCAGATAAAGAAAAAGTCCTCCAAGATTATTTTAAAGAATTGGCTAATAATTTAATGCAAGTATATGATAAAACTTCCGTCGATACCAAAAGAAAAATGGTAGATCTTTTTGTAATGATACTTTCAATGGAAAGTAATAATGTAAAATTTTTTGATAGCGCACAAAGAAGTAAAATCTATAGAATTTTTAATAATTTCGTCGCTCCCTATAACAGCGGAAATAAAAGATTAAACCCCTGCCGCTTCCACACAAGAGCAAGATATGATAATGAACTAGCTGATTATAATTTCTATATGGCGCAAAAAAGTGCAGCGGAAGAAGAAAGAAGGAGCACTTTATCCGCAAGAGATCAAGTTGCAAGACAAATGCGCGGCTACGAACAAATGGTAGAAGACACTTTAAGAGCGCCGATAACAGAACTTGTAGATGAAGGTGCTTGCCAAGCAGCACTTTCCTCGTTGGACGGACTATCCTTTTATAAGGGTGGTTGGGATATGAACAGTGTTGTGCTGTTTATGTTACAAAATCTTACGGAACCTTTGGAATCTCAGATTTTATTAATGGGAACAAAAACCTTAATAGAAACCGGCAGAATAGACCAATTATCAACCTTCCAAATAGGATTAGTCAGCGAAGAAGCCAAATACGCAAAAACCGACGATTTAAAATTAAAAGAAGAAATATTCTTTAATAATAGATTCTATAGAGAACCTTATAAAAACTCCCGCTATTCTAAACAAGACGGCGGTGGCGATGCCTTTAGAGATATGGCAGAAATGTTAGCAAAAGAAAAAAGTTTCGCAGCAAAACAAGTTCAACATCAAATCTTAGACAACGCGGTATATTTTAATAATGGAAGACTAGTATTTAATAATAATTTACCTTTAACTTATGGTATTTTACTTCATAATCCATCTGTAATAGATAGTTTTGTACCAAAAGCGGCAACGGCAAATAATACAGCATCAGATTTGGGATATTATTATAACGGACAACCGGTATATTCAAGTTATATTGATGATTACGTAGAAATTTATGTAAAAAGTGAAAAAGACGGAATTGTATCTTTAGGCAATCAAGCTGTGTTAAATTATGACGACGGAACGGGCTTTAAACCTAAATTAGTAGACGATCTTCGTAGAGAATTATTAAACAGTTATCAAAAAACAGAAACAAAAAGGCAAGAAGATTATAAAAAATTCTTTAATAACAAAAAGCCGAGTGTATTTTTTGCGGAAGCTTTTTATAAGGCAGATTTCGTAGATTTAACGGCAGAAGAAAAAAATGAACTGGATCAAGCCCTAGTAAAGAAATATCCTTCTTTAAAGAGTATCAGCAACGGGCACAAAAAGAAATTAGAAAATAACAGAAGAAATTTAGATATTACAACCGGTGTATTAACGATAATAGATGTTGCTTTAACTATTTGGTGTGTTGCGGATATTTACAAACTTATCAAGTGGAGCGTAAAAGGTATACAAGGTTTAAGATTATTAGTTAAAGCAGGCAAAACAGCCGCCGGTTTATCAACAGCAAGAAGAATGGTCTTTTTTAGAACTTTAGCAGCGGAAAATAAAAATGTTTTAGACGTTCATAGAAGATTAAAGAAAATCAAAAGTGTTCCAAGCAGAATAACAAATAAATTTCCTGCTTATAGTAGCGGAATAGAATTAACCAGAATGTCTCACGACGGTAGCAGGGCTTTACAGGTAACAAAACTAGATGGCACCCCCGTAATTATCGGCCGCAATACTAAGAAAGGACAAATTGTTGAATCTGAATTTTCAAAAATAATGATGGGAACAAGAGATTATATGGCAACTCCCGCCGGTATGCCTGGGCAAAGACTTGCCGTTCAACATTATAATAAATATGTTGTCGGCGGTGGCACAAATACTTTCTGGAAAAAGGCTCTAAATACTGTTCAAGTAGCAAAAACCTACGGACCTATTCAGATTTTCAAAAAAGACGGCATAACTCCTATTGAATATAAAGACATTAAGTTTAATAAAGAAGGGTATTTTGAAGTCGACGGAGATTTGTTCTACCCGGGGAAACCATAGGCGGAAGCCTATGGAGGAGAGGCAACTCTTCCTCTTCTATGCTACAATTAAAATATGAGTAAGATAGCATATAAGAAACAAGGCCATTGTATATATTATTGTAAGTATCA
>JAZRZE010000097.1:2500-14784 GCA_045601125.1 Elusimicrobiaceae bacterium | reverse complement strand
TAAAGCGGCATATAGAGCCGGCGCCGGTTTGGTTTCTATAGCAGTTGAACCGGAAATCTTGCCCGCTTGTCTTAAAGCCGTGCCTGAAGCTCTTTTTTTACAGATTTCCCAAAATCCTTTGAAAGAAATTACAAAGTATTTAAAAAAGATACCGCACGATGTTTTACTTATCGGTCCGGGTCTTACAAAAGAGCGCGCTAAAATACTTTTACCTATCTTAAAGCAGACAAATTTACCTGCGGTTATAGACGCAGATGCCCTAAATTATCTTGCGCAAATAGGTTTAGAAAAACTTCCTAAATCAAAAGAAGCAAAATATATTTTAACCCCGCACGCAGGCGAAGCAAAACGTCTTTTGAAAAAAGATTTGCCAAGGGAAAAAGCAGTCCGGCTTTTAAGTGAAAAAAGCGGCGCGGTATCTCTTTTTAAAGGGCCTAAAACAAAAGTCGCTTTAAGCAAAGAACTTTGGCAAAACACTACGGGTAATGAAGGTCTTGCAAAAGCGGGTAGCGGAGATACTTTAGCCGGAATAATCGCCGGTATTTATGCTCAATTAATAAAAAGAGGACAAGAAAATACTGCCTTAAAGTGCGCCCTTTTAGGCGTTTGGTTGCATGGCAAAGCAGCGGACACTGCAGTTAAAAAATATGCTAAAACTTCTTTGATGGCAAGGGATGTTTGCCAAGAGATTTCAACAGTATTAAAACAAAATTCTCTCTAAAAATTATAGAATATCTATTATGATTTTAACGGTAACTTTAATTTCTTTATTAATTCTGATTTTAACAACAGTTTTTATTGCTTATAAACAAAGCAATAGGATTTTATATCGTAAAAAAGATAAGAATCCCCTTGCTTTTTCGCCAAAACAATTTGATATACCTTTTGAAGATATTGTTTTTAAAAATGACGAAGGATTAGAGTTGAAAGGTTGGTTTATTCCCGCAAAAGTTAAAAGTGATAAAACAATAATGCTTTTGCACGGGTGGGGTTTAAATAAAGGCGATTTACTTGTTAATACGGCTTTTTTGAAAGAGCAAGGTTTTAATCTTTTTTATTTTGATTTCAGAGGTTCGGGCTCAAGCCAAAAAGGGCGCACTTCCATCGGTTATTTTGAAACTAAAGATGCTCAAAATGCTTTAGATTATATTTGTAAAACTTATCCCGAAGAAACAAAAAATATCGGTATTTATGGGCTTTCTATGGGCGCAGCGGTTGCTATTTATACGGCTGCCCACAATAAGTCAATTAAATGTGTCGTATCCGAATCTTGTTATTTTTCTTATGAAAAAGTTGTTGCCCGCTGGGCGCGTTTGCATAAGCATATTCCTTATTTCCCGCTGGTTGCTTTAACTTTATTTTTTGTTCGCAAACGTTTAGGAGTTAACCCCGAAGATTTTTGTCCTAAAAACAATGTAAAAAAACTTGCGCCAAGACCTATTTTAATAATTAATGGCAAACAGGATAGTCTTGTCCCTCGCCACGACGCAAGAAACTTGTTTTTAACTGCCCGCAACCCTAAACAACTTTGGCTTATAGAAGGCGCTAAACATACCGAATGCCCTCAAAAAGCAGGGGATTTATATAAGGAAAGATTAACGGAATTTTTTAATACCAATATTGGTAAATAGCGCGTTTTATAAATTATTAAGGTCTTCTTTTGCTACTTTTTTCAGAATTGTTTTTGCCTCTAGGATGCTTTGGCGGGTGTTTTTGGCATATTTTTTCAGTTCAATAACTTTTATTATATTGTTTTCTTTAAGAACTTTTCTGTCTTTTAATTTATTTCGTCCGCAAATAAATATAATCGGTTTTTTGTGTTTTTTTGCAAGGCGGCAAATTTCAAAAGGCGCTTTGCCGAAAAAAGTTTGCTCGTCTAAAGAACCCTCGGTAGTAATAATTAAATCTGCTTTTTTTATCTTTTTATCAAGGCCTAAAAGTTTGCTTATATATTTACTTCCGTCAGTTAATTCTGCTTTAAAAAAGCCCTTTAGTCCGCTTGCGATTGCTCCTGCCGAACCGCAGTGTTTCGTATTTATATTTATACCTAAATATTGTTTGACGACTTTGGCATAATTTTTTAGGGCTTTTTCTAAAATTAAAATTTCTTTAGCATTTGCTCCTTTTTGTTTGCCGTAAACTTTTGCGGAACCCGTTTTACCAAGTAAGATATTATTTACATCACAAACAGCGGTAATTTTTATATTTTTCAGTAAATCTTGTTTGGGCTTTTTTATTTTTGCTAAATTAAGGAGAGATTTCGCGCCGAGTTCTAAAGAGTTGTTTTCTTTATCTAAAAAATGCCACCCGAATACTTTTGCTAAGTCTGCTCCGCCTTCGCTTGAGGCAACGCCGCCAAGCCCTATATAAATTTGCTTTGCTCCGGCATTTATTGCTTCTTTTATTGTTAAACCAAGTCCGATAGAAGATGCTTTCAAAATATTTAATTCTTCTTTTTTAAGATTTGCCATAGGGCAAACTTGCGCGCTTTCAATAAAAGCGGTTTCTCCTATCAATAAAAAGGGAATTTTCTTTATTTTTAATATAGCGTTAGGAGCTTGTATAAATATTTTTTTTGCCTGAGGGTAAACTTGTAAAACAGAGTCTAGAAAGCCGTCTCCGCCGTCGGAAATTGCAAATCCTTCAAATTTATTTAATACTTGGCATATTTCTTTTGCTTTCAGAGAACCTTTTAAGGCGTTGGCTAAAACTAAAACTTTCATTTTCTAAAAAAACCAATTTATTTTTGCAGCAATTAAGTAAGATAAATTAGAACTTTCTTTTAAATCTCCGGAATAGGTATTATATCTTGCTTTAAACTCAAGTCCTAAATTAAGGTCTGCGATACTTCTTTCTACACCTAGCCCGGCTATTGCGCTTATGTTGGAAGAAGATACGGTTTTTGTATCTTCCCGTATCCATTTGTTATTTATGGTATCAAAGACATCGCAGTTTTTATTTACATTTACACTTGCAAAACCTGTTCCCGCTTGTAAATAAAAACGGGTAGTGCTTTGCGGATTAAAGTAATAATTTGCTTTCAAATCAATATCATAAACCTGACCGGAAGTTTCAATATGGGTGGTGGAGTTTGGGTTAAATTTATTTTTGGAAAGCATACCTATCATAAGATCTCCGCCGAGCCAAAGGTGTTTATTCATCTTTCTTAAATAAGAAATACCGAAAGCAACATTTGAAGAAGAAATATCTTCATCTTCTTTTGCGCCGTAGTCGGATAAATCTAATTTTAAAGGTAAGTTTTGAAAACCGATAAGTACTTCAAAATTATTTTTGGAATAATCTTTTTTGAAATCTTGGCTTGTTTCGTCAATTTGTTTTTTTGCTCTTTCTTTTTTGGTGGGGGTTTCTTCTTGTTCTTCCGTATCTGCTTCTAAATCTTTATTATCAAATCTTACATAGACATCCTTTTGTTCTTCTACTACAGGTTTAGAGGGGAAAAGTTTTTCTAAATCGGAATCGAATTCAATACCCGTTGCCGAAACGGAACTACCGGCTGCGGCCTTAACTTGCGCTTGTTCCAAATCTGTTGCTTGGGCGTTTTTTTGGGCAAGTTCTTTTGCTGCTTGGGCTTCTAATTCCTGTTTGTTTTCAATATATTTTTTTTGTTTTTCCGCTTCGTTATAGTCATAAATTTCCATAGAAGAAATTTGCGGCACATCAATATTAACAAGCCCGCTATCAGTGCTTAAAGATAGGGTAAACTCGTCCATATCGACGATATTACCTATAAATTCGCCACCGCCTTTTAATATAATACGGTGCAAATCAGGCATAATTTTTTCAACTTCCCTTTGATTGATAGCGATATTTCCGTAAGAGGTCTTTACATTTAATATATACTCTGTTTGCCCGACAATTGAACCATTGATAATCAAGCCGCTTTTAAGTTTAATTGCTTCGGCTTGGGCAAAAAAAGGCAACAAAACAAAAAATAAAAAGAGAAATTTTCTTTTCATAATTAAAATTAGAGCCACGCCTTTTTATAGGCGTGGCTATGCAGAAAGACTATTTATGTTCTACTGCGTGTTTAATTTTTCTAAGAGTTTTTAATACTCTTGAAACGGTAATAAAGAATAAAGCAACAAGTAGGTAATTAATGGTATATTGAATTAAAAGCATCACGCGAGCACTGATAGGGTACCCTTGTCTGCTTGAGTCTATCCAAGCCATGATAAGAGCTATTGCCATAAATACTAAAGTTAAGATACTTAATACCTTATAGATGGTCGCAAGCCCTTTGAGGCAAAACAATCTGCTACAAGCGCATTGCTTTTTTGTGCAAGATTGCGGCATTGTTTCTTCTAAGTTTTGATTTTCTTCTGCCATAATTTTTCTCCTTAATATTTTAAATTGTTCTTCTGGCTTCCTGTAGCAGTTCTTTTGCGTGCAGTAAACCTGCTGACGCTTCTTTGCTACTACCTATCATTCTAGCAATTTCTTGAACTTTTTGCTCATAATTTAATGTTAAGACCTTAACTTGGGTTTTGTTTGCCTTAATTTCTTTTGTGATGGCAAAGTGGCTTTGGGCATAAACGGCGGCTTGCGCAAGATGGGTTATACAGAAAACCTGTCTTTGATTTGCGGCTTTTTGGAGTTTTTGCCCGATAAGTTTACCCGTTTGTCCGCCGATGCCGGAATCAATTTCATCAAAAACCATAGTTGGTGTTTGACCTGCCAAAATTGTTTTAAGCCCAAGCATTAAGCGGGAAATTTCGCCTCCGCTTGCGATATTTCTTAAAGGTTTTAAAGATTCCCCTATATTTGCGCTGAACAAAAACTCAACTTTATCTTTACCTTTGATATTTGCCTGTTCTTCTTCTTGGATATCAGTTTCAAAGCGTACACCGGCAAAACCAAGAGGGCTTATTTCCTTAATAATAAGAGTATCTAATTTTTTTGCTCCCGCCACTCTCTTTTTATGTAAATCTTGGCACAAAATATCAAGTTCTTTTTGTTCTTGTTGAAGTTCTTTAAAAAGTTCTTCGGTATTTTTATCCGCGTTTTTAATATCACTTATAGATTTTTCAAGTTTTTCTTTAAAAGCCAAAACATCTTCTAAAGCAGGACCGTATTTTAATTTTAATTTTCTTAAATCTTCCTGCCTGCTTAACATTTCATCAAGGGTTTGGGGATTAACTTCCAAGGTATCTTTATATTCAAAAATAGTGTTTGCGCAGTCTTGAATTATATTTTGGGCATTTTCAAGTTCTTGGGCAACTTTTTCTAAATTATTATCAATTTGTGCCATCTGGGTTGTCTGTTGACTTGCTTTATCTACAAGGGAACAGACATTTTCTTCATTATCATTTAGAAGTCCGTAAATATTTTGTGCAAGTTCTAAAAGTTTACCGGTATGTTTTAGTTTGGGTAAAGCATTTTCAATTTCGGTATCTTCGTTTAAAACGGGGTTAACTTTTTGAATTTCCTCAAGTTGATAAGAATAAAAAGCAAGCGCTTTTTGTTTTTCTTCTTCCGATTGATTAGACGCGGCTATTTTGTCTTTTATATTTTCTACTTTTTGATAGGCCTCTTTTACCTTGATAAGTTCTTTTTCAAGTTTACAAAACTTATCAAGCATATCTATATGGGTTGCTGTTTTGAAAAGCATTTGATGTTCGTGCTGACCGTGAAAATCAACTAAAAAATCGCCTATTTTAACAAGTTCGCTTACGGTAACATTTTTATTATTTACTGTTATTTTGGCTTTACCTTTTTTATCAATTTCTCTATGAATAGTAAAAGTTTTTTCTTTTATATCATATTTTTTTTGTAAATTTTCCGGCAGACTTGGGCTTGTAAAAATTGCTTTAACAAGCATTTTGTCACCATTATTACCGATTAAACCTAAATCCGCTCTTGCGCCTAGCACAAAACTTAAAGCTTCAATTACGATAGATTTACCAGCACCTGTTTCGCCGGTAAAAACATTTAGGCCTTCGCTGAAGGACAAGTCAAGTTCTTTGATGATTGCGAAATTATTTATATAAAGATTTTTTAACATTATCTTTGCCCCCAATTAAGTTTTGTGGTAAGAGTTTCAAAAAAATCATAATTTTTAGGATATAAAATTTTTAATTTTTGTTTGCTTTGCATTATTTTTACTATATCGTTATTTTGCAAAGCAAAATTAGTTTGTCCGTCTAAAGTCAAATTGATATTTATATCTTTTTTTGTTTTATCAAGCAACACTTTTATTTCTTTATCTGCGGGCAAAACAAGTGGCCTTTGGCTTAAAGTATGCGGACAGATAGCGGTTAAAATAAATACATTTAAACTGGGCATAACAATAGGTCCGCCTGCTGCCATATTATAAGCGGTGCAACCGGTAGGAGTAGAAATTATTAAACCGTCACCAAAATAATCTTTAACTTGGCTCTTATCTAAATGAACATTAAGATTTATTGCTCTTGCTTGTGAGGGTCTTATTACGGCTTCATTTAAAGCGCAAGCGCTAAAAATATTTTTTTTATTTCTGTAAACATTGGCTTTTAGTAAAAATCTTTCCTGCTCTTTAAAATTATTTTTAAGGATATCTTGTAAAGTTTGCTTAAAATCTTCTTGTGTTTTTAGAGCGGCTAAGAAGCCCAAATTGCCACTGTTGATTCCGACAATTTTTATATTTAATTTTGCTGCTTTTTGTGCGGCGGAAAGCAAAGTTCCGTCACCGCCTATACAAAAAATCAAATCTGTTCCTTTTTGAAAATCTTTAATTTCCGTATCAGTTAAATAGTTTTCTATTTTTGCCAAGTCTAAAGATGCCTTTAAAGTTCTTGCGCTTTCAATACTTAAGGCATTTTTTTTGTTTACATAAATAGCAATTTGTTTTAGTTTCATATAAATAATTTTAGCAAATTAAGCCCTTAATAATATACAATAGTATTATGAAAAAATTTTTTACCCTTTTATCAGTTTTATTGTTTTCCGTTGTTTTGTTTGCGCAAAACAACGCTCTTGTTGTTAAACAAGAAGGCCTAAAAATATACTTAGATACTACGGAACTTTCCTCTTCAATAAAAAGCGGGGATGTTTTTACCATAACCCGTTGGGGCGAGGAAATTAAGAACCCCCAAACAGGTAAAGTCCTAGGCAGAGATATTGAGGCCCGCGCAAAAGGAACCGTTCAAAATGTGGAACAATTTTATGCTATCGGTCAACTTGAAAATCCTTTTGATGCCCAAAATCTTTATGCTGTTTTTGATAAGGAAGCAACCCCTTCCGTTTCACCGCAAGAACCTTCCGCAAACAATAAAGAAGAAACCCTTAAACCCTTTTGGCAAAGTGAGATTATTGAAGGCAAAATCAGGGCTTCTGCCGCAGGTGATTTAAACGGCGACGGCTTAAGTGATTTGATTTTAGCTTTTGAAGATAATACCGTAAAAGTTTATTCTTTAAAGGAAGATGTTTTAAAGGAAGAAATTACTCTTTCCGTTAATCCTTTAAGGCGTATAATTTCTATGGATGCGGCCGATATTAAGGGGGTGGGTAGCGCGCAACTTTTTATAAGTGTTTTTGATACGAATTCCCAAAGATTTAATACTCTTGTTTATGAAGGAGGGGATAAAACTTTACATCAAAACGGTATCATAGGCGGTATCGTTAAAGGAATAGCCCCCTTTAACCAAGAACGCCGTTTATATATTCAGGAAGTGAACTCTCTTTCCGGCAAAGCAAGGCAACTTACCCCTTGTTTACTTGTGTATGAAAATAATGCTTACCAAAAGGGAGAAAAAATAAAATATCCAGAATTTGATAATATTTTCGGTTTCAATTTTGCGCCCTTTAAAAAAGGTAAAGAAAATCTTATTTACACAGCTTTCAACTCCCGTTTACGTGTTCAGTATGATAAAAAGAAAAGTTTTATAGAAAGTCCAAAAGATATAGATTTCGGTAGCACACCGACAAGACTTAAAGTCAACAGAGATGTCAAAAGAATATATTCTTCTCTAGGTATTTATCGTTCTTTAGAAGAGAATATTCTTGTTGCCGGCATAGAAAACCAAACGAAATACGGCATCTTTTCGGAAACTTTCGGTTCTTATGAAAACGCAATTTTATATGTTTTAAAGTGGAATAAAGGTAATTTTGAAAAGTATTTATCCGCTACAATACCCGGTGTGGTCAGCGATATTATTCAGGCCCCGCTTGGCTCTTATGAAGATATTTTGATTGTTCCTTTCAGCAATAGAGCTGGAGATAGCGGCGTAATGCTTTTTAGAATTAAATAGACAAATCAATTATAAAATTATATAAGTATTATATAGACAATTTAAGGAGATTTATTATATGGCAACCGAGCAAGCAGAACAAAAGGAAATTCTCGAAGTTTTAGACAAAGGTTTTGTAAAATTAGTTGATTTTATGGGCGGAGATATCCGCGCGGTTAGTGCAGCAAGAGTATCTTTCGGCGGCACCAGTAAAGGTGAAGAAAGAGATAAAATGCTCATAAAATACCTGATGGAAAACAAACATTTAAGCCCTTTTGAACATTGTTATTTCCAATTCCATATTAAATGCCCTATCTTCGTTGCCCGTCAATGGATGCGCCATCGCATAGCTTCCTATAATGAAATCAGCGCAAGATATACCGAAGTTAAAGACGAATTTTATTTGCCTAAGGCCTTCCGTATTCAAGATATGTCAAACAGACAAGGTTCTGTTGAAAGCGATAAACTTGATAATGCCGCTTTAAGCAAAATTTACGAAGAAGCGATTGAACATTCCTATCAAGCCTATCAAAAACTTTTGAAAGCCGGCGTCGCTAGGGAAATGGCGCGCGGTATTTTGCCTGTTGCGCAATATACACAATTTTATTGGACAGTTAATTTAAGAAGTTTACTTAACTTTATTTCTTTAAGAGCAGACAGTCACGCCCAATATGAAATTAGGGTTTATGCTAATGCTATTAAAGAAATTGTCAAGCAAAAAATGCCGTGGAGTTTTGAGGCATTTGAAGCCTTACAAAATAAATAAAAAGGAGATTTTCTATGAGAGTTCTGGGAATGATAATGGCAGGTGGTAAAGGGGAACGTCTTTTTCCGTTAACAAAAGAGCGTTCCAAACCGGCTGTTCCTTTCGGAGGTAAATACAGACTTATTGATTTCGTTTTGTCAAACTTTGTTAATTCGGGAATATTTTCTTCCTATATTTTGGTGCAGTATTTATCACAATCTCTCATAGAGTATTTAAGAACAAGTTGGGCAACAAAAGGTATTACAAAAGACCATTTTTTGACAGTTGTTCCTCCGCAGATGCGCCTTGGTGAAATTTGGTATAGGGGTACGGCAGACGCTATCCGCCAAAATATCAGTTTGATAAATGATTTTGATCCCGATTTAGTGGTTATCTTTGGTGCGGACCATATTTACCGTATGGATATCAGCAAAATGATAGAATTTCATATTCAAAAGAAAGCAGATGTAACCGTAGCGGCAAATGTTGTTCCGCTTAAAGACGCTTCTTCCTTTGGCGTAATGGCTGCTGATGATAATAACCGCATAGTAAGTTTTGAAGAAAAACCGGCTAATCCCCAACCTATCCCCGGCAGACCCGATAAGGCTTATGCTTCCATGGGTAATTATATTTTTGATAAAAATGTCCTTTTAAAAATCTTACAACAAAAATATTGTGATGTTCCTTCTCTTGATTTCGGTAAAAATATTTTGCCGGTCATTTTAAAACAATACCGCACTTTTGCTTATGATTTTGCAAGTCATAAATTAAAAGGTCTTAAACCTTATGAAGAGCAAGGTTATTGGCGTGATGTAGGAACAATAGGGGCTTATTGGCAAGCCAATATGGACTTACTCGGCCCCGAACCGAAGATTGACTTAAATAATCCTTACTGGCCGATAAATACTTCCGTTCACAATACTCCGCCGACAAGTTATATGGGTGGTACTTTACAAAACAGTATGCTTAGCAACGGTTGCGTAATCTATCCGGAAACGGTTATCAAAAATAGCGTACTTGCCAGCAATGTTGTTGTTATGCCCGGCGCCGTTATTGAAGATAGTATCATTATGGATTCTTGCACAATCGGCAAAGGCAGCCATATTAAAAAAGCAATTATTGACCGCTTTAACATAATACCGGACAATTCTTCTATCGGTATAGATAAAGAACACGATAGCCAAAATTATTTTATAGATCCTTCCGGCATAGTTGTTATTCCGCGCGGTCGCACGAAATTTTTATAATAAAAAATGCAAATAAATATTTTTTATAAAACAAAAATTTCGCCTTATTATCATAAAACCGGCGTTTATAAGAAGGCCCTTTTGCGCGCTCTGGGTAAGCAAGCCAAAAAACGAAGCGAACTAAATGTTTTTGTGGTAAGTCCTAAGGAAATGCTGAAAATAAATACAGAACATTTGGGCCATAAATATGTGACCGATGTTATAACTTTTCCCTATCCTTCAACAAATATAAAAGGGGAAGTTTTCGGCGATATTATTGTCTGTTTTGAACAAGCCCGCAAGCAAGCGCCCGAGGCAAAAACAAGCACTCTTTTAGAATTTCTTATTTTAATGGTGCACGGTGCTTTACATCTTGTGGGTTATGATGATAATACTTTAGAACTGCGTGATAAAATGAATACTTTAGCGCGTTCTATTGCCGAGCAGGCGCTCAAGTCTTAAGGCTTTATAATCTATAATCTTATCTATTAAAGTATTACTGAAACAATATAAAGGACTTAACAACATTGTTAAGTAAATATTTATTTTTGATATTTTTCTGTTTGTCTTTTGGCCGTGTTTGTGCGGCGCAAGACCAAGTATATAAAGGGTATCAAGACTCCAAAACACAGGCCAAGCAACAGCAGCACGCCTGAATAATTTTCTCCTGGGAATTTGTTTCAAAAATTCTTTTGCCGAAAGTAAATTTTCTTTTGCTTCTTTCATCCAATAAAGCATTATGGGGTAGAGTTTTAGATAACTTTCCGTTTCAAATAAATCTTGGGGCATAAGATCTTGTTTGGCAAGTTGTGTCATAGGCAAATAAATGCGGCCTATCTGGACATCGGCTTCAATATCTCTTAAAATATTTGTTATTTGTAAAGCCCTGCCTATTTTTAAGGCAAGTTCTAAGTAGCGTTTTTTTACTTTTTTACCGAACTCAAGTTTAGCCCAAAAAACGCCCGGCTGTCCGCCCATATAATCGCAGTAAGCAAGAGTTTCTTTGGGCGTAGGTAAGGCTTTTATAAGCCCGCTGTCTTCTTGCGGAAAGAAGGTCAAATCTTCAATCATTGCCGTGCATACAGCGCGCAAAACTTCAAGCGTAATTTTCTGGTCTGCTCTTTTTAAGGTCTGAAATTCTTTTATACATAAATCAATATTTTTTAATAGTTCGGCTTCATTTTTATATATATTTTCTTTGGCTTTAGATAAAAAGGAATCAGCCGTTTTTTGTGCTTTTTGCCAGTCGTATTTTTCAACTAAAAGGGGGAATTGTTTTATAAAGGAAATTCTTTTTGAAGGTTCTATTAAAGAAGTATCGGCTACTGTATCGGCTATCCGGCAAACAAGATAGGCAATAGCAAAAGTTTTTCTTTTTTCTCTCGGTAAAATCTTTGCACTTAAATAAATTGTGCGCGCATTATTCTTTAATAAAGTTTTAATATCCATATAAAAGATTTTACCATTTTTATTTTAATAATCTTAATTATATTTATACCTTATTATATATAAGGAAATATCTTGACAAATAAAAAAATAAGTTATATACTATTATTATAGTTAAAGGCGGTCAGCCTGAAAACACAGACGTAAAAATGACCCTTTTAAAAAAGAATTTAAAAAGGGTGTTGACATTTCGCTCTTTTTATGATAAACTATAAGTGTAGCAAGTAAAACCGCTGTCAGGCAACTTCGGGTTGCAAGCATAAAATAAAAATGTTGACAAGTTTTAAAATAAGTGCTATAATAATTAGGTAGCAAGTTTTTAAGTTAGTGTCCAAAAATAAAAGTTGACAAACAAAAAAACAAATGCTATAATATAAGAGTAGTCAGAAAAGTTAACACGGTAAATTAAAGTAAAAATAAAAAGTGGTGACAAAATAAAAAAATAATGCTACAATATTTAAGTAGCAAAAATTAAAGTTCTTTTTAAGTTAGTAAAACAGATTTTTTAAAAGTAGTTAACAAAAGTAGTTGACAAAAGTTTTTAAAAATGTTTTAATATAAGAGTAGTGCTAATACCTATATATATAAGGTAGAAAGCGAAGTCAAGAAAAGACTTGACAAACTAAACAGATTTTTATAAAA
>JAZRZE010000096.1:0-5669 GCA_045601125.1 Elusimicrobiaceae bacterium | reverse complement strand
GCTAGTAGGCAAGGGTTTTACCCGTACTGTGAAAAACCGCCCCCTTTGCGGGGGGATGTTTATTTTGTGTCAAAAATAAAAGAAATTATTTATCTTCTTTCTTTTCTTTTTTCTCTTTCTTTTCTTCTTCTTTGTTGGATTTAACTAAATCTCTTAAATATTCTTCAACAACGGCTTTGCCGCCAAGACCAAAGGCCAAGCCGAAAGCAAGACCAAGTGAAGCAAGCAAAATCAAAATAACATCGTTAATTAAAGCAAAGTTTATATGTATTTGCTGAAGAGCCAAAATAACTGCAAAAACAACAATTATAATATTGATTATTTTTGCAAATAAAACGCCGCCTTTAATATCATTTGCTTTTGCGGAATTTTCCACAAGGTTTTGCATAAAACGGCCAAACAAAAGACCGGCAAACAAAATAACGATACTAACAAAAATGTAGGGTATAAAGGCAAGTAATTTAATTAACATTTGGCGTATAATAGTAAGTTTTAAACTATCTGCCGCAATCATAATAAAAGCAAGCATGACCGCCCAAGAAACAATAAAGCAAATAACATAAGTTGGACTTTTGCCAAAACCTATTCTTGTTAAAATTTCATTAACACCTATTTTTGAAGTCCAGTCATCAAGTTTTATAAGGTTTAAGCCCTTTCTAAGTAAAGTGCTTATCCAGCGGGATAAGAACAAACCCACAAAGAGCATTACCAAAGCAACAATAATGCCGGGTAAAAGTTCTATTGTCTTATTATAGAGCATAACAAAAGGCTCTATTGTATTATTTGCAAGAGTTTGAAGTTCTGTCATATTTTCTCCTATTTATATTCCAGTTTTACAAGTTTGTATTTAAGTTTTGTTTTCGGCAAAGCAAGTTCAAAAGTTTCGCCTTCTTTTTTGCCAAGCAAAGCGCCTGCCAAAGGTGATTTAACGGATAAAAGACCCTTATCCGGGTTACTTTCCATTGAACCGACTAAAGTGTAAGTGGTTTGTTCTCCGTCTGATAAATCTTCAATAACAACCGTTGCTCCGATTCTTGCTTGGGTTTTATCAACATTTAAGTCATCTGTGATACGGACATTTCTTAATTTAATTTCCAAATCATTTATTTTTGCCAAAGTTTCGGCCTGTTTTTCTTTTGCGGCAACATATTCTGCATTCTCTTTTAAATCGCCTTGTCTTGCGGCTTCCCCGATTTCATTTGAAAGTTGTGCTTTTTGTTTTTTTAGAGCTTCAAGATCTTCACGGAGTTTTTCGTAGTTCTTTCGGCTGACATAAAATATTTCGCTCATAAATTAACATCCTCCTACTATTAAACAAGTGTAGCATTAAAAAAGCAGTTTAGCAAATGCTATAATAAAATCTGGAGGTTTTTTATGAAAAAAATTATCAGTTATTTTCTTTTTATAATTTTATCTTTACCGGTTTTTGCCTGTGAGGCTTCTAAAGATTCTACCCTTAATACAATGCAACAAGAAATACAGCGTTCAATGAAAGTTTTGAAAAAGCAAAAGCCGCCGGTATATTTTATGTCCTATATGATTACAAATAGTAAGAATCATAACTATTCTTCTTCTCTGGGTGAAATTTCAAATCAAAATATTACCGAGGAAGCGGTATTGGATGTTGATGTGCGCGTGGGTAGTGAAAAAATGGATAATACCAGACCTTTGAAAGGTTTGTCTACAAGTTGGGTATTTGGACAAATAAACACTTTGACCCTTTTGACCCCAAATGATAAAGCTTTAAAAAATCTTCTTTGGCAGACAACGGAAACTGCCGTAAAGAAAGCGCAGTCAAATTACGAAAAAGTTAAATCTAACAGCGCAAGTGTTTCAAAAAGAACCGATGATTCCGACGATTTTTCCGCACCTTTACCTAAAAAAACAAATTTCTGTGCGGAGTTAGAACCTTTCACCTTTGACGAACAAAAGATAATTTCCTTAATAAATGAATATTCTTCATTATTTAAGGGAAAAGATTTTATCTTATCTTCACGCGTTTACTTTAATGTCGAAGATAAAGTCGTCTATTTTGTTGACAGTCAGGATAATAAAATGAGAAGACCGCAACGCCTTATGCGTCTTGGTTATGAACTTGAAACATTAAATAATGACGGTATGAAACTTTCAAGAAATAATAATTATGATTTTATTTCTTTAGACAAAATGCCCTCAAAAGAACAAGTTATAGCCGATATTAAAAAATCTATTGAAGAATTAAGAGTTTTACAAAATGCTCCCGTTGCCGAACCTTTCCACGGACCTGTTATTTTGAGCGGGCGTGCGGCTGGGGTTTTCTTCCACGAGATTTTAGGCCACCGTATGGAAGGCAACCGCCAAAAAGATGATGAGTTCGGTCAAACTTTTACCGGTAAAATAAATCAGCAGGTTATTTCGCCTTTAATAAGTGTTTATGACAATCCCACAATTAAAAATTTCAACGGTGTAGATTTGCGCGGACATTATTTATATGATGATGAGGCAGCGCCTTCCCAAAATGTCGTTTTGATTGAAAACGGTATTTTGAAAAATTTCCTTATGGCAAGAAGTCCGATAAAGAACTTCCCGCAATCTAACGGGCACGGCCGCAAATCTGTCGGCAAAAGGGCAATTGCCCGTATGGGTGTTACTTATGTAAAAGCGAGTGAAACAATTTCTCCCGAAGAATTAAAGGCAAAATTAAAAGAAGAAATTAAACGCCAGAACAAACCTTACGGGCTTTATATTGAAGATATTTCCGGCGGTTTTACAATGATTGATACCTCTTCACCGCAGTCCTTCAAAGTTAATCCTTTGCTTGTTTATAAAGTTTATCCTGATGATAAAGCCGACGAAATTATCCGCGGTGTTGATATCGTTGGCACGCCGCTTGCAAGTTTTAACAAGATTATTGCCGCGGCTGATGATTACCAAGTTTTCAACGGTTCTTGCGGTGCGGAATCGGGCTGGGTGCCTGTTTCTGCTATTGCGCCAAGTTTGTTAATCAGCGAACTTGAAGTTGAAAAAGTTTATAAATCTTCGGCTAAATTACCGGTATTACCGGCACCTAAGGGGGGCAAATAAAATGAAAAAACTTTTACTTATTATTACTTGTTTAGTTTTTAATCTTAATATTTTTGCAGCAGAGCAAAAACAAAATCTCAGCGCGCAAGAGCAGGAAGTCTTTAATGCAATGCAAAATGAAATGACCCGCAATTTGAAACAGTTAAAAATGGATAAATTTGCGCGTCCTTACTATATTGCTTATAAAATAATTCCCGAAACAAGATATCTTTTTTCTGCAAGTCAAGGTGTTTTGATGCGGGATAGTAAAACTTATAACCCCGATTATGAAGTCCAAGTAAGAATAGGCAGTCCTAAAGAAGATAATTCTTATTTTAATCCGAGTATCTGGTTGCCGAAAGCAACGGATAGTTATTTCGCTTTAAACTATGAAGATGTCAGCAAATTTCTTTGGCAGACAACGGATATTGTTTATAAAAATTCTCTTGCCGAACTTACCGAAAAACAGGCCTATAAGAAGAATAAACATATCGTTCAGCAATATGATGATTTTTCTTTTTATCCCGCACAAAAATATTTTGATACTTTAACGGAACCTGTTATAGACCAACAATATTGGCGGGAAGTTGCCCAAAAAACAAGTGCAAAAGGTGTTTTATCCGAACTTGAAGATTTTATGACATTTATAAATATAAATTTTGTGCCGTCTTATTTTTTAACAAGTCGCGGTTCAAAATACTTGCAAGATAAATACTCCGTAAATATAAGATTTATTGCGCAAGGTCGCTTAGATGACGGCTTGGAATTTGAACTTGTTAAGAATTTAACTTATATTGACTTTCAAGATATTCCCACTTTAGAAGAACTTGAAAAGGAAGCAGGCGATTTCGCAAAGGATGTTCTTGCCTTACGAAAAGCAAAAAAAGTTGATGCTTATATCGGGCCTATTCTTTTAGAAGGCGCTCAGGCCTCCGAATTGATGAGAGTTTTATCTCGTGAAATAAGTGGCACTAAACATATCTCAAGTAATAATGATTATTCTTATTACGATGGTGCGTTTTCAGATAAACTCGGTCTAAAAGTTTTCAGCGCGGGTTTTGATGTTATTGATGACCCTTTAAGAAAAACTTTTGATAATAAAAGACTTGCCGGCTATTATGAAATTGACGAAGGAGGAGTTAAAGCCCAAAAAATACAAATTATTGAAAACGGTATTTTGAAAGATTTACCTTTTACGGCTTCTTTAACTAAAAATAATAATAAATCTAACGGCCACGCGCGTTCTTATTATGGTTACACAACACTTATTGCGCGTCCGTCAAATTTAATTTTGCTTGCGCATAAGACTATCCCGGAAGAAAATTTCTTAAAGACTTTTCAAAACTTCTGCGCAGAACAAGGATTAAAGGCCTGTCCTGTAATTAAAGCAACCGATGATGACACTTTCTTTGGCTTTATGATTGATTCAAAAACCGGTGCCAAAACACCTGTTTACGGGGAAAGACCTTCCTTTAATACAAGAAATTTAAGGGATATAAAATATGCCTCCGATAAAATGCAGGTTTATAATGATATGAGCAGAAACGGTTTGGGTTTTGCTATTGTTACGCCGGATTTGATTTTAGATAATGGCGAAATTAACCAAAGCAAAAAACAACCGGCCCGTAAACCTTTGGTAAAAAGACCTTAATTCAAATTTCTTTTAATTATAATCCTGATTTTGAAGATGGAGAAGCTAGTTTTAGAGAGTATTGCAAAGACCCGAAAAATAGAGCCCATTGTAAAGAAATAGCAAGAGATAATATTGCCAATCATCCAATGGATGAATTTAATTTTTATCCATTGTAAATATTTCAATTATTATACATATAAGGCTTAAGACTATTTTTTTTCTTTTTGCTATAATATTTCTATTGGGCGGGTGGCGGAATTGGCAGACGCGTACGGCTCAGGACCGTATGCCCGAAAGGGCTTAAGGGTTCAAATCCCTTTCCGCCCATTTTTTAACACTTACAAATTTTAATTTTTTATTCTGTGGAGTTATATGTATTTAAGAAAATCTTCTAAAAGGAAAACTTTTGCTCCCATAAGTGCAAAAAGGCAAAAAAGACGCAGAATAAAAAGACTCTTCTTCCTTCTTATAATTTGTCTGTTTTTATTTTTGTTGTTTTGGAGCATAAATAAGGGCTTTCAGTATGTTTTTGAGCATAAAAGCGAGTGGTTTTCTTGGAAGGCCAAAACCCTTTCCGTTATAGCGGATGATGACTATACAAAACAGCAAATTCAAGATTTAATTTCCTTTAAGGAAGATACCCTTATCTCAAGCGAAGACGCTAAAAATATAAAAAATTCTTTACAGTTACGGCTTAATCAATTGCAAAAAGTAAGTGTAAGAAGGGGGTTTTTCTCAAAAGAATTAACGGTAAAAACTACAAATCACACCGTTTTGGCGAAGGTAGAAACAAAAAATAAATCTTTTTTGCTTTCCGAAAGTGGTGTTTTATTTAATTACGAACAGACAAAAATACCGTCTGAAACTCTAAATGTAAAACTAAAAGAAGAAATAAAAAGTTCTTTTTTATCGCAAGAATTGGTAGAATTATTAAAAGATGTTAAAACCCAAGACTTACAGAATTTGGATTATATTGATACGGATTTAGAAAAAA
>JAZRZE010000095.1:0-12168 GCA_045601125.1 Elusimicrobiaceae bacterium | reverse complement strand
TTCTAAAACAAAGAAGTTACGGCGGCAAAAAAGGTAATCTTTCTATTCTTAAAAAGACAGCAAAAAAACTTGGTGTTTTGCCTGTTAATTATAAAACTGTTTTGATTGCCGGCACAAACGGCAAGGGAACTGTGGCGCATTTGCTCGCCGAGGCGGCAATAAAAAGCGGCATTAAAACAGGTCTTTTTATTTCTCCGCATATTCTTGATATAAGGGAAAGAATATCTGTAAATAATAAAGAAATTTCCCAAAAAGATTTTTGTAAATGTCTTGAAAAAGTTTTATCTGCCGAAGTAAAACCTTTAAAATTTTTTGAACTTTTAACTTTAAGCGCACTTGTTTATTTTAAAGAAAAAAAGGTAGATTTTGCTGTTTTTGAGTGCGGTATCGGCGGACTTAAGGATAGCACAAATATTATTGGCGCGGATTTAATTATAATAACTTCTATTGCAAAAGACCACGAAAAACTTTTGGGTAATACTCTATCAAAAATTGCCGCGCAAAAAGCAGGTATAATCAAAAAAGAAAAGCCTTGTATTTTGGGACAAGTTTCTCCAAAGATTTTAAAAATTATTGAAGATGCTTGTATCAAAAAAAGCGCGCCTTTGATAATGCCTGCTTGTCAAAATATAAGATTTGATTTTATTAAAAATACGACGGAATTTGCCTACCGAAACAAAAAATATATCTTAAATATGCTTGGAGAAAAAGCCGCGCAAAATGCTGCTCTTGTTATATCGGCAAGTAATATTTTAGGTTTTAATAAAGGGCTTAAAAACGCTTTTTTGAAAACTAGTTTGCCCGCGCGTTTTGAGATTAAAAAACTAGGTAAAAATTATCTTATTCAAGACGGAGCGCATAATCCCGCCGCTATTAAAGAGTTTCTAAATACTTTTATAAAAAGTCCTTATTTTAAGCAGGAAAATATTTTAGTTTACGGTGTAAACGCGGAAAAAGATTATAAAACCTGCGCAAAACTTTTAAGCCCTTATTTTAGAAAAGTTTGTCTTGTGGAATTTAATAAATCTTGTCCTAAAGATGAGTTAAAAAAGTATTTTAAAAACTGCGTATTTATCAAAGTGAAAGATTTGGCAAAAACAAAGGCAAATATTATTCAAGTGGGCAGTTTTTATTTGTCTTGCGAACTTAAAAAATATTTGCCTAGAAAGCAATTATAGCAATAGCGTTTTTATCTGCTAAAGCGCAAACTTCCTCAATATCAAGAATAATGGTTTTACCTGCTTCAACGGCAAGGACATTTGCGCGGGCTTCTAGCATAGATTTTATCGTACCTTTGCCGATAATGGGCAAATCATATCTATCATCTTGCTTAGGGCGGGCAACTTTAACAACTGTTAAAAATTTATTTTTAGAGGGGTTGTTAGCAACGATTTGGCCTGCTCTTAAAATACAATTATCTGTGCCTTCCATAGCTTCAACAGCAATAACTGCTTTATCGCAAATAACACTTGTCAAACCGACATCTAAAGTAGCTAAAGTTGTGGATATGTTTTTACCAAGTTCAATATTTTTTTCTTCTTCTTCAGTCGGTTTTCTTTTGGTAAGAACACCTTTTTGGGGAATAAACTTTTCTAAAAATAAGGAAGAAGACTGAAACTCAATACCTTCTTTTTTAAACTCATTTATAGCGGCTTCTAAAATACTTTTTGCGCGCATATCACGAAGGGAAGCCAGTACTTTTGCCGTTCTTAAGTCAGGTATTAAATTAAAGATATTAAAATGTTCCACGCGTCCGGCCATTACGGCTTTGCTGACGCTGTTTTCTTTAAAAAAAGTTAAAGCCTTGCCAAGTTGACCTAGTTTTAAAGTAATAACTTTTTTAACGAAAGGTGCAAAGTCTTCTTCTTTGGCATTATTCTTTGCGCAGATGACAAAGACTTCCCATCCTTTAGTTTTTGCTTCTTTTGCTATAAGAATAGGAAATTTGCCTTCGCCTGCGATAATGCCGAGTTTATTCATCATCTTCTCCGGTGGAGGCTTTACGCATTCTTGCGTTTGTAATACCGCGTTTTGTGGCGCGGCAAAAATCAATAAGTTCTTTAACTTCCGGTGAGGGATTTTCTTTTTCAAGTATGTCCAAAGTTTCCTTCATAGTGTGTGAAGTATCAAGGAAAAGTTTTTTATAAGCATTTTTGACGGCGCTGATTTGTTCTCTTGTCCAACCGGCTCTTCTTAAACCGATGGTATTAAGACCGACGAGTTTTGCTCTTGTGCCTGTTGCACGGCAAAAAGGCGGCATATCAAGAGTAAGACCGCTTAGTCCCGAAAGCATAGAAAATCTACCTATTCTCACAAATTGGTGAACTGCCGTTAAGCCGGATAAAATTGCATTATTGCAAATATGGACATGGCCGGCAACGCCACAGCAGTTAACTAAAATAATGTTGTTGCCTAAAACGCAATCGTGCGCTACGTGGGAATTTGCCATAAGCAAGCAATTATTACCGATAGTTGTAGGTGTTTCAAGGGATGTCGCACGGTGAATTGTTACATTTTCGCGGATTTGGTTATTATTGCCGATAATGACGCGGCTTTCAAGCCCGTTATAACTTAAATCTTGTGGTTTAACACCGATAAAAGCATTGCCGATAAGGTCATTATTTTTTCCCATAGTTGTATTTTCTATAACACAGTAAGGGCCGATTTTTGTGCCTTCTCCTATTTCTACATTTTTACCGATAATAGTATAAGGTCCCACTTGAACATCCTTGCCGATTTTGGCAGAGGGGTCTATAATAGCACTGGGGTGAATATTTGTTTCTTGCATAAATATCTCCTAAAATTAAATTTCTTCCGTTATTTTTCTGGCAAAAGCCACATTTGTTTTATGTCCGCCTAGTTTACAAGTGATATGCATAGGACCTAAAACTTTACCTGTTAATTTAAGATCTCCTAGCAAGTCAAGTATTTTATGACGGACCATTTCATTATCGAATCTTAAAGGTACGCTGAAACCGTCCTTTTTAATTACTACGCAATTTTCAAGACTGCCGCCTTTTGCAAGACCATTTGCCTGAAGATAGGCAATTTCTTCTTCAAAGCCAAAAGTTCTGGCGAGGGCAATTTCTTTTAAGTAACTTTCCGGTGTTAAAGTGAAAGTGTATTCTTGATGCGAAACTAAAGGGTGGCCTTTTCTTTCATAAACAAAAGTTATTTTGAAATCTTGGCAAGGTTGCGCTATGTAAATTATATCGCCTTCCTGAAAAGAGATTTCTTTTTCCAAATGTAAAACTTCAGCTGTTTGGTCAATTTCTTTTAACTGTCCTTCAAGCATTGCTTTTGCGTAGGGAAGGGAAGAGCCGTCCATAATAGGCGGTTCTGGCCCGTCCATTTCAATAATCAAATCAGTAATACCAAGCCCGTTTGCCGCACTTAAAACGTGTTCAATGGTGTGAACTTCTGCTTGCTCATTTGAAATATTTGTTCCGCGCAAAGTGGAAGAAACATTTTTTGCTAGAGCAATAATCGGTTCTGCTTTTAAATCAGTTCTGATAAAGGAAATATAGCCTTGCTCGCTCGGTTTAAAAGTAATGGAACAAACTTCGCCGGTATGGATGCCGACGCCTTTTAAAGTTTGTATGTTTTTTATAGTTTTTCTTTTCATTTTATCATCCGAAATTATTTAAAAAATTTGAATTTTTTCTTTAAGGAGACAAGTTCCTTATAAAATTCCGGCAATTTACCCATAATAGCGGCAATTCTCATATATTCGCCGTAAGGTCTGGCTGGTGAGCCGAGTAACTTTTCGCCTGGTTTAACATTACCGAGTATCCCTGCTTGCGGACCGAGAACGGCTTGATCTCCGATAGTTAAATGACCGCTAACGCCGACTTGGCCTGCCATAATTACGCCATTACCGACTTTTGTGGAACCGGCAATACCGACTTGGGAAACAAGAATAGTTGCTTTGCCTATTTCAACATTATGCGCAATTTGAACAAGATTATCAATTTTTGTATTTGCGCCGATAATCGTGCTATTTAATTTTGCTCTATCAATAGTTGTATTTGCACCGATTTCCACATCATCTTCCAAAATAACATTGCCGATTTGCGGTATTTTATTGTGCATACCGTTTTCAAAAACATAACCAAAACCGTCTGAACCGATAACGGCACCCGGTTGTAAAATAACTTTATTTTTCAAAATACAATTTTCGCGGATAACGACATTGGGATATAAAATACAAAGTGCGCCGATTTGAACATTTCTGCCAATATAGACATTAGGATAAATTATTGTGCCGTCACCGATAACTGCGCCTTCTTCAATAACAGCGTAAGCGCCTATGGAAACGCCTTTGCCGATTTTTGCGCTTGGGTCAATAACGGCTTTTTCGCTGATTTTGGGGGCTTGTTTGTTTAAGGTATCAATATCTCTTAAAACTTGGGTGAAAGCCCACTCCGGATTTTTAACATATAAAATGTTTCCTTTGAAGGGAAGGGGAGTGTCTTTTAACTTTTCATTAACTATCAAAGCACCTAAAGGCAAATTCTCAAGATTTTCAAATCTTTCGGTTTGATTTGTATAGGCAATTGCGCCTTCTTTAATTTTATCAAGGCCGCAAACGCCTGTAGGGGTAAAGTTTTCATCGCCTTTCAGTTGGGCATTACACATTTCAACTATTTGCTTTAAGTTTTTCATATAACTCTCCGTTTTTTTCAATATATTTTTTATGATAGTTCTTCATCCATTTTACAAATTCTTGAGTGGCATCTAAAGGTTTGCCGTAAATAAGTTCGGTTTTATCTACTACGACTCCGACATTTCTAAGTTTTGCATATTCTTCTATACCGCTGTAAATTTCTCTTAAAATCTGCTGAATAATAAAATCTTGACGAGTTAAAAATTCCTCGCTTGAGCGAGCCTTAAAATTAAGCAAAAAGGTCTGCTTATCAATAATCTCTTGCTTGGTAGATGCAATTTGTTCTTTTAGCGTATCTTGATTTTCGGGTAAATTAATGGGGGTATCTTCCAAACTAATCCAAGAAGAAAAACAAAGTTCATTAAGCAAAGGGTTAACTTTATTTTCTTCAAAATAAGGGTAAAGATTATTTTTTGGCAAGACATAAAAAGATTTTTCGTAGAAGGGGGCTTTTTGGTTAAAAGTATCTTGTAAATTACCAAGTTGTTTCTGTAAATCTGTTATTTGCTTTGTAAGTTGGACATATTCCACTTGCTTATTTTCAAGGGCAAGTTTCATATTTTTTCTTGCTTCAATAGTCCAAGGGTTTTTATTAAAGGCCTCTTGCATATCAATATAAATTGCTACGGGGGAATCTTTTATGACTTCATCTTCTTTGTAATTTGCGCTGGGTTTGAAACCGATAATGCTATTACTTTTGGGCATAGGTTTTGTGCCTTTGGGTTCGGTAGAACCGGGCGTACCTTGCGGGGCATTATTGTTTAGTTGCGGATCAAAGGAAGAAGATTCTTGCGGAGCATTGTTATCTGAAGGCACTGGGACAAGAGCTGTAGTATCATATTTTTCAAGCGGTATTTGACTTGAGCCGGCAAGTTCATTTTCAATTGCTTTTGTGGCAATACTTTCCTGCGCTGCTATAAAAGCAGGGCAGAAAAATATTAAAAATATGGTGAACCAAAAATGTTTCATACTTTAATTAAAACAAGTTTGCCATTGAAAAGTAAATATATCCTCTCTTTTCTCCCGATTTATGATTTAAACCATAACCCCAATCAAGTCTGATAGGTAAAGTGGGGGTAACAAGTCTTAAGCCTACACCTACACCCATTTTAAATTCGTCTAAATTGGAACCCGTTTTTAATTTTATATCATCAAAATTTTTCCAAGAGTTACCGATATCAAAGAAAGCGGCAAGTTGGGCAAGAGTCCTTCTGCCTTCTCTAGCAAGGGGGAATTTTAACTCAATATTTGCCATGTAGTAGAGTTCGCCACCTCTTTCAGGACCGATTTGGCCGGTATTATCATAACCTCTGATGGTATCTGCACCGCCGAGAAAGATTCTTTCGTAAGTCGGCACGATATCGGTTCTGCCGTAGGGTTTAACGATACCTGCCCTATTGCCGATCATTAAAACGATAGGGTAGTCTTTACCTATGTTTATTAAAGTTTTATTGTAAGAGGATTTTAAGTTGATTTCATAAAGGTCTAAATCGCCGAACATTGGTCCGCCGGAAAGTTCTACACCGATAGAGTTTCTTGCTCCGCTGGTTGGGTCCCAATAATTATCCCTTGTATCAATAGCAAAACTTACGCCGAAGGTGGACATATTTGTTTTGCCGGCAACAAGCCCGTCATCAACACCGACAAACTCGTCATCAATATCATAGATGTCAATATTTTTGAAGGAATAAGAAAAACCTAAATTATAAATATCATCATTAAATCTCGGACCTACATTTATTCTGCCGCCTTTGCGTTTTTCCGTATAGGCAGAATAAGTTCCCATATAAGAGCGGTAGCGGCGGGTATTAAACAAATCAATACCGAAAGAAACAGGTTTATCAAATGTCCATGGGGTTGACCAACTTAAAGTATAATCCAAAATCCTTTTACCGAAAAGGCCTCTTACGGAAAGTCTTTGTGCTTTGCCGAAAAGGTTCATGTGGGTTACGGAAACATCACCGTATAAACCATCAAGTGAGGACATCGCTACACCGGCAGTAAACATACCGGGCCTACCTTCAACGATATTATAACCAACATCAACTTTGTTTATATCATTTGTCGGGGTGATATCAATTTGAGCGTCGTTAACAAAGCCGAGATTCATAATTTTGCTTTGCCCGCGTCTTATTTTTTCATAACTGAAAATATCGCCTTCTTTAAAGGGGACTTCTCTTGCAAAAATATAAGTTTTTGTGGATTCATTGCCGGTTATATCAATATGATCAATAAAGACGGTATTATTTTCGGTAATTTCATAGTCAATATCAAGGGTATTATCTTCGTTTAATTTACGCACCGGCTGAATTTGCGCTCTTAAAAAACCTTTGTTGGCGTAATTTTCCTGCATATCGCGGATAGTTGCATCAAACTTTTGTTGATTAAAGCGTTTGCCCTTTTTGTAAAAGATCATATCATCAAGTTCTTTCTCGGTAAAAAGAGTATTACCGGTGAAAGTTGTTTTGCCGAATACGGCATTATCTCCTTCGTGAACTTGGTATTTTAAAGTAACTTCGCTTTTATCTTCGTTGAAATCTTGAGAAAAATCGGTTATTTTGAAATCATAAAAGCCTTCATTTCTGGCATATAAAGTGGCTTTATATTGATCTTGCGGTAAGAGTTGTTCTTTATAAATTTTGCCTTCGCGGTTTTTGGTTTGTTTTAAAAATTTCTTTTGGTTCAATTTTTCCGCACCTTCAATAATAACTTCTTTAACTTTTGTTCTGGTGCCTTCGTCAATAACTAAAGTAATAAGGACAGTATTTTCTTCGGGATCAAAATCTTCTTCATAAGAAACCTTTGCGTTGATGTAGCCTCTTTGAGCATAAGCATCAATAATTTTTGGGATATCAGCTTCCATTTTAGAGGAGGAGTATGGATCTTTTACCTTCAAAGCCATCGCACCTGTAATAGTTGATTTGGAAACTTTTTTTCTGCCCTTATAAAGTATTTTTTCAAGAATAGGTTTTTCTTTCACAATTATAGTTATGGCGTGGCAGGGATAGGTTTGTGCGTCTTCGTCATCTGCTTTATTTGTACGGGAACCTTCCTTTGAAGAAATATCAATTTCAATATCATCAAAGTTACCAAGCGCCATTAAAGAAGCCACATCATCTTGTATAGAAAATTTTTCATATAAATGGCCGACTTTCGCCGAAATATTCTTTGTGATTGTTTTTTTGCGAATGTTTTTTAATCCGTCAACTTTAATATCGCAAATCATCCAAGGACCGTTTGGGTCAATGTCATTTCCTTCCTGAACGGCAGTTTCTTTTTCTTCTTGTGGGGCGACATAATTATCCCTTGCCCAATTTATGGAACTTTTGGGGGTTAAACTCTCACCGGAAAGAGTAGTATTTTGCGCAAAGGCAAAAGGGGTAAAAAATGAGAAAATTGCTAAACAATAAAAAATTTTATAAGGGTTTCTTTTCATATAAATATATTATATTAAATATATGAGACTAAAATAAACAAGCCCCCAAGTTTATGCTTGAGGGGTTTTAGATTTTTTAAGGAAAAAACTATTTTTCTTGAGGAATTTCCTTAATTACCGGCAATTCATCTGCGGGTCCTTTGCCGAATTTAGGACCTTTATGGCCTTTCATGCAAGGGCAACCTTTTCCTTCTTTAGCGGCTTTTGCAAAAGGGCATTCTTTCCCATCTTTACCTTCTTTAGCGGCTTTTGCAAAGGGGCATTCTTTTCCGTCTTTACCTTTGGCTTTCATACAGGGGCAATCTTTTTTGTGTTTTTTATCCCATTTCATACCCTTTTTGCCGTTCTTAAAGTCAGCAGGAGGAACACCGAATATCGGTTTCATTTCGCCGGAAATTATATTTTGTGTAATTTCATCAATATGTTTTGCTTTAAATTCCGGAGTTTTGCTTTGGGCAAGTTTTTCTTTTGCTTGGGCAAGTTTCTGCTCGGATTCTTTTACGCGTTCTTCCATTCTTTCAATGTGTTTATCATAGTTAGCGGCAACTTTAGCGGCAATTTTTGCCTTAATTTCTTCTTTCTTTTTATCACTTGTAGCTTTATTATATTTTTCTACAAGTTGGGTCATTTCTTGTCTTTCTTTTTCCATCTTTTTCATTTCTTTTTGGTCGGGTTGAGCAAAAGCTGCAAGAGATAAACCAAAGCAGAAAGCAAAAGACATAACTATAATTTTTTTCATACTATTTCTCCTTATAAGTAACTATTGATATCCTCTAGTAAGGAATCAATATCCGTTTCAACATCACCTATTTCGGCATAAATTGAATCGGAAAAATACATATACCCGTCGCTTTGTGTTTGTCTAGGGTAAAACACACTTGCCAAGACAGCCACACAGCATGCCGCCGCACCCCCGAGCAGGACCGGGCGGGATAAATTGATTTTACTAAACCAATCTTTCACTTTTAATAACCAAGATTTTTCCAAAGAACCTTGTAAATCTAGAACAGGTGCTTGCTGTTCAGGCAAGGCTGCGCTTGTCAGAGCGGTTATTTTTATGATATTTTGGCATTCTTTACACTCTCTTAAGTGGTCTAAAAAAGCCATTTCTTTAGAATCGTCAAGCTCGCCGTAAGCGTAAAGCAAGGCCTGTTCTTCAAATTTTTTATTATGCGGCATAGTCTTCTCCTAAAGATTTTTGTATTTTTTTAATGGCTCTGTTTAAGCGGGCTAGCACGGTCCCAAGCGGGCAATCAAGAACGGCGGCTATTTCCTTAAAACTTAAATACTGGCGCATTAAAATAACTTCTTTTTGTTCAGGGGGCAAATTTTCAATTAAACTTTTTATATGGTCAAGTTCAATTGCCCCTAAAGCATTTTTGGAAGTTTCATCGTTTTGTTTTACGGTTTCTTCTTCCAAAGGGACAGTTTTATTTGCCTTCCTGTAAAAATCCATAACTTTATTTCGGGCGATAGTCCAAAGCCACGCTTTAAACTTGCCTTCTTCTTTATATTTGTTAATTTCTTTTAAGGCCTTTATGAAAGTTTCCTGTAAAATATCTTTTGCGCTGCCTTCGTCTTTAACACTATAAAGAATAAAAGTAAAAAGGGAATTTTGATATTTTTCTATAAGTTGGCCGAACATTTCCTTATTACCTTTTTTTACTTCATAAATTATAAGTTGTTCTTCTTGCATATTAACTGTCCCTCACTTATACAACGCAAAAGGGGTTGAATTTATTGCATCTTATTTTTATTTTATAAAAATTCGCAATAAAAAACCCCTGTTTTTCACAGGGGTTTAAAAGAGTTCATTCTCAAAACTTATTTTGTCGGCTTTACAACTTTGCCGGATTTCATGCATTTAGAGCATACATAAGCAGTTTGAGTTTTGCCTTCAAGCACAACTTTTTGTTTGTGAAGGTTGGGCTTAAAAGTTCTTTTTGTTTTCATGTGGGAATGACTGTAAGAATTCCCTTGGACGGATTTTTTACCGCAAATTTCGCATTTATATGACATATTTGTATCTTCCTAACCTAATAACTTTAATTTTAAATATTGTAGCAAATAATAAGGTAATATGCAACTAATTAAATATAAAATTGACCTGTTCTTTTAAAATATTCCACGCTCTTTTAAGATAATTTTTTACTTTGTCAAAGAAAGTCGGCTTTTGAGTTACAACGGGGGCGAAATCTTCCGTGATATAAATGTTTTTTTCTTCCATTAGTTTTTTTAAGTAATTAGAGGGAATAGCAAAGTTTATATTTTGGTTTTCGTTTCCTTTTAAACTAGAGGTTGCTATAGCAATAACTTCGCCTTTTTTGTTAAAAACGGGACTGCCGCTTGAACTTGGCGAAATAGGCGCACTTATCTGATGCCAAATAACCGTCGGAGAAACTTGCCTAATTTGAGAAATAAGGCCGTTTGTAATAGTGTTTTGCAGGCGTCTTGGATTGCCGATAACGGTTATTTCCTCACCGGCTTTAACTTGGTTTGAATCGCCCAAAATGACATAGGGCAAATTTTCATTTTGTATTTGTAAAATCGCAAGGTCAATAGTATCATCTTTTGTTATAGCAAGCAATTTTGCTTCTTTGGAAACAACGCCGTTTTTGAAAGTGAAGTCGACCGCATAGGCATCTTTAACAACGTGGGCCGCTGTTGCAATAATACCGTTTGTATCTATAATAAAGCCGGTTCCGCTGTAAGTTGAGCCGTCCTTTTTTATAACATTGACACTGACGATAGCATCGCCGTAAAGTTCGGCTATTTCGGAGTGGTCTTTTTCTTGGGCGAAGGTATTTAACCCAAGTAAAGTTAACAGTAAAAAGGTTAATATCTTCTTCATATTATAAATACAAAAGAATCCAAAAAATATAGCCGAGGATGGGATTTGAACCCACAACCTACGGTTTACAAAACCGTTGCTCAACCATTGAGCTACCTCGGCATAAACTTATAATAATAAATTATAGCAATTTTGGCTTTTAATGGCAACTTGATTATTTTGAATAAGGCGCGCTGAAAGAGCGAAATTCCAACGTTTCATTTATGTTTTTGAACAGCCAACCCTTTTGGTTATTGTCATAGAGGGAATCAAAATCTTTAAAATTATTTTTCATTGCGGCTTGTAAATTAGCATACATATTTTTTTTATCTTTTTTGGCAGTCCAATAATAACCGGCATTATTTACCAAAGTGGTAGGTGCTTTAGGGGAAAGTTTTAAGGAAATATCTAAATCTTTTTTTGCCGCTTTATAATTTTTTAATTTCATTTGGCAATAGGCCCTGTTATTATAGGGAACTGCCCATTTGGGATTTAATTCTATTGCCTTATCATAATCTTTTATTGCCTTATCCCAATCTTTTATATTTTCATAAGCAATACCGCGCCTGTTATAGGCAGAGGCATCGGGATTAATTTCTATTAAAGAGGTATAATCTTTAATAACTTCATCGTATAAATCAATTTCCTTAAAAGCATTTGCGCGTGCCCTTAGGGCTTGGGTATTTTGCGGATTTCGGTTTAGAACTTGGCTAAAGAAGGCAATTGATTCGTCGTAAAATTCCGTATTATAACTTATTTTCCCCAAATAAAGTAATATTTGTTGGTTTTGGGGATTTTTTGTTAAAAGTTCTTCAAATAAAGGGTGGGCTTTTGGGTAATCGCGTAATTCAAAATAGGCCTGCGCCTGTAAAAATTTAGTATCTGTTTTTTTGACTTTTTCGAAATCGTTTAGGGCAAGTTTGTATTTACCTTTTTGCATATAACAATAAGCCCTTTTTAAGTAAAAATCTTCATAATTTTTCTTCAGACTTATGGCTTTGGTTAAATCTTCCATAGCTGGCGAACAGGAACCTTGCTCTATATAAGCAAGGGCTCTTGCGTAATATTTGAAGGGGTCTTTGGGGTTTAATTTTATGGCGCTTGAATAATCTTCAAGGGCTTTTTTATAACGTTTTTGTTCCTTATAGACATCTGCCCTTGTGTGATAAAGCAAAGCCCAACGCGGCGCCTTTTCTATGGCTTTTGTAAACAATTTAATTTTTTCTTGCGGGTTAT
>JAZRZE010000094.1:0-24949 GCA_045601125.1 Elusimicrobiaceae bacterium | reverse complement strand
TAAAATCTTTTATATCTTGCGGGTTTTTTGTAATATTTTGTAATTGATACTCGTATTCCTTTTTTGCCGATTGATAAGATTGTCTTAAAAAAGCTTGATAAACTTCTTTAAAGTTTTGGCTTTGGGTGACAGAAGCAAAATCTTCCTCTTTTTCTATATTAAGAGAAGTTTTTACCTTAACCATACCAACAATATCTTTTTCCTGCAGAACTTGTCTGGGCGCGACAATATTACCTATCAAAAGACCGGCAATAAAGATAACCATCAAAATAAATAAACGCCAAATAAATTTTCCCATAAATAAAGTATAGCAAATTAAAAATATATAATATAAATTATGGAAAGAATAAAGGAAACAAGAAAACTTACTTTTATATGTGTTGCGGGCAATATTTTGCTTACGATTTTGAAATTTATTGCCGGCTTTTTGGGAAAAAGTGCTGCTATGATGGCTGATGCAAGCCACTCAATGTCTGATATTTTGACCGATATAGTTTTACTCTTTGGGGTTCAGTGGGCAAGCAAACCGGCAGATAAGGAACATCCTTACGGCCATGCCCGTATAGAAACTTTGTGCGCTTTATTTATTTCCGTATTTTTACTTTTCGTTGCAGGGGCAATTTTCTTTGCTTCTTTTAAAGAGATTCTGCAAGTTCTTAAAGGGAATACTTTGATAAAACCGGGCTATATTGCTTTAATAATGGCATTTTTATCTGTTGTTGTTAAAGAAATTATGTATCAATACTCCGTTAAGGTCGGGCGTAAAATAAACAGTTTAGCGGTAATGGCAAATGCTTGGCATCATAGAAGCGATGCTTTTTCTTCTCTTGCGGCTTTAATTGGTATTGGTGGGGCAATTTTTCTGGGCGGAAAGTGGACAGTTTTAGATCCGCTGGTCGGTATAGTAATAAGTATTTTAATTCTTGTTATTGCCTTAAAAATGACCAAAAATGCCATAGATGAAATTATTGACAGATCTTTACCGCAAGAAGATATTAAAAGAATAAAAGAAATTGCTTTAAGTATTGAGGGTATAAAAAATCCTCACGCAATAAAAACACGCCGCAGTGGTTATAAAATTTTTATTGATTTACATATTGATATTGATAAGGAAACAACCTTTATCAAAGCCCACGATAAAACGACTTTACTTGAAAATAAGTTAAAAAAAGTTTATGGTGCGCATACCGTAATTATCGTGCATGCAGAGCCGGTTTAGACTATCTTTTACGGCGGAATTTTTTTACAGTTTTTTTATTTATAAATTTTCTTTTTTTAATTTCTTTTTTAGGCTTTTCCTGTTTTGCCGCTTTACCCACATAAACTTTTTTAAAACCCCAAACATCTCTTTGAACTAAAGGCTCAGAGTTTATTTCTTTACTTTGTAAAACAGGTTTTTTATCTGCTTTTTTAGGAAGTTTAATTTCTGCTTGATTTATTTCTTTTTTCGTCGGCGAACTAGGGGTTGTTTTTGTTTCTTTCACTTGTTTAAATTCTTCTTCCAAATCTATTCCCTTTTGTTCTTGGGGATTGTTTGCATTAAGATAGGTTTTTATTTCCTTCCATAAAGGTTTATCTGCTTTGGCAAGCAAAGTTATTGCTTTACCTTTTTTATTAAAACGCCCTGTTCTGCCGATTCTGTGGATATACTCGTTTGCGTGTAAAGGCAGTTCATAATTTACAACTAAACTAATATCGTCAATATCAAGCCCGCGCGCAGCTAAATCGGTAGCACATAAAATATTAAAATCGCCCTGTTTAAAATCTTTTATTGTTTTATCACGTTGTTTTTGTTTTAAAGCACCGTTTATAAAACGCACAAGCATATCTTTTTTGCGCAAGTAATTACAAACTTCTCTTGTGCTTGCGTGAGTTGCGCAGAAAACCAAAACTTTTTCTTTTTTATCTTTTAAGATTTTTTCAAGTTCCACAAGTTTGTAAGAGCCGCTCGTATCAACTGTTTCCTGTTTAATAAGGTCCGGCACTTCATTACCTTTACTGATAGAAATTATTTTTGGTTCTATTAGGTATTTAGAAGCAAGATTTATAAGGCGTTTATTAAAAGTAGCAGAAAGCATAAAACTCTGTTTTTCTTTGGGCAGTTTATTTAAAATATTTTCAATTTGTTCAAAAAAACCAAGTTCAAGCATCCTATCGGTTTCATCCCAAACAACGTATTTTATTTTTTCCAGGGGGAAAGTCTTTCTTGCGATATGGTCGTTAATTCTGCCCGGTGTTCCGCTTATAAAACGCGGGTTTTGTTTAAGGCGTCTAAGTTGTGCCTGCATCATTTTTCCTCCGGTTAAAAGAGCGGGTTTTATATTAAAATCTTTGGCAAGAGTCATAAAAACTTGGCTTATTTGCTGGGCAAGTTCGCGTGTCGGCGCAACAACCAAAGCGCAAGAATCTTCTTCTTTACTTAACATTTCAATAATAGGTATAAGATAAGCAGAGGTTTTACCGCTACCCGTTTTTGCGCAGGCAATAATATCGCTACCGTCTAAAAAAGGTTCTATAGCGCGTTGCTGTATTTCAGTAGGCATTATAAAATTTTGCTCTTTTAAATTTAAAATAAGTTTTTTTGATAAACCGAAATTATTGAAAGTTTTTTGCATATTTATATTATACTAATCTGCTTAATAATGTGCTATCCTATAAATATGAAAAGATTTTACTTATTTTTTATTTTTACTTTTTTAGGTGTTTTTAGTTTTGCGCAAGATAAATTATTTTCCCTTGAAGGTGCGCAGTCAAGTGCTTATGCAAAATATGTTGATGGCGACGAGATCTTAGATAAAAATTCTTCGTGGCGTTTAAATGCGGCAAGTGTGGCAAAATTATTTACTACCGCAGCGGCTTTAGACACTTTTGGCCCAGATTATACTTTTGAAACAAAAATTTATTTTAGTGGTATAAAAAAAGGCAGTAAAATCAAAGGGGATATTTATATCGTCGGAGGCGGAGATCCCAGCCTTGCCTCAAAGTATTTTGATAAAAGTTTGGAAGAAGTCGTTTTATCTTGGGTGGAGGCCTTAAAAAAACAAGGTATATCCAAAATTACCGGCAATATTTACGCCGACAATACCCTATTTAAAGAACCTCTTTTGCCTGTTTATACAACCTATCAAAATATAGGCAACTATTTTGCGGCGCCTGCTGATGCTTTAACTATAAAAGATAATAATTTTTCTATTTATTTTGAACCTTCAGTTGTGGAAGGCTCCTTTGGAAAAATCGCCAAAATAACTCCGAGGGAATATCAAGTTCCAATAGAAGTTAAGGCCTATTATACACAAGAAGTTTCCCGCGAAGACACTTATCTTAACTTTGTTCCTCTTTCAGAAAAAATGCTTATCACTGGGCGTTTGCCTTTGACACAACAAAAGACGGAAGTTCTTGGTGCTATGGCAAATCCGGCTATATTTGCGGCGCAATTTTTTAAAATAAAACTTGCCGAAAACGGTATAAAAGTTAAAGGTAAAGCCTCTATCGGTTCACAAGAAAAATATTTGCCGGAAAATTTACTGTATACCCACATTTCCGCACCGCTAACAGAGATAATTCAAAAAACCAATAAAAGAAGTCTTAATTTATATGCCGATATTTTGCTTCGTCATCTTGGTAAGGGCAGTGCAAAAGAAGGTATTGACGCCATAAAATCTTATTTAGATAAAATGGAAATTGATAGCCAAAATACAAATCTTTATGATGGCAGCGGGCTTGCCCGTTCAAACAGCACTACTTGTAAAACAATAGTTTTTTTGTTGGAAAAAGTCCACACCCAATCGTATGGGCAAGATTTTTTTGAATCTTTGTCTATTGTAGGGGATGAAAATGATATAGGCAATATGGCTAATCGTATGAAAGATACTTTAGCAGCCGGTAAGGCAAGAGTAAAAACCGGCTTTATTGAAGGAGTGCGCGCCCACGCAGGTTATGTGCAAGATAAACAAAATAAACTTATTGCCTTTTGTATTATCAGCAATAATTTTGCCTTACCAAAAGCTGAAATTGACGCTTTACAGGAAGAAATTATTTTGTCCCTTGCCTCTTTAGATAAAAAAACAGGTAAACGCGCAAATAAAAAATGATACAATTTAGAAAGACCCAAAAAGTCCTAAAGGAGAATTTTTATGAAAAAAATTATAGTAGATGAAAAATCTTTATCAAAAACTTTAGACAGACTTGCCCTTGAAATCGTAGAAAGACATACCGATACAAATAAACTTTGTTTGGTCGGTATAAAAACACGCGGTGTTTATATTGCCCAAAGATTGCACGACAGAATTAAAAATTTCTATAAAATTGATTTACCTTTAGGTGTTTTGGATATTACTTTATACAGGGATGATTTAACTCAAGTTGCCCAAGATCCTCAAATGAAAGGGGCCTCAATCGGTTTTGATATTAAAGGTATGGATATCGTTTTAGTTGACGATGTTTTGTATACCGGCAGAACGGTTAGATGTGCTTTAGATGCTATTATGGATCAAGGTCGTCCTCATAGAGTGGAACTTTTGGTTATTGTTGACAGAGGCCATAGAGAAATACCCGTTAGGGCCGATTATGTCGGTCGCGAGGTTACCACCGCAGATGATGATATTATTCACGTGCACATTAAAGAACACGACGGCGATGATATGATAGTTCACAATATCGGCGGTCAAAAAGAAAAATAATTTATATGCTTCAAGACGATCTTAATTTCAAAAGCGGTTTTGCTGTTTTAGCCGGCCTTGCCAATGCCGGCAAAAGCACCTTGCTTAATAAATTTGCAGGGGTTGATTTATCGCCCGTAACGCATAAACCGCAAACTACAAGGCAGAATATCTTGGCAATTTGCGAGGGTAAAGATTATCAGATAGTTTTTGTTGATACTCCCGGCTTTTTACACGCAGAATATAAATTGCAGGAAGTTATGCTGAACTCTCTTAATCAAGCCGTAAGCGAAGACGCCGACTTGGTTCTTTTTGTTTATGATGCAACTTCCACTTTAAGTAAACATCTTGAACTTGTCAAAAAATTAAAAGAACTTTATTGTCCTATTTTGCTTGTTATAAACAAAGTCGATTTGGTTAAAGATAAAGACGAACTTTTAAAAATCAAAAATGCTATTTGCGCACAGCTGCCGATAAAAAAAGTTTTTTATGTAAACGCTAAAAAAGGCGAAGGTGTTGACAAGGTTCAAAGTGCCGTTGCAGATTATATTCCTTTTAGCCCTCCGTATTTTCCTAAAGGGCAACTTACAGACCGCTGGGAAAGATTTTATATAGCCGAGTTTATAAGAGAGCAAATTTTTCTTCTTTATAATCAAGAAATTCCTTATAGCACTTTTGTAGAAGTGGAAACTTTTACCGAAGACCTTGGTGATAAAAACTTTATCCGTGCCGTAATTTATACGGAAAGGGAAAACCAAAAAGCAATTTTGATCGGTAAGGGCGGCAGTGCTATCGGCAAACTCCGCAAAAATGCCGAAGAACGCATCTGCCAATTTTTACAAAAGACATACCGTCTTGAATTAAGGGTTGAAATTGCACCCGCTTGGCGCAGTAATGTCAAACAACTCAAAAAATTCGGTTATATAGATTAGATGCCAAACGAAAACGAAATAAAGGCAATTTTCAGTTTGCTTAAAACGGAATCTGCTTATAAAGAAAAATTAACCCAAAGTCTTGCCGAATTTTATAGAAAAGACCCCAAAAGAGTTTATTGTTTAGCAAAAGAATATTACGGTACGCTCCCGCCGGAAATGATTGCTTTATTTAAGAGGGAACAAGATACCTTAAAAAACGAAATTGACCGTTTTTTAAACTTAAAAAATCCCGACCTTTTAGAAGGATTAGTTTTAATTTCTCGTTCTATTAATCCTCAAAAATCACGCGAGGAAATTTTAGATCTTATTAGTGTTGCGCGTGAAGATTTTGATAAACTTATCGATTCTTTTTGTGAAGTCAGCCAAAAAGCCCAAGTTTTGCAAAACTTCTTTTTTGAAACAATGAACTTTCAAATTGTAAATCTTTCAAAAAACTCTGCTTTACTTGATTTACCGGAAATTTTCAAAAATCAAAAAACGACACCTTTTGTGATGGCAGTTATTTACCTAATTTTTATTTATCCTTATGAAGTTAAAGGCGATATTATTGAAGCGGACAATAAAATTATAGTCCGTCTGAAAGATTCTTTTTCCTTTGAACCTGTTTATATTGATATCACAAATAAAGGTTCTTTCGTGAGCGAGGGGGAATGTGATATGTATGCTGCCGGTAATTTTATTAAATGGGATTCAAAAGCCCTTATCCCTATGACAAATCGGGATATTTTCAAACGTTTGTTTGCCAATTTAACCTATACTATTAAATAAAAACTGCTCTACTTTCTCTAAATATGCTAAAATTAAATATATATACTATATGGAGGAGTTTCTTATATGGAACAAGGAGCAGCAGGTAATGGTTTTTTGTTTTTACTGATCGCATTTGTTTGTATAATGTTACTTTTTTCTTCAAGAGGACAAAAGAAACGCGAACAGCAAAGACAAACAACTCTTAAATCCCTACAAAAAGGTGATAAGGTTATCTTGATTGGTGGGGTAATCGGCACAATCGTAGGTTTTAAAAATAATTTATTTGAAGTAAAAATATCTGAAAACACAAAAATTACCGTATTAGAAAATGGTATTGTTGATGTTTTGAAAGATAATGTAAATGCAAACGGAGTTACTAAAAAATGAATAAACTAGCAGTAAAGTGGACAATAATACTTATTGCCCTTGTAGGTTCTGTGTCTTTGCTTTACCCGAGTTATGAGTGGTATTCTAAAACACAAGCCGAAAGGGAACAACTGGAAGCATCCGGTGATAGACCTAAAAGAATTTTGAATTTAGGTTTGGACTTAAGAGGTGGTTCTTCCTTACTTTTGGAACTAGATGTTTCAAAATTATCCGGCAATGAAACGTTAAATGATTCCATGCAACGTGCAATTGAAATTGTCAGAAACAGAATTGACCAATACGGTGTTGGTGAAATCCCCATAACCAAACAAGGGGAAAAGTGGATTTCCGTTCAACTACCCGGTATTGCTAACCCCGAACAAGCAGAAGCCCTTATAGGTAAAACTGCTATGCTTGAGTTTAGATTAGTAGTTGATTCTGAAAAAGCACAAGAAGCTGTTACAAAAATCAGCGAAATGGAAAATGCTTTTAATGCCGATGGAACCTTAACCGAAGAAGCCCAAGCCCTTATGCCTGAAGGCGTAACCGCTATGAAGAGCAGAGATCACTATATCCAAGCGGTAACCGCAACAGCAGCCGTTACCGGTGCTGATTTAGAAGATGCCCGCATTTCTACAGGCGAATACGGTTATCCCGCAGTATCTTTTACCTTTAACGGCGCAGGTGCTAAAAAATTTGGCGAGTTGACAGGTCATAATTTACATAAACAACTTGCTATTGTGCTTGATAACACAATCCAAAGTGCCCCTGTTATTAATGCAAGAATTACAAGCAATGGCCAAATTACCGGTAATTTCACTATGAACGAAGCAAAACAACTCGTCATAGTTTTACGCGCCGGTGCTTTACCTGCTCCTGTTAGAATTATTGAAAAGAGAGTTATCGGCCCCGGTTTGGGTGAAGACTCCATTAAGAGCGGTTTGAAAGCCTCTTTAATCGGCTTTATTTTCATAGTTTTGTTTATGACAATTTACTACCGCGCTTCCGGGTTTATTTCCAGCATTGCTTTGGTTCTAAACCTTGTTTTCTTGGTTGCTACAATGGCCTATTTCTCCGCAACACTTACCTTGCCGGGTATCGCAGGTATCATTTTATCCTTGGCTATGGCAGTGGATGCAAACGTTCTTATTTTGGAGCGTATGCGCGAGGAATATGATAAAGGGCAGCCCTTATATCTTGTCATAAAAGAAGGTTATGATAAAGCATGGAGCGCCATTTTTGACTCTAACCTTACAACCTGGATAGCTTCCATATTACTCTTTAACTTCGGAACAGGTCCCGTTAAAGGTTTTGCTTTAACTTTAACTTTGGGTCTTATAGTGGGTGTGTTTACATCCGTATTTGTGACTCGTGCTATTTATGAGATGTTGCTTACGGCAAATCCTAGGGAGATTAGTTTATAATTATGAAATATTTTAAAATTTTGCCAAAGACAAATATTGATTTTATCAGTTCAAGAAAGATGTTTTTCTGGATTTCCGGTTTATTAATGATCGCTTGTTTAATTTCTGTTTTTACAAAGGGCTTAAACTACGGTATTGACTTTACCGGCGGAACTATGGTGCAGGTCCAATTTAAGGACAATATTAATATTGATAAAGTAAGAACGGCTCTTACCCAAAAAGGTTTAAAAGCCGATATTCAAACTTTTGTCGGCACCAATTCTTTTGCTTTAAAAGTAAAAGGTTCTCAAGAAAATGTCAACGAGGTTTCTGCCAATATACAAGAAGGTTTGGGCAAAACCGGTGTTGAATTTAGTATTGAGCAAATAGACTTTGTCGGTCCTACAATCGGCAGTCATTTAGCCAAAAGTGCCATAAAGGCTTTTGTTATTGCGATGTTTGCTATGGTTGTTTATATTGCTTTTCGCTTCCAAAATCCTATTTGGGGTGCTATGGCCGTTGCCGCTTTATTCCACGATGTGTTTTTAACTGTGGGTGTTTTTTCCTTCTTACAATTGGAAGTGGACCTAGTTATAGTAGCAGCTTTGATGACCATAGCAGGTTTCACTGTTAACGATACTATTGTTATCTTTGACAGAGTCCGCGAAAATATGAAATTACAACCGAAATGGAATACAAGAGAATGGTTAAATGTCAGTGTTAATGAAACCCTTTCAAGAACCATAATAACCTCTCTTACCGTTATCGGTGCAACTGCTATTTTATACTTTATGGGCGGAAAAGTGCTTAACAATTTCTCTCTTGCAATCTTAATCGGTTTAATTTCCGGAACCTATTCAAGTGCTGTTTTGGTTCCCGGTCTTGTTTACCAATGGACCAAAGACGGAAAGTTTAGCATTTCTGCAGAACAAAATGTTTCTTCAAATCAAGGTTATCAAGAACCTGCTTTGAAAAGCAAAAAAAGACATCATTAATGCGTAAAATCCGTAAGTTCAAAATTACTTTGCATTACAAAGAAATCCTGCGCCGTTTACGCGGCGCAGGAATTGATTTGCGTGCGGCCGGTTTTCAAGATGAAAGTGAACTTGCGGTTTTTTTAACATCACTTCACGCAGCTTTAGAACCGGGTGTGGTTTATGAGTTTTTAGAAGGTCAAAATTTAGAACTAACAGGGCTTGGACTTGATTATAAAATGTCTAGTTTATGTGCCTTAACTCTGGGGGAAAAAATTGACCAAGAAATTGCTAAAATAATTAACCCTCAGATTCTGGCCATTGCTAGTATTGCCTTAATGGAGTTTTTAAGAACGGCTGTGATGTTTATGGCGGACGTGGTTAACGATGATGCCAAAAAAGAAGAATATGAAACTGAAAATTATACTATAATTGCCGTTCCTCAATTTAATTATAGTAATCAGCCAAAATTTATAAGAGAGGCACAACAGATAGAAGTTGCTAAAGCAAGAGAACTTCTACCTGTTTTGCTTGATAGACTTAACGGTGCCAAAGTCGGCATAACTTATCAAGAGGGAAAACTTTTGCCTAAGAATACTATTGTTTTTGTTATTCCTTGGAAGAAGAAAAAAGGTAAAAAATAATGAGTAAGAAAGTAAAAAGTAAAAATAAATCTTGGCATTACGGTATAGTTGCTTATTTGATAGCGGGCTATGCTTATTTTGTCGGTTTTTTTACAAAATTTATCTACGATAAAAATTCTAAAGCCAAAGATTTAGATGATAAGCAACAAGTTATTTATGCTTTTTGGCATAATCAACAGTCTTTTTTGCTTTTTCCTTATAGAAAAAAAGGTAAAATTTCCGTTTTAGTAAGTATGAGTTCCGATGGGGAATATATTGCAAGAAGTTTACCTAAATTTAATATGAAAGCGACCCGCGGTTCAAGTACTCGCGGTGGTTTCTCTGCTTTAAGAGGTTTGATAGAAGATGCTAAAAAAGGTTATAATCCGGCACTTACGCCCGATGGCCCAAGAGGCCCCATTTATGAAGCAAGCCCCGGTATTATTTATCTTGCAAGGAAAACCCATCTTCCTATTATTCCTGCAGCCGTTGACTGCAGCCATAAATTTCATGTTAATTCTTGGGATAAATTCCAAATTCCTTTGCCTTTCGGTCGTTGTGCCGTAGTCTACGAAGAACCCCTTTTTTATACATCTGAGGCCGATACCAAAGCTCTTTGTTCTATCTTGACAGAAAGGTTAAACAAAGCAACCCAAAAAGCATCAAAAATATGTAAAGGAAAATAATATGGGATATTTTTTACTTATTTTAATTAATTTGCTTTTTCCTATCGCGGGACTTGGTTTTTTGATTTATTTTTTTATCTCTCCCAGAAGAAACTTACTTAAAAACTTAAAAGCAGAAGTTAGGGAAAGATTTACTTGGTCTTCTATAAAAGGTACACCTAAAAATGCTTTGTGGATACATGCCGCAAGTGTAGGCGAAGTTAAAAGTATCCTAGTTGTCGCCGAGAAATTAAAAGAACTTTATAAACAACCGCTCATAATTACAACAACCACCCAAGCAGGCCGACAAGTTGCCTTAAAAAGTAAAGTTTGCGATAAAGCCCTTTTGATGCCTTTAGATTTTTATCCTTTTATTAAACGCTTTTTGAAATTTTATAATCCCGCTAAACTTTTTATTGTGGAATCTGATTTATGGCCGAATTTAGTAGTTACTTGTGCTAATAATAATATTCCTGTTTGTATAATAAACGGTAGACTTTCAGAGAGAAGTTTTAAGCGTTATAAACTTATCTCTCCCTTAATAAAACTCATTATAAGTAAAATCAGTTTAATTTTTGCCCAGACCCAAGATATTGCCAAAAGATATATTGCTTTCGGTGCTTCTAAAGAAAAAGTTTTTAATACCGGCAATATCAAATACGATATGCTTACCCAAATGCCTGCAAAACAAGAAGAAGCCAAAGAAATAATTACAAAACTTTCTTGGCAAAAAGATTTTATTTTAACCTGTGGCAGTACTCACGCAGAAGAAGAAGATCTAATTATAAAAACCGCTAAAAAACTAAAACAAGTTAAATTTATTATTGCACCTAGACATCTTGAAAGAAAGGCGGCAATTATAGATAATCTTAAAAAATCTCAAATTTCTTTTGCTGTTTTTAGTAAAATAAAAGAACCGCTTGAAACAAAAGCGCAAATCTTGCTTGTGGATACTATGGGGATGTTAGGCGCTTTTTATACAACGGGAAATCTTGCTTTTATCGGCGGGACAATAAGCAAAAAAGGGGGACATAACTTTTTAGAAGCAGCCATACTCGGCAAAGCAATTTTAAGCGGACCTTATTTTTATAACACGCCCGAGGTCGCCACTAAATTATTTGAGAACGGCGGGGCTGTAAAAGTCAGCAAAACAAGTTTTGCTGCTCATCTTGAAAAATTTGTAAAAGATACATCTTTGTCTAAACAGGCAGGTGCAAAATCACAGGAAGTTGCCTTATCTTTTAAAGGAGCTACTGATAAAACAATCAGTATAATTGAAAAATATGGAAAATAATACTAAAAATAAAATCTTAGTTTTGCGTTTATCTTCATTGGGGGATATTATGCTTGCTTCTCCCGTGTTCAAAAATATCAAAGCAAAATGGCCCGATTCCCATATTGCTTTAATGGTAAAACCGCAGTTTGCGCAAGTTTTCAGCGGTCATCCCGATATTGATGAAATTATTGTTTTCAAAGGTTATATTTCAACTTTAAGAAAAATCAGAAAAGCCAAGTTTACGCATTTACTGGATTTGCACTCCACTTTAAGAACAAGAATTATCGCTTTACTTTCCGGTATTCCCAAAAAGCAACGCTACAATAAAAATACCGTAGAAAGAAGACTTTTTGTCAAATTTAAGATTACCAGTCCTGCTTTGGAAAAACATACTCTTGAAAAGTATTTGGAAGCCCTTAAACCTTGGGATATTCCTATAAAATATACTACCCCGCAGTTAAATGATTGGTCCTTCAAACCTGCTAAAGTTGATGCAAAAGAAGTGGAAAATATTTGTATTTTCCAAACATCATTTATCGGAGATTCCGTTTTAACAACGCCTCTTGTTAAAAAGACGGCAAATCTTTTCCCGAAGGCAAAAATAATAGTTGTAACCCGCCCGCAGACAAGGGAAATTTTCTCTAACTTAAAAGAAGTTTCCAAAATAATTATTGATGATAAAAAAGGGCTTGGCAAGATTTTCGGTGTATTTAAAACAGCCCGCCAAATAAAAGAAGCCAATGTTGATGTAATTTTAGTTCCGCACAGAAGTTTCAGAAGTGCGCTTATTGCTTGGCTTAGCGGTGTTAAAATACGCATAGGTTTTTCCAACAGCGAAGGCAGACATTTATATACAAGAACTTTGCCTTTTTCTTGGCTTATACACGATGCGGAAAGAAATTTATCACTCTTGCAAGGTATTGTTAATGAAAACTTTGCCAATGCCGAATTAAAAATGGATTCTTCTACCGAAGATTCCCAAGCCAATGTTTTAACAATGCTTAAAGAAGCCGGCCTTGAAGGCAAGGATATTATCGGTGTTCACCCCGGTTCCGTTTGGCCTACAAAATGCTGGCCGGCGGAAAATTATGCAAAGTTTATTGAAAGGGTGGAAAAAGAACTCGGTCTAAGAGCGGTAATCGTAGGCGGACCGAAAGACATTGACCTTGGCGAACAGGTCTGCCGTCTTTCAAAAGTTCATCCTGTCAATTTTGCAAGTAAGACAAGTCTTGCCGAATTAATGGCAATAATGAAATACTTTAAGTTATTTGTCACCAATGATTCCGGTCCTATGCATATTGCAACGGCTTTCGGCGTGCCTACTTTGGCAATCTTCGGGCCTACAACAAAGGAACTGGGCTTTTTCCCTTACGGAAAAGGACATAGAGTTATTGAAGTAAAAGATTTACCTTGCCGTCCTTGTGCTTTACACGGTGGTAAAAAATGTCCTCAAGGGCATTTCAAATGTATGAAAGATATCAGCGTTGAAGAAGTTTTTAACAATGCTAAGGAGATGCTAAATATTCATTAAGTGCTTGACTTTAAGTGCTACAATAGTTAAAATCTTATTATGAGCAAATTTTTAAATTCATTTAAAGTTTCTTTTAGTAAAGGTATTTTTACGGGAATAATGGATATTATTTTCCGCTTAATAATTGCTTTTATTTGGATTATTGTGGTTAGAACCTTGTGTTCTTTTGTATGGGAAGCAATTACTCTTCCGCAACTTACGGGGCAACGTCTTTGGTGGATTTCTTACAGTGCTTTATCTTTCGTCATTGTTTCTGTTTTTGCCTATACGGCGGTTATTGATAGGGAATAATTATTTATTTAATATTTTGAAAATCCGCTCTGTTAAAACAGGGCGGATTTTTTACATTCGGCCAGTTTACTTGTTGTTAAGTCTTGACCTAGTGCTAGGTATTTTGTAGCATTTAAGTATAGGTATGATAGAGAATTCGGATAAAAAAATAAAAATAGAACTTGATAATATTTTTCTTATAAAAGAAAATATTACCAAAAAGGAACTTGTAGAAAAGTTAGTTCACTCTATTTGTGATAAAAACCCTTCTTTGAACAAGCAAGAAATGCTTTCCGCTGTCCTTAAGCGAGAAGAAGGCATAAGCACAACCTTAGAAAGTGCTTTAAGTATTCCACATGCAAGGGTAGAAGATTTAGATTCTTTCCTTGCGGCTTTGGCGGTTATGCCAAAACCGATAGAAGATGACTACGGTTTACCTATAAAAGTTATGTTCTTGTTCTTTTCACCTGCGGGGCAACCCTATTTTGCCCAGCATTTAAAACTTCTTGCAAGTTTGGCGGAAAAGTTTACTCCTGAATTTGTGCAAGAACTTACCACCTGCACTTCCGAGCAGGAAATTTCTAAAAAAGTTAATTTATAAAATATGATACAAGACCCGTTAAAAACACAATTTAAAGTTAAAGGAGTTGTGGTAATCACAACTGCTATGCTTACTTTTATTACCGCTTGGCAAGCCGCCTCTATTGTTTTATGCGATTTCGCTTCAAGCGCTTTCTACGCAGGCGGAATCGCTATGGGGGCCTTCGGTCCGGCTTTTCCGTGGTATATTTTGGGCGTAATGCTCTTTGCCGGTCTTTTGATGATGATGTATATAGAATCCTGTTCTATGTTTACGCGCGGGGGGGTTTTCCCTGTTGTTAATGCCGGTCTTGGCGAAAATGCCGCAAAAGCCGCCGCTGCCGCCATTTTGTTTGATTTTACTTTGACAGGCCCTATCAGCGGTCTATCAGCGGGACACTATTTATCCGGCTTAATCAATTCTGTTTTAAGGGCAATACATCTTCCCTTTGAATTGCCAAATGAAACCGTTGCCATTATCTTTGCTTTACTTGTTACCTTATATTTCTGGTATCAAAACGTAAAAGGTATTGAAGATTCCAGCGATAAAAGTCGCAAAATTATTCGTTTTTCAATGGTAATTTGTCTTATTTTATTTGTTTGGGCAGGTATAACTTTACTCTTAAAAGACCATATCGTTTTACCGCCTTTTAAGCCGCAGTTAAATGAAGGTTCTTTGGGTTGGGCAAGCGATTTTACTTTTATGCAAAAAATAGGCTTTTTGGGCGTTTTGGTTGCAATGGGACACTCTGTTCTTGCTTTGAGCGGTCTTGAAACTTTCGCGCAAGTTTTTAGGGAGATTGAATATCCTAAAATTCAAAATCTTAAAAAAGCGGCTTTAATTGTTTTCTTATTTGCTTTACTTTTTACGGGCGGTTTGACTTTCCTTTCTTCTTTAATTATTCCGCCGGATTTGATTGCAAGCGAGTATCACGATAATTTGCTGGCCGGTTTAGCAATGCATTTAAGCGGTCCTAATTTCTTAAAACTCATTATGCAAGGCGCGGTGGTGCTGGCAGGTGTAGCAATGCTTGCCGGTGCGGTTAATACTTCTATTATCGGTGCAAACGGTATTATGAACCGCGTTGCCGAAACAGGCATTTTGACCGATTGGTTTAGAAAAATCCATAAAAAATACGGTACTACTTATCACATAATCAATATGATTTGTCTTATGCAAGTGGGCGTTATTTTGTTATCGGGCGGTAAACTCTATTTAATCGGTCAGGCTTATGCTTTCGGCGTTTTATGGAGTTTCGTTTTGGAAATGACTTCACTGGTTATTTTGCGTTTCAAAAATCGCGAGCAAAAACGTGGCTTTATGATGCCTTTTAATATTAAATTTGACCACTATTATATTCCGCTCGGTGGGGCTTTTGTTGTTCTTGTTGTGGTTATGTTAGCCGTAGTTAATCTTTTTACAAAGAAAGTAGCAACAGTTGCAGGTTTTTCCTTTGCAGCTTTATTCTTCTTGGTTTTCCATATTTCGCAAAGATTAAATGCCAAAAAAGCAAATGATATTTTTGAAGAAGGGCATAGAGAAAAATTAAATCAAACGGAAGTTGAAGATATTTCTAAAGCCCTTGCGGATGTCGTAGGTGAAAAAAGAATTTTAGTACCGGTTAAAAATCCGGAAAATTTATATCACCTTGAAGAAGTTTTGAAAGGGATAAATGATGACGATACCGAAATTATTGTCCTTTACGCAAAAACACTTGATACTTGGAGCGTAGGCAAAACCAGACAGGCAAGTGCCGTAGACGAGCAAGAATTGTTTACCAAGGTTATTTTAATTGCCGAAAAATACGGCTTAACCGTGCATCCGCTTTTAGTTAAGTGTAATGATTATTCTTACGCCGTTGCGCAGGTTGCTTTAGCAGCAAAAGTAAAAGAAATTATAATGGGTGTTTCCGGCTCTTTTGGCGCAAATGACCAACTTGAACGGCTTGTTATGGCTTGGGGTGCGGTGCAACAAAGCCAGGCACCTAATGAGAAAGTTTCTATGGTCGCAAAAATTATTTGGGAGGGTAGGGAAGTTTCCTATAAATTCTAAAAATGGCTATTTTAAATATTTGTAAATACGGTAAGGAAATTCTTAACCAAAAAACAAAAAGAATCAATTTTAATTTTATGGACAAGAAATTGCCCAAAATTATCAATGATATGACGCAAACCTGCCTTGCCTATAACGGTGTCGGTCTTGCGGCAACCCAAGTGGGACTTGATATTTCTCTTGCGGTGGTTCTTTTGCCTCAGGAAGAAGAAGGTTCTTATAAAAGATATGTTTTAATTAACCCCGAAATTTCAAGCAGAGAAGGCACTGTTTTAAGTAATGAAGGTTGCTTGTCTTTCCCTGGGTTAAATATTCAAGTTCCGCGTGCAAAAAAAGTTAAAGTTAAATATCTTAATGAAAAAGGTTTACCCGTTGAACTTAATGCCGAAGGATTTTTGGCTATAATTTTACAGCACGAAATTGACCACCTTAACGGTAAAGTTTTTATTGAAAGAGTCCAACCAAAAGACCAAGCCAAAGTCCTAGCCGACCTTGAAAAACTCTCCAAAGATTGGTAGTTTTATTTTATATATTTGATAAGATAAAAGCGCTTGCTGCTTTTGCGCTGGCCCAGGCAAAGTGTAAATTATAGCCGCCAAGTTGCCCTGTTATATCAAGGCTCTCGCCGATAAAATAAAGATTTTTTACTTTTGTAGATTCAAAAGTCTTAGAAGATATTTCTTTTGTATTTATTCCGCCCGCGCAAACTTCGCTATTGTCATAATCATAAGTATTTTGCACTTTTAATTTAAAGGCGCAAAATAAATCTTCCAAGTATTTTAAATCCTGTTTAGTTGCGTTTGGCAGAGTTTTATTAAAGTTTTTTAACAAAACTTCGGCAAGATGTTTTGGCATAATTTCGGCTAAAATATTTGGTAAAGTTTTTGTGATGTTTTTATTTTTTAAAAGGAAATCTTTTAAATTTACCGTCGGTAAAAAGTTTATTAAGATTTCCTTATTCTTTAAGCCGTAAAGCGAAAGTTTGAAAACACTAGGCCCGCTTAAACCCTCGTGGGTAAACAAAATATCGTCTGTAAATGTTTTATTTTCACAGGAAATTTTTGCTTTTATTGTAAGTCCCGCTAAATCTCCAAAAATCTTTTTTTGTTTTTTATCCCAAATTATGCCACATAAGGCAGGGTAAGGGGGAATAATGCTATGGCCAAAACTCTCGGCAATTTTAAAAGCGCAAGATGTTCCGCCGAGTTTTTTATAAGTCGGTCCGCCGAGCGCGCAGATAATTTTTTTTGCGTAAAAAATATTTTTATCTGTTTTAATTTCAAAAATATTTTCTTTTTTTACGACGGAAATTATTTTGTTTTCAAAAGCAAAAGTCGTGCTTTGTTTATCAATTTTTGCTAAAAGCAAATTTAAAATATCTTTTGAACTTTTGGCAAAATATTGACCGCTTGGGCGTGAATCATAAGATATATTATTTTCGTCTAAAATATCTAAAAAATCTTGTGGCTTAAAACCGGCAAGCGCAGATTTTATAAAGTGAGGATTTTGGCTAAAATAATACTCTGCGTCCATATTTTTATTTGAAAAATTACAAAGTCCGCCACCTGAGGCCAGCACTTTTCTGCCGGCTTTTACGCCACTATCAATAATAATTTTATCTGTTTTACCAATCAATCCTGCGCTAAAAAGTCCGCCGGCTCCCGCGCCGAGTATTGCTATTTCAAAAGTTTTCATATTATTTTTTATTCATTAGTTCATTTAGCCACAAAGCACCAGCCATCGTCAGAACTAAACCTGAGATATTAAATAAACTAAATTTATCATAACCGAAAAATACGGATAATACCAAAGTCAAAGCCGGAAAGGATAAAGCAACCGCCGTTGTTTTAGCGAGCGGCAAATTGCGGATAGCATAAACCCAAAGACTATAGGAAAGCCCATATCTTATAATACCCATATAAAATAGCACAACTAAAAGCCAAAGATTAAAATTAAAAACAGGTTGTGGCTCAAATAAAGACATTAAAATTATTAAAACAGGAATAGAGTAAAAATTCTTTGCCGCGCAAATTAAATTGTCATTTATTTCCGACGGTAATTTTTTAATTAAAATATGGCTTGCCTGAAACATCCATACACAAAAAACAATAATCAAATCACCTTTTAAGTGGGGGATTAAACCTTTTTCAAACATTAAAATCGTTGCGCCTGCAATTATCAAAAAAGAAGCAATAATTTGTTTCAAAGTTATTTTTTCCTTTAAGAAAATTGCGCAAAATAAAAGGGAATAAATCATTTCCACCTGATTTAAGATAGCTATATTTGCAGGTGTTGTCCATTTTAAGGCATAAAGCATAGCACAAAAAGGCAAAGCATTACCGAGATTGGAAATAAGAAAATATTTGCCAAAATATTTTTTATCAAACAGTGCCTCAAGTTGTTTGTTTTTTGTGACGGGAAAAATAAAATAAATAAATCCCGCTATGCTTGCAAGTAGCACCAAAAGAACAGGGCTGATAAGATTAACAGATAATCCACCTATAATCGGGGAAAAGCCTAAAATAAGCCAAAACAGCAGTAAAGAAATTTTTGGGTTCATAATTAAATTTTATCAATTGCTAATATAATTGTAAAATATATATATGTATAAACCGTTGATATTACTAATTATTTCAAATGTCTTTATGACTTTTGCGTGGTATGGACATTTGCGTTTTAAAAATAAGGCCTTATGGCTTGTTATTCTTGTAAGTTGGATGATTGCTTTTGTTGAATACTGCTTTCAAGTTCCGGCAAACAGAATCGGACACAGTTATTTTTCCGCAGTTGAATTAAAAGGTATGCAGGAAATTATTACCCTTGCCGTGTTTGCTGTTTTTAGTATTTTATACTTAAAAGAAAATTTGCGCTGGAATCATTATACCGGCTTTTTGTTTTTAGTTGTTGCGGCATTTTTCATTTTTAAAAAATAAAATTTACGAAAATATTTTTTATTTTTTAAAAGAGTATAAAATATTTAAAGAAAGCATTTTTTTAGTCGTAAAATCGGCAGTAAAAATAAAAATAAAACTTGCATTATAAAAAATTTAAAAAAATATTTTAATGTTTTTTTAAAAAAAACTTGCTTTTTTTGTGTATATGTGGTATTATTTTCTTGAAGACATACATCCTTAAATTAGGAGAAAAAAATGCCTGTAAAGAAAAAAACAGCAACAAAAAAAGTTGCAAAAAAAGTAGTAAAGAAAGTTGCAGTTAAAAAAGCTGCAAAAAAACCTTGCGCAAAGAAAGCTTGTGCAAAAAAAGCCTGTGCTAAAAAAGCCTGTGCTAAAAAAGCAGTCAAAAAAGTTGCCGCAAAAAAACCGGCAAAAAAGACCGCTAAAAAAACTGCAAAGAAAAAATAAATATTTAAAACAGCAACCCCCATCCTTATAGATTGGGGGTTGTTGTTTTTTTACGCCTTCCTGTCTAAAAACTATTCTCTTTAAAACTTAAGATATTAAAAAGCGAAATAAGAGTTTGCTCTCGTAGCACACTATATGCTAGAGTATAATTAAGAGCTATTTCCTTCTTTTTAGGAAAATAGGCCATAACTATAAACTTGTGCTGAAAATAAAAGAAATGTAAAAGAAAAAGCACAAAGAAAGAGGAAGTAAAAAATGAATATACTGGAAAAAACTTTTTGCCGCACTTATCAATTTGGTTTTAGGGTTGCTATGCCGGTGTTACCCTATCACGAACCTAAAACTTATAACTCTATTACAAATATTACAGATATCTTAAAAAAGGAAAATAAAATTTGCGCTTTAATTGTTAGCGATTCCGGTATTAGACAAAGCGGAATAATTGATATTTTAACCAGAATTTTAAATTAGGCAAATATCAAATATGCTGTTTACGATAAAACCCAAGCAAATCCTACCATTTATAATATTGAAGAGGGCTTAAAACTTTACAAACAAAATAGTTGTGATTGCCTTATTGCCGTGGGGGGCGGTTCTTCTATGGATTGTGCAAAAGCAATTGGTGCCCGCGTGGTTTATCCTAAAAAATCTATTGAACAAATGAAAGGACTTATGCATGTTCTTAAAAAAATTCCCACTTTAATTACTATTCCCACAACGGCCGGCACAGGTAGCGAAGTTACCGTTACCGCCGTTATAACCGATAGTGATAAAAAGCATAAGTATACACTTAATAATTTTACTTTTATTCCTTACTATGCAATTTTAGATCCTAAGTTAACTATAACTCTTCCTCCGAGTTTGACTGCCACAACCGGTATGGATGCTTTGACCCACGCCGTAGAGGCTTATATCGGTCGTTCAACCACAAAAGAAACGCGCCAACTTTCCTAGGAAGCAACAAAACTTGTTTTTGAAAATATTTTAACTGCTTATAAAGACGGGCTAAATGTCAGCGCACGGGCAAATATGCTTCTTGCGGCTTACAAAGCAGGTATTGCTTTTTCAAAATCTTATGTCGGATATATTCACGCGATTGCACACTCTCTTGGCGGGCAATATAATTATACCGCACGGGTTAGCAAATGCGGTTTTAATGCCTTATATTTTAGAAGGTTACGGTAAAGCAGTTTATAAAAAATTACATAAACTTGCTATTGTTGCCGGTATCAGCACAAAAGAAGAATCAAGCAAAACCGGTGCGGAAAAATTTATTGCCGCAATAAAAAATCTAAACAAGCAAATGAATATTCCGACTTCTTTTGAAGTTATAGATGAAAAAGATATTTCTAAGATGGCAAAATATGCCGCAAAAGAAGCTAATCCCTTATACCCTGTTCCGCAACTTATGAACGCAAAAGAACTTGAAAAGTTCTACTATCAAGTAAGAGGTAAAAACAATGGAACTAAATAAAATTTTAGAAGCACAAAGAAAATTTTTTCAAAGCGGGGCAACGCTACCCGTCAGTTTTCGTATAGAAAAACTAGAGCTTTTAAAAGAAGTTATTAGAAGTTATGAAAAAGAGATTTCTCTTGCCTTAAAACAAGATTTAGGCAAAAGTTCTTTTGAAAGTTTTATGTGTGAAATCGGCCTTGTTTTAGAAGAAATATCTTATATGATAAAAAATATTAAAAAACTTTCTGCTAAAAAAAGAGTGCATACTCCTTTAGTCAATTTCGCTTCAAGAAGTTATACAAAGCCGACCCCTTACGGAAATACTTTGATTATCAGCCCGTGGAATTATCCTTTTTTACTTACGATGGGGCCTTTAGTTGATGCTCTTGCTGCGGGCAATACCGCTATGATAAAACCGAGCAAAAACTCCCTTGCTACAGCCAAAGTTATGGGCAAAATAATAAGAAATTGTTTTCAAGAAAATTATGTTTTTATAGCAGATAAGGATATTGATAAAGCAAGAACTTTGATGGGCGAAAAATTTGATTTTATTTTCTTTACAGGCAGTTCTTCAGTCGGTAAAGAAGTCTTAAAAAACGCTGCCGAACATTTAATTCCGGTTGTTTTGGAACTTGGCGGCAAAAGCCCTTGTATCGTTGATGAAACAGCAAATATAAAACTTGCCGCAAAAAGAATTATTTTCGGTAAATTTTTGAATTGTGGGCAAACCTGCGTTGCTTCCGATTATGTTTTATGTCATAAAAATATTGTCAAAGATTTACAAAGGGAACTTTGTGTTCAAGCGGAAAGGCAATATGGCTTAAAGCCTTTTGAAAATGAAAATTACGGAAAAATTATTAATGAAAAACATTTTGAACATTTACAAGGCTTAATAGAACCTTCAAAAGTTATTTTGGGCGGTCAAACCAAAAAGAAAACTTTGCAAATTGCACCGACAATTATGACCGATATTACTTGGCAGGATAAAGTGATGCAAGAAGAAATTTTCGGCCCTATTTTGCCTATTTTAACTTATAATAATCTTGAAGAAGTAATTAGCGTTCTAAATCAAAAACCAAAACCTCTTGCTCTTTATTTCTTTTCAAACAGTAAAGAGAATATCAAGTGCATTACGGCGCGTGTTCAATATGGCGGCGGTTGTATAAATGATACTATTATTCACCTTGCCACAACGCAGATGGGTTTTGGCGGCGTCGGGGAAAGCGGCATGGGGTCTTATCATGGGGAAAGCGGTTTTAAGACTTTCTCTCATACAAAGAGCATTGTTGATAAGAAAAATTGGATAGATTTTCCCGTGCGTTACTCGCCTTACAAGGAAATTTACTTAAAACTTTTACAATTTTTACTTAGATAAGATTAACCGAAAATTTATTTATTTTTAGATTTCTTTTCTATTTCTTCTTGTGGGAAAAGATGACCGAAAAGAGTTTTTGTCAGAGATCTCTTTGCCTTAAATTTATTTTGTTCTTTTTTGGGTTCTTGGGGCAAAGTTTTTTCTTTAGGGGTTTCTTCTTTTTTATTGGAAATTTCTTTGTTTGCCGTGTTAGAAGAGGGGTTATCTTGCGGTATTAAATGGCGCACCATAGCCAAAAGGAAATTTCTTTTCCTTAATTTATTTTCAAGTTGCGGGCGGCTTTGTTCACCGGCATCATCATCGGAAAGATTTTTGTCAAAATGAAATCTTTGTTTGTCAAAAATGGTTCTCTGTCCGGTAATTAAAAAACTGACAACACAGGCAACTGCCGCATAAGGCGCAATATCTGCGCCGAAAAGTTCCATAGCCATAATACTTGCTGCCAAGGGAGTATTAGCAACCCCCGCTAAAATACTAACAAGACCAAGTGCTGCAAATGTAATCGTGTTAAGATCGAGTAAATGTGCAAAGAAATAACCGGCATTTGCACCTATAAAGAAGATTGGGGTAATCATTCCGCCGACACCGCCGCCGGCAAAAGTAAGGGATGTTGTTAAGATTTTAAATAAAAAGCCCAAGGTAGCGGCATTATCACCGTTTAAAATGGCATCAACTCTTTGCATAGTCAAACCTAAATAAATATCGGAAGTTAAAAGTGTTATTAAGATTATTAAAGTACCGGCGATAAAGCATTTCCAAAAAACAGAAAATTTTAAAGAAATATATCTAAATAAGATTTGTGTAAGTTTTAAAATTTCTATAAACAAGAGAGAAACAAGCCCAAAAAATACACCGGCTAAAAGAACGTGCCAAAGAGAACTGTCAATATTCAAAGCGGATAATTGTAAAGGATGGTAAACATATTCAACACCTAGCATATGGGTTATTTGGAAGGATGTTATCCCAGAAATAAAAGCAGGAAACATAACTTCATAGAATATAGAGCCCACACTTAAAACTTCAAGACCGAACATCGCCCCTGATATAGGCACGCCGAAAACTCCGGCAAAGCCGGCAGAAACGCCGCAAATCATAAGTTTGCGCCTTTCGTTTTCATTAAAAGAAAATAATTTTGAAATAAAGGAAGCAACACCCGCACCGACGTCTGCGCAAGGGGATTCTTTACCGGCGGAACCGCCTGCCGCAATAGTTATAATAGGCAAAAAGAACGCTTTTACGGAAGATATAAGAGATATAGGTTTTTTGTCATTAATACTTGCAATTGCCGCATTGGTGGAAAAGCCCTTATCTTTGGGACAGATTTTATTTGCTAGATAATTTACCAGTAAAAGAGCAAAAGGCAAAAGAAGATAGTAAAATTTATAGGAATTTGTGAAACCTATTGATTTACTAAGTAATTTTAAAAATAAGGCATTAAAAATACCAACGATTGTTCCTATTACAGTTGCTAGGAGAAACCATTTTAAAATACTCCAAAAAGAGGCCTTTCTTCTTAAATTAAATTTCGTTTCCATGACTTAAAATATATTTACTAAAAGCATTATGCTAAGCCCTAAAAACACTAAAGCAAGCAAAAGTTTGGCTAGTCCCAAATGTTTTTTAAAGAAATTATTTATATCTTCTGATTTTATACCGATTGCACAAAGAATAAAAACAGCAAGTAAAGGTAAAATAAACATTACATTATATAAAAGCAAGTAAGCCCAAGCTTTCAAACGTAAACTAGGATCTTTTAAAATGGAAACAATAGTCGGCAGATAAACTTGGCCTGTGCAAACTGCTTCCACCAAAGAAACGCTGAATCCAACGGCTAAAGAAGCAAGAACTAACCCAAAGGTGGAATGTTTTTTACCTCTCAAAAAGAAACCTATAATCTTGTTTATTCTGATTTTCAAATTAGTTCCCAGAGTTAAAAGCATTTCCTTACTGTTTTTTGTTTTAACATATACTAAGAAATCATAAAGACTCAAGATAAACAGAATAATACAAGCCGCTGCCATTACGAAATAAAATATCTCAATAAAGGTTTGGAAAGAACTTAAAGCATAAAGGGCATTGAATAAGCCAAGTCCAAGCAAAATATAAGTTATAAAGACGGCTACGCAATAAGAAGAACCTATCAAAATAACCTCTTTTTTATTATAGTGGTAGATGGTTAGGAAAGATACTAAAAACACTATTACGGCAAAAGCACAGGGGTTTATGCCGTCAACAAGACCGTATGCAACAATTGCCGCCACAGTAAATTTGGAAAAGGCCTCTTTAGAGTCAATATTTTTTAAGGATTTTGAATCTGCATTATTTTTAATGGTTTCCCGTATAGTTTGAGATGCTAATTGTTTAATTTCATAAGGGTATCCCACAAGACACTTTTCCCCTGATACAAGACAAGGCACGCTATAAGAATCAAGACCGTATTGTTGGACAATATCTACTAACTGCAAAGATCCTTCTCCTTTTGAAACATCAATATCAATAAAGTTTACTTTATCTTTAAATTCCTTTCTTAACTGAGGATAAAATTCTTGTTTAAATCTAAGACAATGCCCGCAAGTCGGAGAGGTAAAAACATAAACATCCGGCTTACCGTTTTTGCTGTGCGGTAAAGCGTGGGAACCTTCCGACTCGGCAAAAAGAGTAAAAGGGGAAACT
>JAZRZE010000093.1:0-10123 GCA_045601125.1 Elusimicrobiaceae bacterium | reverse complement strand
CAAGCCAACTGCTTACAACTTAAAAGTGTGCTTGATTTTGGCTTAAAAGACAGAGTCTTTAATGCTATGCCTATTTTCCATTCTTTCGGTTTGACCGTCGGCACACTCTTGCCGCTTTTAAGTGGGGTTGAAGTGTTTTTCTATCCTTCGCCTTTACATTACAGAATAGTGCCGGAACTTATTTATGATAGAAACGCCACCATTATTTTCGGCACGGATACTTTCTTTAGCGGTTATGCCAAAATGGCACATCCTTATGATTTTTATTCCATTCGTTTAGCGGTTGTCGGCGCGGAAAAATTGAAAGAAGAAACCATCCGCAAATATTATGACCAATTCGGTTTACGTATTATGGAAGGTTACGGCGCAACGGAAACAGCTCCTGTTCTTGCAGTTAACACTTCAATGTTCTTTAAGCGCGGTTCTGTTGGCAGACTTTTACCCGGTATTGAATATAAACTTGAGCAAATCCCCGGTGTTGAAGAAGGGGGAAAATTGCTTGTTAAAGGCGGCAATATTATGGCAGGTTATGTGCGCGACACTAACCCCGGCGTTTTAGAACCGCCGCAAGACGGCTGGTATGATACGGGCGATATTGTGCGTATTGATGAAGACGGCTTTGTTTATATTCTTGGCCGCGCAAAACGTTTTGCCAAAATTGCTGGGGAAATGATTTCTCTGACGGCAGTTGAAACCGAAATTAATGCCCTTTGGCAAGGCAAAACCCACGCCGTAGTCAATATCCCTGATGAGAAAAAAGGCGAGCAACTTGTCTTATTTACCACTTATGCCGAAGCCCAGCGCAGCGCTATTTTAGAGTATTTCAAGACCAAAGGTTTAAGTGAACTTGCCGTTCCCAAAACAATTAAAATTGTGGAAGAAATTCCCTTAATGGGCACAGGAAAAGTGGACTATGTCAAATTAAAAGAAATGGCAATTAAAGGATAATTTATGAAAAAACTAAAAGAATTAGCAATAATATTTGTCATTTTTGTGATTTTTTATTTTGGGGTATTATATTTTTTTCAAAACAGTTTCTTGTTCTATCCCGATAGAGAATATTTTAATCCCCAGCAAATAAATATGCCTTATTTTAAGGAAAAAGAATTAAAAGCGCAGGACGGCAACCCTATCCGCACTTGGTATTTTGAAGGTGATAAAAATAAACCGGCTATTTTATTTTTACATGGTAATGCAGGGCAAATTGCCACTTTTGCACCGCGTTTGATGCCACTTATCCAAAACGGTTATACTGTGCTTGCAATGGAATATAGAAGTTTTGCCGGCGTGCCGGGCAAAATCCGCCAAGAAACAATTTTTAACGACGGAGCAACTGCTTTTGATTTTCTAAAGGTGCAAGGCTATCCTAAAATTGTTGTTTATGGGTATTCTTTCGGTTCGGCGTTTTCAAGCGGGGTTATTTCTTTAAGGGATGCCGATGCTTTAATTTTAACTTCACCGTTTTATTCTCTAAAAAGTTTAGTTAAGGAAAAACCTTTGCCCCTTGCTTGGCGCATACTCAAGGATGAATATCCTTCTTACAAATTTGTTCAGAATTTTAAAAAACCTTTGCTCATTATTCACGGTAAAAAGGATAGACTTATTCCGCCTCATCACGGGCAAAAGTTATTTGATATTGCCACTTCAGAGCAAAAAGAAATTTATTTTTTAGATGGGCAAAATCACAATGAAACTTATTATAGCGGGGCCAATATGCCCTATATTTTAGATTTTTTGAAAAGATTGGAAGCGCAAAATGAAAAATAAGGCAGAACAAGCAAAAGAACTTTTTTTAGGCGGATACAATTGCGCGCAAGCGGTATTTTGCACTTTTGCGGGCGAACTCGGCATTGATGAAAAAACTGCTTTAAAACTTTCCGCCTGTTTTGGCGGCGGGCTTGGCCGTCAAAGGGAAGTTTGCGGGGCGGTAAGTGCGATGTGTATGGCATTTTCTTTAAAATATGCTCCACAAGACCCGACGAGTCACGCGCAGAAAGCAGAGTTTTACACAAAAGTTCAAGAACTTTGTAAAAAATTTAAAGAAGAAAACGACTCAATTATCTGCCGTGAACTTTTGGGCTTACCAAGCGGTTCTTCTAGCCCTGTTCCGAGTGAGCGCACAAAAGAATATTACAAAGCGCGCCCTTGCGCGGATAAAGTCAAAAGCGCCGCCGCCATTTTAGAAAAATATTTTTCAGAAAATGAAGAGTAATTTTAAAAAGGAGTTTTAAATGGAACAAAACAGAATTTTATTACACCGCATTTCTTATTGCGGGGAAATTTCCTGGCCTTTGCTTAAGGCAGGATATTTGAGTATTGGTTGGGCCGATTCTGTTGATGAACAAAATCAGGAATATTTAAAAAACGGTAATTTTAAAGATTTTGAAAATCGTGTTTATGCCCGTGCGAAATCGCGCAACCGTTTTTCTTTGTTTCGTTTTGTCAGCCTAAGAAAAGGCGATTGGGTTGTTGTTCCGCAACCTTACTTTTTTAGTGTTTACGAGGTTTTGGAAAGCCCCATAACCGTTTGGCAATTGCCTTTATCCGAACAGATAAAATGCGGCAATAATATTTTAGATAAAGATTCCCGGGGTTTTTTATTGTGGAAGGATAAAAACGGTCAGGAAACAGGCAATAAGAAAGTTTTTGATATAGGTTTTTTGGTCAAAGTGCGCGAAATTGAAAAAAATATTTCCCGCGGTAGTTTTATTGATGCGCCGCTTAATTCAAGGTTAAAAATACGCTCCACTAATGTTTGGATAAACGATTTGAGGTCAAATGTTGAAGATGCCATAAGGCGTAAAAAAGAAAATGCCCCTATCAGAATTTATGAAAATATAATAACAAATACTGCCGAAATAGTCCTTAAAACACTTATGACATCTATAACCGATGTAAAATTGCAAGATTTAATTAAATGGTATTTTTATAAAATCGGTGCCGACTATGTGGAAATTCCACCAAGAAATCCTGCCGGTAAACAAGATTTTGAGGATGCCGATATAGTAGCAACTTTTGAGGCAATTAAAACGATTATTTATGTGCAGGCAAAATTTCATAAAGACACAAGTGAAACCGGCGATTGGGCCGTCAAACAAATAACCCGTTATAGCCAGTTGCACCAACAAAACGAATACACCGTCGGCAAATGGGTTATATCCACCGCAAAATTTAATCAGCAGGCTATGCGCGAAGCAGATAAAAACGATGTCCGCCTTATTGACGGTAAGCAGTTTGCGATAATGCTGCTTAAAGTCGGTATCAGCAGTTTGGAAAAGGAAAAATTTTAAGTTATAATTTTTGCCAAAAATTTTTATGTTTGTTTAATAAAAATTTTATAATAGCAAAATTATGCTAGTTTATTTTTTTCCTAATAATTTGGAAACTTTTGCTTGAGTTTCTGCTTTGGTTGTTTTCTCCTTTTGCGTATTTGAAGCAGCAGGCTCGCCGTAAAGAATAATATTTGTATTATTTTTTTTTGTTTTTTCTAGTTTTTTAGAAATAACAGATTCTTGCTTTACATTTGCAGAAGTATCCTTTTGGGGTTCTGTATTTTTTTGCCCTATTATTAAAGTGTTGGGTTTGTTCATCTTATTTATAATGGAACTATTATTTTCTTTAGGCTCGGGCTTATCTTGCGCGGGTTTTTGCGGCGCTGAAATAACGGGTTGCTCCTGCGGTTTAGGTTCGGGTTTATTTTGCGAAGGTTGCGGTTTAGGCGCAACTTGCGGTTGCGTAGGTTTTTGCGGAGCAGGTGCGGGCGCAGGAGCCGGTTTAACTTCTTTGTGTGGTTTTGGTGCCGGTTGCGGTTTGGAAGAAATTTTTTCTCTTGGCATAGGTCTTGGCTCCGGTGTTTCAATATATTTTGTTATATAGATTTCTTGCACAGGTTCGGGGCGGACATACGGGCAGGCCGCCGTTAAAGAAACATTCTCAATAACATTATCCGTATTTATGGTAATTAATAATTCTTCTTGGGCATTTGTATCGGGGCAATTAGTTTTAAAAGAATAAACATTATTGCCGTTTTGTAAGGTATATTGAGAGGTCGGCACGCCGTAGGTTAGGACATAATTATCAAAATTTTGTCCGCGCCAATCAAAGGTCTGTTGCTGCTGAAAAGTCGCGCATGCAGTAAGAGAGGTAATACTTAAAAGTAAAAATATATTCTTTTTCATAACGAATCTCCTTTATAATAAATTTATGCCTTCTACTATAACAACGCACAAAAGGGAGATTTTATTGCAAGGAAGATAAAAATATTTTACGACAAGGGGTTGTCATTAAAATTTGATATACTCTAAAATATAATAAAATAGGAGCAGTTAAATATGAATGAAAAAGCATTAAAAGAAATAGAGATCTATTTTTTAAAAAAATATCCTCAAGTAGGGGTTTTAGATGGGATTATACAATTAGACGAATATAAAAAAGCCGAACCTAAAATATTGTGGATTTTAAAAGATCCTAATGCAATGAGAGAAGGTCAGACTATCCCAGACTATCAGGATTTGCGTGAGGCACTCAATATATGTGTCAAAAATAATAATTTGGCAGGGTTTGCAAAAACTTATAGTAAACTTATGAAAGTATCTTATATGATTTTAAAACGCCATAATGAAAATTTAATATGTGATTGTAAAAGTGTTATTTCAAAGTTAGCAATTATAAATGTAAAAAAATGTGCTGGTATTGCAAAGGTTACAGGAACAGAAATACATAGTTATTATAAGGCAGATAGAGATTTAATACATCAGCAGATAGAAGCAATTGACCCCGATATTATTATAAATACCAGCAAGGTAGAAAGCATTTTAAATAAAGGGGCATTAAATGTTTTAGATAGACAATATGTTAATCCTTTTATGATAGGTATTCAAAAAACAGAGAATAAAAAACGCCTTGTTCTTAATGTATATCATCCGGGTTGTCATATGTCTGAGGGTAAATATATAGGTCTTGTAAAACAATGTTTTGATAAATTAAAAGAGAGGTCTTTATGAGTAGGGCTAAAAATATTCAGCCAACTGCTGTAAGCGTTTTGGAATACTTAACTAAATTTGCAAATAATAATAAAAGATCTTTAGATACTTTGGTTAAGCAATATATGCAAGAGCGTTTTTTGTATAAATTATCTCTATTGCCCGATTGTCAGCGCAAATTAGTTTTACAGGAATATACTTTAGAAGAAATAAAAGGTGCTTACTTGGGGGATTCTTCAGAGCGTTTTTTTAGAAATTTAAACTTTGTTTGGCAAGGTAGTCCGTCAGTTAATTTTATTGAAGATGTAGATAAAATTGTTAAGAAAATTTGTTTATATTGTGATGAACGCATTACGCATACGGTCAAATATCTTTCCCCTGTTGATTGGGATGTGAACACCTTAAAAATATCTTATATGCAAGATAATTGCCTTGCTTTACAGGTAAATATTAAGGCATATTTGGCAAATTGTAAAGAAACGCTCACTTTTTATATAGAACCGGCTTGGCAAAAAAGTGTTAATACGCGTAAGCATTATATTCTTGCAAAATACCGTAAGCATAAATTGCCTGTATTGGATTTTCTTACAGTGAATCCCAAAGTTAATTTGGTTAGTTTATGGCCTGAATTATCGGTATATCCTTTAGAATATGTGATAGCCAATAAATATTATGCACTTTTTTGTATGGACCCTATCCGCCTAAAAGATATCTATGATATTTGTTTTATTCAAAAGCACTATAAGTTAAATGTTTCTCGGGTTCAGAGCGCAATTTCAGAAATATTTGATAAAAATTGGTTAGTTCCTAAGAAAAATATTTCCGAAAAATTACAAATTCCTTTGCAAAAATGGGAAACATTTTTAAAAGAAAATAATTTAAAAAATGTTCCTGTTCAGCCAAAAGAAGTTTGTAAACTTATAGAAGATGTTTTGATTCCTCCGATTTAAAAAACTAAAACCGCCAAATTACACAAAGCAGATAAATTTTAGTGATTTTTTTGAATAAAATTCAAGGCCGATAGCGACTGAGAGTATACTGTGAAAGGCCGGAGGCCGAAGTATCCGAAGGAGCAGAGGCAAAAAAAATTGCCAAAAGCGGATACAAAATTTATCGGAGAGGGAGGGAATTCGCCCTTCCGTCATTTTCCTGACGGAAAATGCTACAGGGCCGGGCTCGCGGTTTTTGCCTTTTGCGGCTTACGCGCGCTCAAACTCGCATAACGCTCCGGGCTTCGAATCCCGACACAACAGCAAGCAGTTGCTGTTGTTCCATCAGAAAAAAATTAAACCGCCATAAAGGCGGTTAAATTTTTTACGGAGTGTGTAGTTTCGCTAGCACTATGCTGATTTTTCAAACAGGCTGAAAACAGGCTGAAAGTGGCAGTTTTTTTCTTTCCAAAGCGGCAATAAAGCGGCAAAAAGTGCTAGTTTTTTCCTTTCCAAAGCGGTAATAAAGCGGTAAAAATGCTGTTTTTTTGTTTTGCCAAAGCGGTGGAAAAGCGGTTGAAAATGGTACTTTTTGATATGTTTTGAAGTAGGGAGAAAGCGGAGAGAAATGCTATTTTCCCTATAAAACAAGGTAAATACAGGGAAAAATAAGGAATTTCTTTTAAATTTTAAAGGTTTTTCATGTTGCTACCCAATACAAACCTGCCCAATTCCCTAAAATCCAGAACAGGGAACAAACAGGACAAAATTTCCATTTTTTTCTTGAGAAAATCTTACATTGATGAGTGAACAAAAACAAAAAATGTTTTGCGACAATACGTTGTCGGTGTAGGATGGTATAATATCTATATATTGCAAAGCATTAAGGAGAAGATTATGGAATATGTAATTTTATTGCTATTAATTGTTTTAGTGGGGCTAATTTTAAGCCGCGAATTGCCTCAAATATATCAAGTTTGGGTTAACTGCTATGGGATCATTTTAGGGACTGGTGTATCCTACCAGATTATTCTTGCCCCATATCGGATGTATAGAATATTACACGATTTGAGCCAAATGTTTAATTGAATACTAGTATTTTTTTAATTTATTGTTAGTATATTGGACTTTATATGTTCAAAGAGATTATTTATAAAATCTGTTGTATATATTTGGTTGTTATATCTAAATTGTAATATGATACTGTTATCTATCTTATGCATAAATACTATAAGGGGAGCTCCCATATCAAAATCATCAGGAGTGTATATTCCCTTCGAAATATTTTTTGCTGGTGATAAAAATGCATTTTGATAATCATAGAACCTTCTAATTTCTCCTAAATAATTAAATCCAAAAACAGGTGTAGATTTGCTTCGTTTGATAAAGAAATCTTTATTTTGGTGTTTTGCTTCTTTTATTGAGTTATAGAGTAAAGTTGCATTAGAAATTAGAGAATGAATAGAATTAAAAGAAAAATTGATTTTATAACAAGTTGGGAAACATCCTATCGTATGGTCAAATGAAATTAATTGATCTTGACTGGTTGCAGATATGTTTCTTCCGTGCTGAAATAATATAAAAACAAATTGTTTCGTTCGTAAGATTTGATACCAGCTTTTCATCAAGAGAATTAATACATATGAGGCTAAATCAATTTTTTTGTTATCTAGTAAAGGTTTTATTTTGTAATAAAAAGATTCGTCTAGTCTAATAGATGTTGTTTCGTAGTGGGAGTGAGTAATGGCACTCTGTTTATTTGGATTAGGATATGTAAGTGGAAAAAAGTTTGTATATAACGAATAGGGGCTGGTCCTAACAGAAAGTGGCATAATGGATTTGCCTGCCGTTTTATTACAAAAAAGCGCGACAAAATCTTGTTTTAAAATGTTTTTTGAAAAATTATCTGAGACTAAATGACTACATGCTGTTAGAATATAGTCAGTATCCTTTGCATGAACAAGAAAAGTCGCAAATAGGGGGCCATTATACGCATCAATGTTTGCATATAATTCGTTTACTAGTTGTTTCACTTGTGGATTGTTTTTATCAGGTTGTATATTTAGATATTTTTCTTTAAGACAGAATATCGAAGGGTCATACATTTTCCGAATATAAAATTGATTGTTTTTTAGTTGGGCTCTTAACATCGTGTGTTTTTGTAATAGGTTTTTGATGACCTGGTGTAAACATGATAAAGTTGTCCTCTCTTTACAATAAAAAAATTCCGGAATAATAAATCTATTAATAGATTCTCTTGAATTATGAGAAACCAGATAATTTAATAACGGAGAGATTTTACAAACAGAGCGGTTTTTAGTATTAGTATATAAAGAAATGCTTTGGTTTTTTTTATGTATTAAAGCCAATTCTCTGAATGTTTTAGCGGTTAATAATTCTTGTAAAGAAATAAATATCTTACACTTTCTTAATTCGGAAATTAAATACAAACCATCCACGGAATTCCCACCAATATTTACAAAATTATCAAAGAGGCCTATTTTTTGTTTAAGAGATAAAACCCGCGTCACACAATCTATAAGAGCCATTTCTGTTTCATTCGCGGGAGTTTTATATGTTTTACGTAACTCTTTGGGAAATGGTAAAAGTGTGCTATCAATTTTCCCATTGGAATTTAGCGGAAAACTTTGCAATTTTATGAAAAAAGAAGGAATCATATATTGAGGTAGGTATTTAGATAAATTTGTGCGTATTCCTTTAATTTCTTTGTTATTTTTTGAGGTGTAATAAGCACAAAGATATTTATGATTATTAATTTCCTTTAAACAAACAAAAACCTGAATAGCTTGTTTTATTTTAGAAAACCAAAATTCTATTTCTGCCGGCTCTATGCGTTGATTCCCGATTTTTATCATTCGATCCATGCGCCCTGCAAATTGATAATTACCATCCTTGAGTTTTTTTACTTTATCTCCGGTTCTGTACCATAGTTTTCCTTTCTCTCTAATGAATTTACTGTTAGTTAATTGGGGAAGGTTTAGATATCCTTTCGCAACTGTAGGGCCGGAAATCCATAATTCTCCTTCTTCTTCATTTTGAGCAATATGGCCCAAATTATTGATAATTTGAAGAGTTACATGTTTGTTGATTTGAGCTAGTATATTGTTAGGTCCTTTTGGAGAAATGATATGAGCGGATATAGATAATCCCTCCGAACAACCATAATCACTTAAAATTTTATAACTGGGGAATTGTGGCAGAGAAGGCAAGATCCCCCCAGCTACAATTAATAAACGAAGTTGTGTGTTCTTTTGCGTGGTAATGAATAGATACCCCATCTGAGCCGGCATGTTGGCTATAGTTATAGCATGCTCATTAATATAATTATTTAAGAGTGATAGATCCAACATTATTTCGGATGTAGCAATATACAGTGTTGCTCCAATTATCAATGGTTGAAACACTTCAAGACTAAATGTATAGCAAAAATTAACTGCGGAGATAATTTTGTCGTCTTTTCTTATGGCAGCTGCTTCCATTGTACTGGTATTGTAGAGATACAAAGCATGGTGAGAATGTATAATTCCCTTCGGTTCTCCTGTTGAGCCGGAAGTAAATACCGCGACAGCTTCAGAAAAAGGACTTATTTTATTGAAAGATATATCTACAGCAGATAAAAGGAGATTATTTAAGTCTGAGATAGAATAATATAATGTCCTAAAAAATTTTTTGGCGCCGACTATTGGTTTAATGATTTTGTCCTCTCCCATGAGTGTATGTATATTGGCATTTTGGCAAATCGTCAACAATCTGCTTTTAGGAGATTGCGCATCTAAGGGTATATAGATTGCTTCTGCATTCATAATAGCAAGAGACAAAAGGATTGTTAATTCTGATCTAGATGTTAAGACAGCAATTCTATCACCTTTTCTTATTCCTTCTTCTTTGAGCTGTTTTGTGATGAATGTGATTATATGACCGATATCAGCGAACGTGTATTTTCTATCTTCACATATTAGAGCTATTTTTTTAGGATTAATTCTAATTTGTTTATATATATGATCAATTATTGTTGGCATAATTATAATTTTTATGAGGATTATATATTTTTAAATTCATCTTCTAATTGCAATAATACAGGAAGTATTTTGTCCTGCTGATCTTGAATCGAGCTTCGGCATTGCCCTCCGCATATAATTTCTTTATTTCATATCCGTCATCTTTCACCGCTGCGATAAAAGAAATATAATG
>JAZRZE010000092.1:0-10778 GCA_045601125.1 Elusimicrobiaceae bacterium | reverse complement strand
AAGATTTAGCAAAAGAATATGTAAAACTTTCTTTAGATGCTCTCTATAAAGAATATAATTTTGATAAATATGAAGATATACAACTCTATCCTTTAAAATATATTTTAAAGGAAAATAAGAATATTCCACCTACGCCGGAAGGATATATTTAATATTTTTAGGCAAATAAAAAAGCCCTCTAATTTTAGAGGGCTTTTTTGCGTTAAATGTTTTTCTAAAAGAATTAGAAGCGCACAAATCTTTCAACTTTGATTGTGCAACCAAGTTCTTTAGAAGCATTGTCAACATAACCTTGAACGGAAACTTTGCTGTCTTTCATATAAGGTTGGTTGAGCAAGCAAACATCTTTGTAGAATTTATTAATTCTGCCGGGAATCATCTTTGCGATTGCGGCTTCGGGTTTGCCTTCGTTCTTGGCTTGAGTCATTGCGATTTCTTTTTCTCTTTCAATGATTTCAGCGGGAACTGCTGCTTCGTTAAGATATTGGGCAACCATACCGACTGCTTGCATAGCAAGATTTCTGGCGATTTCTTTGGCTGCTTCTTCTTTGCCGTTAACACCGCTAAGTTCAACTAAAGCACCTTTTTTGTTGTCGCTGTGGACATAATAACCGATTAAATTATTATTTGCGTTCCAGCAAACAGCTTTAGTAAAGGAAACATTTTCCCCGAATTTGGGGGCTTTTTCTTCAATAAGTTTCTTTAAGGTTTCATCGGTTGTATAATCGGCGATGGTCGGGTTTTTAAGCATATAATCTGCAATATTATCTACGAGTGCGATAAAATCCGGTGTTTTTGCAACGAAGTCGGTTTCACAACCGAGATAAGCCATTGCATAAGTTTTATTATCGGCGGAAATTTTAAGGGCGAGTCTGCCTTCTTTGGTTTCTCTGCCGGCTCTTTTTGCCATATCGGCAAGGCCTTTTTTGCGTAAGTAAACGATAGCGGCTTCAACTTCATTATTGCTTTGGGCAAGGGCTTGTTTGCAAGCACCAAGACCGGCGCCGGTTTTTTCTCTTAATACTTTAATTAATTCTAAAGTGGACATCTTTTTCTCCTTCTAAACTTCTACTTTGCCTGCACTCTCAAAAAAGAGAGCGCAGGTTTTAAAGTCATTTATTTTGCTTCTACTGCTTCTTCTTTCTTTGTAGTTTTTTTAGCAGTAGTTTTTTTGGTTGTTGCTTTTTTAGCAGTAGTTTTTTTAGCAGTAGTTTTCTTTTCTTTTGCTTCTTCTGCTACTTCGGCTACGTCAACTTTTTCTGCTACGGCAACTTCTGCTACTTCTTTAACTTCTTCTTTAGCAGGTTCGGTTGCAACTGCTGCTTGAAGGGCTTCTGCCATAATCGGGTTTTCAACCGGTTTTTCTTCTTCAAGTTTTTGTTCTGCCGGCTCGGGGTTGGCTTCTGCTCTTGCTTCTAAAATAGAATCTGCAACAGCGGCACAGAAAAGTTTAATTGATCTAGCGGCATCATCGTTACCCGGGATAGGATAATCGATATTATCCGGGTCAGCGTTTGTATCGCAAACGGCGACTACGGGGATACCTAAAATTTTTGCTTCTCTTACGGCACCTTGTGTATCAACAGGGTCAATAACAAAAAGAACATCGGGGAGAGATTTCATATCTCTGATACCACCGAGTAATTTTTGCAAGCGGTTAAGTTCTTTTGTTAAGCGGGAAGATTCTTTTTTGGAAATGGCTTTTAAAACACCTTCGCTTTCCCATCTTTCAAGTTCGGCCATTCTTTCAACAGATTTGCGAACGGTTTGGAAATTGGTTAAAGTTCCGCCGAGCCATTTTTCATGGATGCAAGGGCAGTTAACTCTTGCGGCTTCGGTTTGGATTGCTTCTTGTGCTTGTTTTTTTGTTCCGACAAATAAGAATTTAGAACCTTTTTTTGCTTCGTCTTTAATATAAGCGCAGGCTTTTTTTAATTCTTTTGCGGTTTTTTGTAAGTCTAAGATATGAACGCCGTTTCTTTCACCAAAGATATAGCGACTCATTTTAGGGTTCCATCTGGAAGTTTGGTGGCCAAAGTGAACACCAGCCTCAAGCATGGCTTTCATTGATATATTGCTCATTTATTTTTTCTCCTTAGTTGATAGTTACCAAAATTTAGGTAGAGGATACCTAGGGCGGTAACTTATCATAGTTAATGGTAAAAGCATTTGATTTACTAACTTTTTTCGCTTTCAACTCACATTTAACTATATATATTATATAATAAAAAAGCCCTCTTAACAAGAGGGCTTGAAAGGTTTGTGATTATTCTTTCAATCTGTCTTTAAACTTTTGGAAGATTAAAGATATGCCGAACAATATGCCCGCCATAGCAAAAAGTCCGATAATTCTATATAAAATACCCAGCGACCATAAATCAAATAGGAAGAGTTTTGCAATAGAAAGCATCATAATCACTACGCCGATTTTTAATACGGTTTTATGTTTATTATAGAAGGCAATAAGGCAGGTGGCCGCGCCGTATAAAGTCCAAGCAATAGTATAAGTTATCGTAGAAGCAAAATCACCGAAGAAATTAAACTTTAAAAGTTCTCCGCTTGTGCTGAAGTAGTTAGCAATTTCAATGTTAATTAAGAAGAAAAGTAAAACCGCACCGGCTATATTAAGAATATTTTTTATTGTATTATTATCTTTTTCTTCCGCAACCCAATACTTTGCCGAAACAAACATCGCTGCTGCAGATAAAGAATAAACCAACATATACCAATTAAATATTTTTGAATCTACGCTATAGCCGGAAGAAAATTCCCCTATAAAAATAAGTCTTATAAAGGCAAGAATTAACAAAACAAAACCTATTTTCGGGTTCCAATTTGTAGGCACCTTTTTGTTAAGAACAATTAAAGCAGCACCTTCTGCGGCTAAAGCCAGAGTAAGCATTTGATTAGCAAAAATTAAACTTATTGCCGCTGTTATAAAGAAGATGGTTGTCATACTGATAATAACAAAAGGCACTTTATATTTATTGTTTTGCATTTCTCTATATAAAGCACCGCTGTTAAGCAAGAATAAAGCGGCAAAAGGTAAGGCAATTAAACCTTTATCTACGGATGAAGCAAAAGTTTCATAATTGATTGTAATCAGCCAAGCAATTAAGCCCATATAAACACTTGCAATCCATTGCGGGCAGGAATTTTCTTTGAAATCTTTTTTGCAAAGGAAGGGAAAAGTAAAGAACAAAATAAAGAATATACAAGCAATAATCACGGCGTAAACATCATGGGCTTTTGTGAAAAGGAAACTTGAGCCAAAGGCCGATATTAAAACAAGATAAGGTTTTTTGTAGGCTCTTGCTAAACTCAAACAAACTAAATTGAGTATACCTGCGGCAAACCAAATATAATACATATTTGTTGTGTTGAACATCGCAAGAAACCAAACGGCCGCAAAAAGTAAAGCAAAGAACTGTTCTTCTTCTTTTGCCAAATGTAAGAAGGTAAAAAGGTTTAAAGCACCGAGGAGTAAATAAGCACTAAAGGTAAAGGGCATTAAAGCCGCTTTTACAGAAAGCATTAAATAAAGTACAACGAAAACACCGATAGAAGCAACTTTTAAAGGCAGTTTATAAGCATCTCCTTCTTTAAAGGTAAGGAACAGTAAAGCAAAGTTTACGATAAAGACGTTTGTTAGAATAAGAACAAAAGCTGTTTGCGTGTTTGCTTGAATAGTAAATAAGAAACTAAATAGTAAAGAAGCCATAATATAAGAACCCAAAGCAGTTTTTAAACCATTAGTAAATTTGTCCTTAAATTTATAGGCAATAGCCAAAAGCGCCAAGTTAAAAACAATTGTGCCGTTGTGTACGAAAGATAAGTTTTCAAGTTTGAAGTTTGTTTCCATAAGCATAAGGGAAACAATAAATAAAGCAATTAAATTTATAACGGTAGAAAAACTTTCACCCGTTTTGGAATTGATAACTAAAGAATTGGCTAAACTTGCGCCCAAAATCGCAAATAAAAGTAATAAGCCACCTGTTTGTGTTGCATAAATTGTATGGGACCAAGCAAATAAAGATAAGAGAAAAACAATTCCCATAATATAAGCAGGGACTTTAAAAATAGTCGGTTCACCATAATATAAAACAAGAACAAGAGCATTACTTACGGTAACTAAAATGAGCAAGTTTATAAGTACAAAGGAAGTTGGATCAAGGATGGCCATTAAAGGCAAAACCATTACCGCGCCGACAATTATAAAAGCACTGAAAACATACTTTACAAACAGAGGCAAAGAGTTTTTTAATCTTAAATAAGTGCAAGTTAAAGCAATGCTGTAAACGGTAAAGATTATTTGGAAGATATTTGCTCTTTGCGGATTAAAATCTTTTGCAAGCCAAGCAAGTTGACAAAGGAAAGTAAACACAAAGGAAGTTGTTAAAAGCCCATGCCAACCTTTTTTAAGAGAAACGGCAATGGCCGCGCCGTTAATAAAAGCAATATAAGTAAAAAAGAAGATATAATTATCGTTGCCGTTACTAAGTAAAAGCGGGGTAATAAAAGCCGCTACCATACCTAGAAAACTTATAAACTGAATATCTTTTTTTGCCGAGATAAAGAAAGAAGCAAAAGAAATTGCCGCCATTAAAACAAAGGCAATAGGTAAGTTAATCATATTATAAAGAGAAAAAGCACAGTAAGTTGCAATAAAGAAAGTTGTTATACCGCTTGCGCATAAAGTGCCGGCGGCTGTTTTAAGTTTTTCATCTTTAATATATAAGCCGGCGCCAAGCAAAGCAAGACCGGCCATTGCGGCAAAAACGGTAATCATTTGTTTGCTGATGATTTCGTTTTGGACTACATAAACCAAACCGAAAATTACGGCTAAAATAAAAGCGATAGCCGCTATCCAAGAGAAAAGTTTAGCAGCTGTAAATTGCACAGCAGAAGGAGCTTCTTCTCCTGTTTGCGCTTCTTGTTTATCACCTACTATATCATTTGCGTTTAAAAATGAGAAAGGTGCAGAGTCTGCTTCTTCTTTACTCTTATTAATATATTCTTTGAATGTAGGTTCTTCTTTTGGGGTTTGATTTATTTTCTCCGCTTTGGTTTGAACGGTTTCTGTTTTAGTTTCAATTAAAGGTTCAAGGAAATTTTCTAATTTTTCTTGCGGGGAAAATATTTGTTCTTCTCGTTTTTCTTGTTCTGTGTTTTGCGGGTTGAAAGGTTTGTCTTCTTCTTTTATTACAGGAGTATTTTGCGTATATCCCTGTCTGGTTGGACTAGTTTGAGAAATTCTTCTTGTAAGTTCATCTATTCTGTCATTTGCGTTTGAAACTTTTACAAATAGGACTACTATTAAGATAAATAATATAAATGTAAACATCTTCTATCTCCTTTAAAACCTTACAATTTATAAAAGTATTATACAAAAAAGGCTTGTCTTTTGGACAAGCCTTTTTAAAGTTTTTTGGTTTAGGTAGATTAGAATCTGCCGTTAACGATTACCATTACAGGTAACCAACCGTTTTCTTTAATGATGTTAACTAAACCGATTTGTAAACCACATTCAACTCTTCTTGCATTGTTTACAAAACCGAGTTGAACGCCGGTTAAATTTTCGGCTTGGTTATAGAAACCCCATTGAACACCTTTCATTTCTTGACCTAAGTTAACAAGACCAGTTTTTAAACCGGTGAAGGTGCCTTTGTTGACATCAAGAAGACCGCCGGTTAAACCGACTGCATCTGTTGTGACGTTGTAGATAGCGCCTTGTAAACCGCGCATTTCATTGGATCTTGCATAACCATAAGCTGCAGACCAACCCCACATTTGGTCGGCTCTGGAAGAACCGATTACCCAAGAAATACCGTGAACGGTCGGGGTGTTTGCATCAACTAAACCAAGAACGATATTTGCGTGATTGGTTTTGGGCCAAGCAATATTATCATATAAAGATAATTTGATTGGTGATTCTGCGGCAGCTGTAAGGCCTAAAGTTGCGACGAGTACAGCAATTGCGAGTAACTTCTTCATTTACATCCTCCTTGTTTATTATCTAATTATATATTACAATTTTTGTATGAAAAAGTTTACATTTTTTTTATTTTTATTTTTTCCCATTCTCTGTTTGGCGCAAAATAAAATTGCCCAAACAGGGCAAAGGGGTCCTTCTCCTTATCAAGTAAAGCCGGTTGAAACTGCCAGGCAAAGTCAGCCACAAGCCGCGCAGAAAGCACCGCAAGCACAGATAAGGCCTTCACATATACAACAAAAACCTGTTGTTCAAACAAATTCTTTTGCTACTCAAAAACAAACAAATCATCAAAACTTCACCCAAAGAGAAGAAGCAAATAAACCATCTTTTAACAACAGGCCGATAAACACCCAAGCACAAAAACAAGTTAAGCCTTCTTTTCAAAAAATTGATTCTGCAAGAAGGGAAAAACCTTCCGGCAATAATTCAAACAGACCAAAACCCAGACCGGGTAATTATCAGGTTATTTATTGGACTAACTTTATTGATACAAAAAACCCAAAAGAACAAGAGTGGGCGAGTAAAGTTTTAGATGTAAAAAATCTTTCGCTTGACGGTAGGGGAGTACAGGTTGCCGTTTTAGATTCTGGCATAAAACAACATAGCCAATTTAACGGGGCCAATATTGAAATTTTAGATATTACAGGACAAAATGATCCCTTTGATTTTTGCGGTCACGGAACAGCCGTCGCAGGTATTATTGTAGGCCAAAAAGGGAATGATTTTGAGGGTATCGCTCCCTCAGTAAATTTGAAATCCTATAAAATTGCCGATGAAAGCGGAACTACAAATAACAGATATATAATAGATGCTTTAGATAGCATTTTGGAATATAACCGCCAAAACCCTAATGCCCAAATAAATATCGTTAATATAAGTTATGGGCTTGAGCAAGATAACTATGAATTAAAAAATAAACTTACAGAGGCCTATTTAAGCGGTATAACCATAATTTCCGCCAGTGGAAATGACGGCGTGCAGGGGCTTTTATATCCCGCCCGTTATAATTTCGTTTTTGCGGCAGGGTCTATGGATAAAAATAAACAAGTTTCCGCTTTTTCAAATTGGGGGCAAGGTTTAGATTTCCTTTTACCCGGTTCCGGTCTTAAAACTTTAGGCTTAAATAATGATTATGTTTGGGTTCGCGGGACTTCTTTTTCAAGTGCCTATTTAACAGGTATTGCCGCTTTAGCAACGCAGGCCTTTAAGAATAAATATAATCGCTTGCCAAGTCCGCAGGAACTTTATGAAGTATTACAAAAAGTTAGCACGCAGTTGCCTAATATTCCTTTCTCAAAACAGGGTTATGGTGTTCCTGATGCTTCAAAAATAGTATCATATATATAATGTACCAAGATTACGAAATACCAAAAGACCTGCATTTCAAAACGCAGGATATTATTAGGATGCATGGTTTAAAATGCAGCCTTCTTTTGAACGCACAAGATTTTAAGGAAGAACTGACTTTAGTCAAAGCAACTTTAAAATTGAGTTTTAGCGTGCTTTCAAAAGAGATTTTAGTTCAAGGTCAAATAAAGGGAACAAGAAAGGCGCAGTGCTCTCGGTGTTTGGGGGAGTTCGAAAAGCCTTTTGAAGAAGAATTTTCACAATTATTTCCCAATAAGGCTGAAATAATTGATATAATGTATATAACAAGGCAAACGCTTGCCCTTGAGCAAAACATACAGGAGTTATGCTCTCCTAATTGTAAGGGCTTGTGTGCTTACTGCGGTTGTAATAAGAATGAAGTTGAGTGTTCTTGTCAGCCGCCGAAGTTAAATCAATTTGCTTGTTTGAAAGATAAATTTCAAAAAAATAAGTGAGGAATACAAATGCCTAATCCAAAAAGAAAACATACTAGATCCAGAAGGGATTTACGCCGCAGCGCGAATTCTAAATTAGAAGCAGTCAACTTTGTTGAATGTTCTAATTGCGGTGCAGCTCGTTTGCCCCATAATGTTTGCCCTAAATGTGGTTTTTATGACGGCAAAATGGTAACCGAAGTTAAGGTCAAAAAGGCCAAAACTCAAGAAGAAGCAAAATAATAAATCCTATGAGGATAGCACTAGATGCTTTAGGCGGTGATTTCGGAGCGACACCCAATGTCTTGGGTGCCGTTCAAGCCGCCAAAGAATTTGGCTATAATATAATCTTGGTCGGTAATGAAGAACTGATCAAGAAGGAACTTGCGCAGGTAGGAGATTATCCGCAAGATAAGATATCTATTATCCACGCGCCTGATACTATTGATATGGGCGCAAACCCTGCACGCGAGTGCCGTACTAAAAAAGATGCCGGTATAGTTGTCTGTGCGCGTCTTGTCAAAGAAGGTAAAGCAGACGCTATGATTTCTGCCGGAAACTCCGGAGCAACAATGGTTGCCGCACTATTCGGTATCGGCAGAATTGACGGCGTGGAAAGACCTGCAATTGCTTCTCCTTTACCTACAGAAAAAGGACCTGCGGTTTTGATGGACGCCGGTGCTAATGCCGATTGTGACGCCGTAAATTTACTTCAATTTGCTTTAATGGGTTCTATATATTCAAATATTGCTTATGGAGTAAAAAGTCCAGTTGTCGGTTTGCTCTCTATTGGGGAAGAAGAAGGTAAAGGCAATTTGCTTATAAAAAATACTACAAAATATATTAAACGTCTTGGCTTAAATTATTTCGGTAATATTGAAGGGCGCGATGTTCATACCGGTATGATAGATGTTATAGTGTGTGACGGTTTTGTGGGAAATATCGTTTTGAAACACGCAGAAGGACTTGCTAAATCCTTGTTTAATATGATGAAGAGTTCGTTAAAAGGGCATCCTTTGGCTTCTTTGGGTATGCTCATAGCAAAGAAGACCTTAAGAAGTATAAAAGCAAAAACCGATCCGGAAGTTTATGGCGGTGCGCCCTTACTCGGAGTTAAAGGCCCTGTTTTGATTTGTCACGGTAAAAGCGGTCAAAAGGCAATTTATAATTCTATAAAAGCAGCTGCACGACTTATAGAAAATAAAGCTGTTGAAACAATTGAAGAAAAAATTGTTTCCTATAAACAAATTTTTAAAAAAGCAAAAGAGCATGAACTTGAATAATAAAAAAGTTATTATTACGGGCGCAGCCCGCGGTATAGGTTATGCTATTGCTCAAGAATTTTTAAGAGCAGGGGCTGTGGTTGCTTTGTGTTCTACTACTGAAGAAGGTGCAGCTAAAGCAAAAGAAAATTTGCTTAAAGAATTTCCGCAGGCAAAAGTTTATGCTCAAAAAACAGATGTTTCAAAAGAAGCGGAAGTTCAAAATTTTGTTGATAATGTTTTTAAAGAATTCGGTGCTATTGATATTTTGGTTAATAATGCCGGTATAACACGCGATACTCTTGCTATACGCATGAGTGAGCAAGACTGGGACGCAGTCTTAAATGTAAATTTGAAAGGGACATTTTTAATGTCCAAAGCAGTATTAAAAATTATGATGAAAGCCAAAAACGGCAGTATAGTTAATATGTCTTCTGTCGTCGGCCAAAGCGGTAATGCTGCGCAGGTAAATTACAGCGCATCAAAAGCAGGCATTATCGGGCTTACAAAATCTTTGGCTAAAGAATTTGCTTCAAGAAATATTAGGGTTAATGCGGTTGCTCCCGGTTTTGTCAAAACCGATATGACAGATAAACTTTCCGACCAGATTAAAGAGCAAACTTTGGCTTTAATTCCTTTAAAAAGATTTGCAACAACAACAGACATTGCCAAAGCGGTAATGTTTTTATCCTCTGATGACGGAGGATATATCACCGGCCAGATTTTAGCAGTTAATGGCGGTTTATATATATAGCAATTTGCTATGGAGGAAAAAATGAACGTAGAAGAAAAAGTAAAAAATATTATTGTTGAACAATTAGGTGTTGAAGAGGACCAAGTTAAGCCCGAAGCTCAATTCGTTAATGATTTAGGTGCTGATTCTCTTGATACCGTTGAACTTATTATGGCTCTTGAAGAAGCATTCAACATTGAAATCTCTGATGAACAAGCTGAAAAGATTAAAACCGTCGGGGAAGCAATTGAACACATTAAATCTAAAGTTAACTAAGTGTATCAAGAAATAGAAAAAGTATTAAATTATACTTTCAAAAATAAAGATATTTTAAGAGAAGCACTCACTCATAGGTCCTATAATCCGCATCCTCACGGCGTTAATAATGAACGCCTTGAGTTTTTAGGAGATAGTGTTCTTGGTCTTATTGTCGCCGGGCAACTTTATAGTTTGCTTACGACAAAAGAAGAGGGAGTGCTTTCTAAAATAAAGGCAAATCTTGTTTCCAGAAAAAATCTTTATTTTTGGGCAAAGCAATTAGATATCGGTAAGTATTTGTTTCTCGGGCAAGGGGAAATATCAAGCGGAGGCCGAGAGCGTGCAAGCATTCTTTCCAATGCTATGGAGGCCTTGCTCGGTGCCATATACCTTGACGGCGGTTTTGATGAAGTTTCCAAAGTTATACTTGCTTGGTTCAAAACCCAAAAGATAGAAATAGACTTACAAGATTACAAGAGTGTTTTGCAAGAATATATGCAAAAATTAGCCAGAAATGTTCCCGAATATGAAATTATTGAAACCATAGGACCGGAACACGATAAAATCTTTACCGCAGTAGTTTATGAGCAAGGTAAAGAGTTAGGGCGCGGTAGGGGACATAATAAGAAAGCCGCCCATCAAGCAGCCGCAAAAGATGCTCTTGATAAAATTCATAAGAAGAAAAAATAATTTTCTAAATAAAAATAGGGGTTTTTATGAAAAAAATA
>JAZRZE010000091.1:0-5031 GCA_045601125.1 Elusimicrobiaceae bacterium | reverse complement strand
AAAACCACAGTAAAACGGCAATTTTACAAAATTACAAAAATTTGACTGCTCTTGCCAGTGATTTTTTCAAACAAAGTATAGAAGATTCCTATCAAAAATTAGATTATTTATCTCAAATTGATACAAGCAAACAAAAGAAATTTGTAGAAGAAGTAGAAAATACTATTCACTTAAATCCTCAGTTTACTTTTATTGCTCTTTTAGATAAACAGGGTAAAAATATTGTTAATGTTAATAATGAAGAAGATAATTTTTCCGTAGATTTATCCGCCTATCCTTACCTAAAAAATATTACGGATAAACAAGTAGCGCTGGGTCCGCTTTCTTTAGAAGACGGAAGCCGAATTTCTATTCTTTATCCTAGGGAAGACGGGCAGTATATTTTTGCTCTTTTAGATATTTTACCTTTGATGAAAAAACTTGAAAATCAGGAGTTTGGCAAAAGTGGCGGTTTTTATTTTCTAAATCAAAAAGGAGAAATTATTTCCTTTGCGGCTAATTTATTGCCGGATATTGCTCCCGAAGAATTAGAGTATAACTTAAAAGAATCTTATTTATTAAAAAAGGTTCTAGCGCGGGATGGAACTTCCTTTGTGGGTGCTTGGCAAAAAACAATTCTTCCTCAGACTTTTATTGCTCTTCTACAGTATCGTAAAGAGGCCTTTTGGAACATAAACCTCATCACTTGGCTTATTGCTTTCTTCATTTTAGCAACGACGACCCTTTCCTATTTTGCTGCTTTGGTTTTTTCTCAAGAAGTCAGTAAACCGGTGGAAGATTTAACAAAAGCGGCAAAACAAATTGCTAATAACGATTTTAATATTAAGTTAGATTCTTCTGCGACATTGAATGAATTTGAAATTTTAACTAATACTTTTAAAGAAATGGCTTTGCGTCTAAAAAATTATCAAAGTATGCAATTTGATAAAATTTTAGACGAAAAACGTAAAATGGATTTACTTGTTTCTTTAATGCGTGACGGCCTTGCTATGTGTTCCTTGAAAGGCAAAAAACTTTTTACTAATGAAACGGCTGATTTTATTTTGAAAAGCGGTGTTTTAGATAAAGATAATTGTGATGAAAAAACCTTACTTGAAAATATTTTGAAGCAGAAACAAAATAAAATTTTATCTATTTCAAGAGATAATAAAGAGTTTTATTTTGAAGTTATAAGTGATATTTTTAAATCCAGTAAAGCCCAAGCAGTCGGTATTATTTTGTTTAGGGATATTACTTATGAATATCAAATTAATCAAATGAAGGATAATATTTTTAATGCGATAGCCCACGATTTAAGGGCTCCCCTTTTGGGTCTGCAAGGTTATTTAATGATGCTTGAAAATACTTCCTTAACAAAAGAACAAAAGGAAATGCTTAATAATATGGAAAAATCAAGCCAAACTTTAACTTCCTTAATAGAAAATATTTTAGATATTTCTAAACTTGAAAAAGGTCTTCTTAAATTAAATAAAACGACTTTTAACCTAAGAGAGTGTGCCGAGCAGGTTACCAGAGAACTGCAGGCCCTTGCAGCAAATAAAAATTTAAAAATAGAAAATCTTATTGATGAAAAAGTTAAAGTAAATGCAGACGAACAACTTTTAAAAAGAGTTTTTAGCAATTTAATTTCCAATGCCTTAAAATTTACGGAAAAAGGCAAAATTACAGTTTCTTATAAAAAGGGAAAGGTTTTTGTAAAAGATACCGGTATCGGTATTGCTCCGACTCAACTTGCAAAGATATTTGAAAAGTATAACAAAGGTAATTCTAAAGAAAAAGGTTATGGTTTAGGGCTTAATATTTCCCGCCATATTATTGAAGCGCACGGTGGCACTATTGAGGCCAGCAATAATAAAGAGGGTGGTTCTTGCTTCTGCTTTACTGTGGAGGAAGTCTTATGAGTATTTTTTGGCGTTTAGTTTTAGCTCATTTGCTGGCTGATTTTCTTTTCCATTTTAATTTTATTTATAAACTAAAACACACAAAAGTTTTTGCCGGATATTTTGTTCACGGAATAGTGTTTTTTCTGGCGGGTTTAATTTGCTGTCATAACTTTTTGGCTATTACGTGGATAAATTTTGGTTCTGTTAGTTTAGACGGAACAAAAAGTATTTTTGTTTTGGCTGTTTTACATTCCTTGCTTGATAAAATAAATCCTAGTGAAACACGTGCTTTTGAAGGGCATAACTTTATTTTATTTTTGCTTTGGCAAGCAATAGAAATAATGCTCTTATTTGTTGTAGCGCCGCTGGTTGTTGTTAAAGGGGAAAGTTTTATTGTGGGGAATAGATTTCTTTTTATTCTTATCGGCGTTTTAACCAGCACTTATTTCTTTATGGCTTTGATACATTTTTTCAAAAAAGATTTTATGCAGGCAGCTTATCCTATTTTTGATGAACGTTTTGTAAGCACGCTATATCGTTTGACTCTATATTTACTTTTGCTTTTACCTGGTTTTTGGGGATATATGCTTGGCTTTCTTTGGGCTTTTTCGGGTGCGGTTTTCAAAAAGCCCTTTGTAATTGATACTTGTCCTTACCGTCTTCACGGTGGCACTATTATTACAATAATATTAGCAGTTATTATGCGTCTTTTTATATATCACTTATGAACACTTTAATAGAGAACGCTACTTTTGTTTGTTTAGATACGGAAACAACGGGTTTGACCCCCGATGGCGGTGGTAAAATCTGCGAAGTCGCTCTTTTGGCTTCCCGTGCGCAAAAAAGGGTGGCAAGTTACGCTACTCTCATAAACCCTCAGGTTTTTATTATGCCCGATGTTATTGCTATACACGGCATAACAAATGAAATGGTATCAAATAAACCGATTTTTAAAGAAATTGCCCCAAAAATCAAAGAACTTTTGGAAGGTAATGTTTTAATTTGTCATAATGCCGATTTTGATACAAAATTTTTGCGCCACGAGTTTGAACAAATCGGCGAGTCTATGCCAAATTGCATAATTTTAGATACTTTAAAATATGCCCGCTTACACGGTCATTTTAAGCGTAACCGTCTTGGTTTAATAGCGCAAGAACTCGGTATTTCAAGTCAGGGTTGGCATAGGGCTATGTCCGATACGATTATGACGGAGAAAATCTTTTATTATTTTCTTTTCAAGTTTCAAGATATGGGCGCAAAAACCCTGCAAGATTTATTTAACTTACAAAATAGGAGATGTTTATGAAAAAAGTAATTCTTATAATTCGCGACGGCTGGGGAGAAAGAAAAGACAGTTCCTATAATGCCGTTGCTAAAGCTCAGACGCCAAATATAGATAATTTTATGGCGAAATATCCGCATACTTTAATTGAAGCATCCGGCACGCAAGTCGGTTTGCCGGAAGGTTATATGGGTTCTTCGGAAGTCGGTCACTTAAATATGGGTGCGGGCAGAATTGTTGTTCAGGAACTTAAAAGATTAAAAGATGCTTTTGAAGACGGCTCAATTTATAATGCACCTGCCTTTAAAGCAGCAATTGATAATTGTTTGGCAAATAATAGTGCTTTACATCTTATGGGGCTTGTTCAAGATGAAGGTGTTCACGCTCACCAAGATCACCTTTACGCAATTTTAAAACACGCTGCACAAAAAGGCATAAAACAAGTTTATGTTCACTTCTTTGCCGACGGGCGCGATACTCCGCCGACAAGTTCTCTGGGTTATTTAAAAATGCTTGAAGATAAAATAGCGGAATATAAAACCGGCAAAGTTGCTACGCTTATGGGCCGCTATTATGCTATGGACAGAAACGAAACTTGGCAACTTACAAGTGATGCTTTTGATTTAATTGTTGACGGCAAAGGTCATCACGTAAATAGTGCCGAAGAAGCCATAAAATATGCTTACGAAAATCTTAAAACACCCGACGGCAATAAAATGGTTGATGAATATATCCCGCCTATGGTTATCGGTGATTATAAAGGCGTTAAAGACGGCGATAGCATAATTTTCTTTAACTTCCGCCAAGACAGAGCAATACAACTTACCCGTGCTTTTGTGGAAGATGATTTTGCCGGTCAAAGAACACGCCGCCCTAAAATTGTTTTCTGCGGTTTAACAAAGTATTATGATAGCTTTAAATTTAATGCTCTTGCTCCGATGAGTGAAGGTGGCGGTATGAATAATCTTCTCGGTGAGGTTATTTCCGCTAATGGTCTTAAACAATTAAGAATTGCCGAAACGCAAAAGTTCAAACACGTAACTTCTTTCTTTAACGGCAAGGCCATAAAACCTTTTGAGGGAGAAGACAGAATTGAAATTAAAGGAACTTTTGATCCTGCTACTTACGCGGACCATCCGGAAATGGATGCTTTCCCCGTTGCCGCAAGAGCTATTGAAGAAATAAATAAAGATAAATATTCTTTAATTATTTTGAACTTTGCAAACTGCGATATGGTCGGTCATACCGGTAATTTTGACTCGGCAGTTAAAGCCGTTGAAGTTGTTGATAAATGCACCGGTGATGTTGCAAATGCTGCTTTAGCAAAAGGTTATACCGTCTTAATTACGGCAGATCACGGTAACGCAGAAGAGATGTGGGATTCTAAAATAAATATGCCAAAAACAGCGCACACAACTAATTTAGTTGAATTTATTTATGTTGCAGATGACGCTGCTAAAGTTCAACTTAAAGAAGGTGGCAAACTCAGTGATATTGCGCCGACTATTTTAGAAATACTCGGTATAGCAATACCAAAAGAAATGACGGCCCAAAGTCTTATAAAATAAATTCTCCGTCTTAAAAAATAAAAATATCCCCTAATTTCTTAGGGGATATTTTTTACTGAAAATTTATTTCGTTTTATTTTCCGTTGCTGGTTGTTTAGGTTCTTGTGTTGTAGATTCTTTTGTTAAAGTAGTTACTTCGTCTATTTTTTCTTGTTCATTTTCTTGGGAAATAATTTCTTGAATTTCTTCTTGTTTCGGTTCTTCTACAGGCGGATAATTTTGTTCTATATAATTAACAATAAGAGTATAATTCTTTTGTGCTTAAGTCGGAGGCCAAGCGGTCTTAGGAAGACAACAC
>JAZRZE010000090.1:0-12510 GCA_045601125.1 Elusimicrobiaceae bacterium | reverse complement strand
TATGAATATTTTTGGAATTATTATACTACTTATAATTATTCTTGTTTTAGTATTTTACTTTATAATACGACATAAAAAAGAATCTTATTTAATTAATAAATATCTTAAAACTAAAAGTCAAGAAGATGCTAGAAAGGTCTTGTCTTTTTTATTAAAAAATTTCAAATTTTTTACAATACAAGAATTAATAAAATCTGGATTAGACATAAATTTACCTGACAAAAATGGAAATACCGCATTAACTAAAGCTGCACAGAAAGGAGATTATTATACCATACAATTTTTAATAGAAAATGGTGCAACCGCTGATAATTTGCCCAATAATATGGCCTTACTTTTTGCCTGTGAAAAAGGAAAATATGACCAAGTGAAATCTTTAATAGAAAAAGGAACAGATGTGAATATTTCTTACAATATTCCAGATTTTTATAATAGCGATATTGGATACAATCCCGGCATTTATGGTATTACCCCTTTAATATTATCATGTCTAGTAAACAAACTAGAAATAGCAAAAATTCTTTTGGAAAACAACGCAAAAGTAAACAAAAAAGATTCTAAAGGAAGAACCGCTTTACGTATAGCTACGAAAAACAATAATACTGAACTAGTGGAACTTTTAAAATCTTACGGTGCAAAAGAATAATTTTTTAAAAAACCGACACACAAAAAACCCCGCGCTTAAAAAAGAACGGGGTTTTTAAATGTTTTTTTAAGGCACAGTATTTTTGAGGAAATTTTAATTAGTTTTTTTTAGAAAAACGCTTTTTTAAATGAGGTAGGATGTTTAGGCAAAAATTTAACCTAACAGAGCAAATGTTTTTGCAAGGATTTTGCCACCTTTTATTCCTCTCCCTTCTTAAAAATAAGAGGGGAGAGGCTAGGTGTGGGGTATTTTTTATTACCCCATCCCCAACCCTTCCCCTTTTCTTTGAAAAAGGGCAGGGAATAAGAGGAAAAAAGCCGACGAAAAAAATATCCCCCGACTTAAAAATAAGCGGGGGGATATTTTTTGTCAAAAACAACTTATTTGAGTTCTGATGTGCAGTTAGGACACTTAGTAGCATTAATATTAATAGAACTCTTGCAGAAAGGACATTCCTTTGTGGTAACCGGTTTGGGGGCTTCTTTGCGTTTAAGTTTGTTAATTGCTTTAATCAAAATAAATACAGCAAAAGCAGTAATAACAAAACTAATTAAGTTATTTAAGAAAGCACCGATATGTAAAACAACTGCACCGGCTTGTTGGGCAACTTCTAAAGATTGATAAGGGCCCGGGTGGGTGGCGGAATCTTTAAGCACCCAGAAAAGTCCGCTAAAGTTAACTTTAGCAAGAAGCAAACTTATAGGGGGCATTAAAACATCTTTAACGAGTGAATTAACCACACCGCTGAAAGCAGCACCGATAATGATACCGACTGCCATGTCAATCATATTGCCTTTTACGGCAAACTCTTTGAATTCTTTAATCCAACTTTTAAGCATTTTATCTCCTTATTTCTTTTTACTTTTCTTTATTTTACCAATTTTTTTATCTTTTTTCTCTTTACCGAAAACAACTTTTACCACTTCGTCCATATGAGTAACGGGTATCAAATTTAATTCCTTTCTGATTTGGGAGGGAATTTCCGATACATCTTTCTCATTAGTCTTGGGGTAAAGAATTGTTTTGATATTTTCTCTGTAAGCGGCAAGGAATTTTTCCTTTATTCCGCCGACAGGTAAAACGCGGCCTGTAATAGTTATCTCGCCCGTCATAGCAATACCTTTTTTGACGGGGGTATTTTCAATCAAACTAATCAAGGCAGTTGTGATAGCAGTTCCGGCGGAAGGCCCGTCTTTAGGAACGGCACCCTCGGGGAAGTGGATATGAATATCCTGCTTATCAAAATTGAACTTTTTACCGTAACCTTTGCTTCTTGCATAGGTTAGGGCAGCTTGCACGCTTTCCTTCATAACACCGCCAAGTTGGCCTGTTAAAATGAGTTTGCCTTTGCCGGCAAATTTGGTGGCTTCAATTGCAAGGGTTTCACCGCCGACGCTCGTCCAAGCAAGACCTGTTGAAATACCAATGCCGTTTTCTTCGGCGGCAAAATTGCTGTATCTTGGCACGCCAAGGAAATCGCTAAGATTTTCTTTAGTAACCTTAATAGGTTTCTTTTTCTCTAAGAATTTGCGGGCGGATTTGCGCGCAATCGTGCCGACTGAGCGTTCAAAATTACGCACGCCTGCTTCTCTTACATAATCGCGGATAATTAACTCTAAAGCAGGTTCATCAATTTTCAAATTGCCTTCTTTTAAGCCGTGTTCTTTCATTTGGCGGGGTAAAAGATATTTTTGCGCGATGGCAATTTTTTCGTAATTTGTGTAGCCGGAAAACTCAATAATTTCAAGTCTGTCCCTTAAAGTTGTGGGGATACTTGAAAGTGAATTTGCCGTCGTAATAAACAGCACTTTTGAAACATCAAAAGGAACATCTAAATAATGGTCCACAAAATCTTTATTTTGCTCGGGGTCTAAAAGTTCAAGCATAGCAGCAGCAGGATCGCCGCGCCAATCTGAACCCATTTTATCAATTTCATCAAGCAAGAAAACAGGATTATTTGTTTTAACTTTGCTGATACCTTGAATAATGCGACCGGGCATAGAACCGATATAAGTTCTGCGGTGGCCGCGAATTTCGCTTTCATCCCTAACACCGCCAAGCGACATTCTTATAAACTTTCTGCCGATAGCGCGCGCAATGGATTTTGCAATAGAGGTTTTACCCGTTCCCGGAGGCCCGACAAAGCACAAAACAGGACCTCTTAAACTTTTGGTAAGTTGGCGCACTGCAAGATATTCCAAAATTCTTTCTTTGACTTTTTCAAGGCCGTAGTGGTCTTCGTCTAAAATTTCTTTTGCTTTTTCAATATCTAAAACATCCGTCGTAGAAATATCCCAAGGCATATTTACAAGCCAATCAAGGAAAGTTCTTGAAACTGTTGATTCAGGTGAAAAAGGCGCCATTTTAGCAAGGCGTTCAATTTCTTTTGTTGCTACTTCTGCTGCCTGTTTTGGCAAATTATTCTTTTTGACTTTTGCTCTTAATTCGTCTAAATCTTTTTGGAAATCATCTTTTTGGCGCAGTTCTTTTTGAATGGCCTTCATTTGCTCGTTAAGATAATATTCCTTCTGAGATTTTTCAATTTGACTGCGCACTTTAGAGTGAATTTTTTCTTCAAGCGTAATAATTTCAACTTCGCTAGCTAATAGTTTTAAGAGTTTTTCAAGACGAGTTTTGACCTTAACGCTTTCCAAAATATCTTGCCTGTTTTGCGTTTTAACGATGATATTTGAAGCAATGGTATCAGCAAGTTTGGAAGGGTCTTCAATTTGTCTTAGAAAGGAAACACCTTCAATAGCAATGCGTTTTGTTACCATTGCATATTCTTCAAAAGCGTCTAAAGTTTGGCGCATAAGGGCCTGAACTTCAGCATCTTTTACAACTTCTTCTTTAGGATAAGAAACTTGGGCAAACCAGCATTTTGCAAGGGGGTTAAACTCAAGATTTTCAATAGCAGCGCGGCTAAGACCTTGCAAAAATACTTTCATACTGCCGTCAGGCATTTTTAAAGATTGCGTAATTTGCGCAAGCACGCCGAACTTAAATAAATCGTCTTCCTTCGGGTCTTCCACCTCGGCCTGTTTTTGAGAAAGGGCAATAATATATTTGCCCGGCGCACCAAGCGCCACTTCAACAGCCATAACAGATTTTGGCCTGTTAACAGATATAGGTAAAGACATACCCGGGAACATAACCACATCGCGTATCGTTATAACGGGTAAACGCGGCGGAAAGTTCTGCTGTGTTTCATTAATTTCTTCTGACATAAACAAGACCCCCTAGGGTAAATTTCACTAAATATTATACTCAATTTTAGCAAACAAAGCAAGTATTTGCTAATTTTAAATTTCTTCTATTTTATTTTGCGTTCATCCAATTATTAAGCGGCTTCTTAATGAGAAGCAAAATAAACCCTGCCGCCAAAGGCGCAAGCAAAAGTCCGCCGAAGAAATAGGTATTATCAATCTTGCCGAAATAACTTGAATAAGTGCCGGCAAGTTTATTTGCAAGCGCATTAGATAAGAACCAAACGCCCATCAGCAAAGAAACAAATCTTGCGGGGGAAAGTTTTGTTACCATTGAAAGACCGACGGGGGATAAACATAACTCACCCAGCACATGGAATAAATAAGTTAAAGCCAAGAAATACATTCCTATTTTAACGCCCGGCCCAAGTAAAATTGAACCGATAACCATAAAGCCGTAACCAATACCGAGCAGCCAAAGGCCGATAACAAATTTCATCGGCGTTGAAGGGTCTTTACCTTTCTTGGCTAAAAACAGCCAAAGTTTAGAAAATAAAGGCGCAAGCAAAATAATATACAAAGGTGCAAGGGATTGAAACCAAGTTGCAGGCACTTCCCAAGAATGGCCGAAGAAAGAAATATTCCTTTGTGTATATTGATAAGCAAACATATTCAAAGATACGCCCGATTGTTCGTAAGCCGTCCAAAAGAAAACCGAGAAAAACGCCAAAATAAAAATAACCGCAATTTTTCTAATTTCCGTTTTTGTAAGAGGGGGATTTTGCGCTTGTTTATCTTCCTTTGCTATTTTTTTAGGGGAATTGCCGATACTTGCCAAATATTTATTTTGCCCGAGCAAAAAGATTATTAAACCGATAAGCATAGCAAGCGCGGCCGTCCAAAAGCCGTATCTCCAGCCGACTTTTTCGCCAAGCGTGCCGGCAATTAAATTACACAAAAACGCGCCCAGATTTATACCCATATAAAATATGGTAAAACCGCCGTCGCGTCTTGCGTCGTTTTGAGTATATAAATCACCCACGACGGAAGAAACATTAGGTTTCAAAAATCCTATACCTAAAGCAATAGTTAAAAGCGAAGGATAAAGCAAAGGCACTTTTTCAAGCCCGAGTAAAACTTGACCGGCAATAATTAAAATTGCGCCAAAAATTATGGCCTTTTTTTGACCCCAATATTTATCTGCTATATAACCGCCGAGCAGCGGCAAAAGATATGTTAAACTTGTAAAAGTGCCAAAAAGATTGCTTGCGCGCCCTTGTTCAAATTTAAGTGCCTCAACGAGATATAAAACCAAAAGACCTCTTGCGGCGTAAAAACTGAAACGCTCCCACATTTCAGTTAAGGAAAGTAAATATAAACCTGCAGGTTGTTTTTCTTTGATAGTGTTTGTTGTCATATTTTTATATTTTATCATTTATTTAAGAGGGGGAGTTTACAGGATAAATAAAAACCCCTCATTTAAGAGGGGCTTTTAATTTTCTAAAACATTTCTTATTTATCTGCCTTTGCTAGGTTTTAAGAAAATAAATAACAAAACAATAACACAGATACAAGTAATAATCCCGAAATGTAAACCGGTGTCAAAACTGAATAATTTTTCAAGTTTATATACAAGAGTGGGAATAAGCAAAAGTCCCCAATAAGCATTAAAACCGGCATCTTTTATTCTGCGCATACAAATAGCCAAATGCGGTAACAAAATTGCAATTCCGAAAATTCTGGCAATTACAAGCATTGACAGCCAAGCTATTACGGTGACGACAATGCTACAAATAAGCAACCAGAAAATCCACAACCAAAATTGTTTGCGAGTTGCTCTACCTGTAAAGTCAAAATAATGCTTTGTTATTACATTAAAAAAATAGGTTTTCATTTAAAACTCTCCACAAAGATATGAACCTATTTAATAATTCCTCTTACAAAGCGAACCAATATCGCAATTGAAGGACAAAGCAAAAGCAAATGATATAAGCCGTTTATAATGCCCAATATGGTGCCCAAAATACCAAGAACCTTGCCTAAAACAGCGGCAAGTAAGCCAAGAACAAAAGCACATACGATATACCAAATGATATACCACAAAAAGTCCTTACCTGTTGCAGAACCCTTAAAATCAAGATAATGATTTCTAATGACGTCTATAAAATACTTATTCATCTTTTCCTCCGAAAAAACAATAAACTTCCGTAAATATTATACATTTTTTACGAATAAAATAAAAACAACCCTTTTTGATTGGAAAATGCCTCTAAAATTGCTAGAATAGATATTGTATGGAAACTTTAGTAATTTTAGCAGTTTTACTGTTTTCAATTATATTACATGAATATGCACACGGTTTTATTGCCTATAAAAACGGTGATGATACCGCCTATCTTCTTGGGCGTTTAACTTTTAACCCTATAAAGCATATTGATATTTTCGGCACGATTATATTGCCATTTATTTGTTATCTTTCGCATCTGCCTATGTTCGGTTGGGCAAAACCGGTACCGGTTAATTTTTTACGTCTGAATAATCCTAAAAGAGATATGGCTAAAGTCGCTTTTGCCGGCCCTGCCGCTAACTTGCTTTTGGTGGCTTTATGCGTTATTATTTTTAAGATTTTAATTTTAAGCGGCTCTAAGGATCTTATGCTTTTAAAAACTTTAAACTATACCTTACAAATCAATTTGCTGCTAGCAATTTTTAATTTAATTCCCGTGCCACCTTTAGACGGCAGTAAAATCGTTGCGGGCTTTTTACCCACACAGCAGGCTATAAAATATTTAAGAATGGAACGCTTTGGTATGATATTTGTTATTTTGCTTATACTATTAGGTGGTTTTAGATTGATAATAGTACCGATTTTGAATTTTTGTTTGAACTTTATATATATGATAATTGGAGCATAAAAATATGGATGATAAAAATATTGTAGTTTCCGGCATGCGCCCGACAGGTCGTTTACATTTAGGCAATTATTTCGGCGCTTTAAGCAATTTTGTTAAATTACAAAACGAGCATAAATGTTTCTTTTTCGTGGCAGATTTACACGCTCTTACCACCGCATACGACAGAACCGAAAACCTTGCCTTAAATAGCAAACAAATGGTTATTGATTGGCTTGCGGCGGGTTTAAATCCGGAAAAATGCACTATTTTTATTCAATCTCATGTTCCCGAAGTTAGCGAACTTGCAACCTTGCTTGGTATGTTTACGCCGCTTGGCTGGCTGCTTAGAAACCCGACCTACAAAGAACAATTAAACGAACTTATAAAGAAAAAATACGCAGGGCAGGAAGATAAGGGTGCCGCCCAAAAAATTGCTATGCTTACCGAACAAGACTTAAACGAAATGGCCTCTTTTGGTTTTCTTGGTTATCCTGTTTTAATGGCAACGGATATTTTAATACATAAGGCAACTTATGTTCCCGTAGGGCAAGACCAAATTGCCCACCTTGAAATTGCACGCGATATCGTGCGCCGTTTTAGTGATATTTATAAGAGTGATGCCCTTGTTGAGCCAAAACCGCTTTTAACACAAATCCCGAAAGTGCTTGGTCTTGACGGCAGAAAGATGTCAAAATCTTACGGCAACACTATTGAACTTGGCGAAGAACTTGAAAGTGTTCGCAAAAAAGTTATGGCTATGTTTACCGACCCGAATAAGAAAAAAGCAAATGATCCCGCAAATCCCGACGGTTGCGCCGTTTTTGCTTTCCACAAAATTTATAATAAAGATTTTGCTAAAAAAGAGGCCGATTGTAAGGCAGGCGCTTGCGGTTGTGTCGCTTGTAAAAAAGAACTTTTTGAACTTATGGCTGTTGAAATTGAGGCTTTTAATAAACGCCGCGAAACTTTTGCCAAAGATGAGGCCTATCTTGATAAAATCTTAAAAGAAGGGGCTTTAAAAGCAAGAGAAAGCGCCGCAAAAACTTTAAGCGAAGTTAAAAAAGTAATGAATATTTTATGACCAAAGAAGATTTAAAAATACATCTTGATATTTTTGAAGGGCCGATGGACCTTCTTTTACACTTGATTAAGAAAGATAATCTTGATATTTACGATATCAATATTTCCGAAATCACGACGCAGTATCTTGAGTATTTAGACATTATTAAACAATTAAATTTGGAAATTGCCGGCGAGTTTTTGGTTATGGCAAGCACTCTTATGCAAATAAAAGCACGCCAACTTTTACCTTCCCAAGTGCCTACATCAGAAAATGAAGGACCGGACCCGGCAAAAGAACTTATTGAAAAACTTGTTGAATATCAAAAGTTCAAAGAGGCCTCTAAATTTTTGGAAAGTAGTTTTGAAAAAAATAGAGATAATTTTTATAAATCCGCACCGGTTTTTGACTCGGGAGAAAGAGTGCTTGAAGTGCAACTTTTTGATTTACTTGCCGCTGTGCGCCGCGCTTTCAAAAAGATAGAAGAAAAACAACACGCAGACCTTTTGAAAATAGAAGAATTCCCGATAGATAAAAAAATGGATAAACTTATTTCCCTGTTAAATCAAAGGACTTGGATTTTAATTGATGATATTTTTGTGGGCGAAACCAAAAAAAGAGGCGTAATAACCTGTTTTATGGCTTTGCTTGAACTTCTAAAAATAGGCAAACTTTTAGCAAGGCAGGACCAAGATAAAAAAGAAATCAGAATTTATTTGAACCCCGAAAATAAAGATAAAGATTATCACAATTTAATCAAACAACAAGAGGAACAAGAAAATGGAAAATAACCCCGAAGAACAACAAAAACAGGAAAATCTGCAAGATATACTTTCAGGCGAAGACTATAAAAAAATTATAGAAAATTTGCTTTTTATTACCGATAGACCTCTTACTCTTGCAAAACTTTCCCAAGTAGCACAGGTCAATGATGTTGCTTTAACAGGCGAACTTGTTAGACTTCTTCAGCAGGAATATGCCCAAACAAACCGCGCCATTAGAATAGTAGAAATCGGCGGGGGTTTTCAGATGGCAACAAAGCCAGAATACGGCCGCTGGGTGCGTCAGTTATTTAATGAAAGAACTTCAACAAAACTTTCAAACGCCGCTTTAGAAACCCTTGCAATTATTGCCTATAAACAACCTATCACTAGAGCTGAAATTGAATCTATTCGCGGAGTTGATATTGTTGCTCCTCTTGAAAAAATTATGGAAAGAGGACTTGTCAAAATAGTCGGTAAAAAAGATGTTCCCGGTAAGCCGCTTGTCTACGGCACAACTGATGAATTTTTAAGACTTTTCGGTTTAAACTCTCTTTCGCAATTGCCCGAGTTAAAAACTTTTGCCGCAAAGGAAATAAAAGAAGTTCAAAACGATTTGCCTTTTAATACGCCACTTCCAAAAACAGATGATATTTTACCTTTAGAAGAAGGCGATAATAAAGATGTTTTGCAAAAAACAGAAGAACCTACTTTTGATTTTGAGCAAAACAAACAAGAAGAGATTTTACCTTCTGAAGAAAAAGTGCAAAATGAACAAGAAATAAAAACAGATTTAGAAGAAGAACCTGCCCAAATAAAAACCGGCGAAGTTATTGATAATGCTATGGGGCAGGAAGAAATTAAATAGGAGATTTTATTATGAATATAGTTTTAGCCGCAAGTGAGGCTTTTCCTTTTTGTAAAACCGGTGGGCTTGCCGATGTAGTCGGTGCTCTTACCCAAGATTTTTCCCGCGCAAGAGGGGCAAAAGTCGTTTTATTTTTACCGCATTACAGAAATATTTCCAACTCTTCTTCCTTAAAAAGAGTGCCGGGTTCTTTTTATGTACCTATCGGTCAAAAACTGGAAGAAGCACGTATCTCTTACCTTAAATGGGGCAATGCTTTAGTATTTTTTATAGGCTCTTCAAAATATTTTGACAGGCCGGAATTATATTCCACAAAAAAAGGCGATTATGCCGATAATGATGAACGCTTTATTTTTTACAGCCGCGCCGTTTTAGAAGCCTGTAAATTTATCGGTTTTAGGCCGGATATTATCCACGCAAACGATTGGCAGGCAGGGCTTATTCCGGCATATCTTCAAACCGTATATAAAACAGATGCTTTCTTTACCAGAACGCGCAGCCTTTTTACCATACATAATATTGCCTATCAAGGTTATTTCCCGAAGGAAAGTTTTGAAAAGGCAGGTTTTTTCTGGGCAGATTTTACTCCCGAAAAATTTGAGTATTGGGGGGGAATAAGTTATCTTAAAACAGGTATCGTTTTTGCCGATAAAGTAACAACCGTCAGCCCTACTTATGCAAGGGAACTTTTGAACGGACAAAACAGTTTCGGTCTTGAAGGTGTTTTAAGAAATAAAGGCAATGATTTTAGCGGTATTATAAACGGTATTGACGGCGAAGTTTGGGATCCGCAAAGCGATACTCTTATTCCTATGGGTTACGACGATGAATCTTTGCAAGGTAAACGCAAATGTAAAGTAAGTTTACAGAAAGAACTCGGACTTGACGAAAACCCAAATATTCCGCTTCTTGGCGTTGTCAGCCGTCTTGCTTACCAAAAAGGTATTGATTTAATTGCCGATATTATTCCGCATTTTGCCGGCAAAGTACAATTTGTTATAGAAGGTAAAGGGGAACAAAGAGCCGAAGAGATTTTGAAAAATATCGCCGCAACTTATCCAAAACAAGTTTCCTTTAGACCCGTTCATGACGAAGTTTTAGCCCATAAAATCTACGGTGCAAGCGATATCTTCTTAATGCCTTCGCGCTTTGAACCTTGCGGACTTAGCCAAATGATTGCTATGAGATATGGCTCTTTGCCGATAGTTTCACGCGTCGGCGGACTTAGGGATACCGTTATCCCTTACGGACAGGGTTCCAATGAACCGACGGGATTTTTTATAAATATGCTTGATGCCGGCGGACTTGCCGAAGCCATAGAACAATCTTTAAATGTTTACTCTCAACAAAATGTTTGGCAGCAACTTATGACTAATGCTATGCTCAAAAATTTCTCTTGGGAAAACTCCTCAAAACAATATTTAAAGATTTTTGCCGACTTAATAAAAAGAGGTCCTAAATGGTAAAAAAATTATTTATCTTTGCTTTTTGTTTTTTGTTTTTAGCAACTTTTACCTTTGCCGCTAAAACAGAACAAACTGAGCCAAGAAATGTAATTTTATTTATTGCCGACGGAACAGGCCCAACGATTATGCACCTTTTGATGCAATATGCAAAACTTGCACCGAAAAGTACCTTTAAAGATAGAACTTCCACTTTGGAAAAATTAATAAACGAAGGTAAACTTTCTTTAATTTATAATGACACGGCATTTAGCGTAGTTACGGATTCAGCCGCTGCGGCAACCCAAATAGCAACGGGGTATAAAACCCTACCCGAAGCACTCGGCGTCGATAAAGATTTAAACCCCGTATCAAGTGTTTTAATTGATGCAAAAGAAAAGGGAAAAGCAACCGGCCTTATAACAGATACTTATGTTTTAGACGCAACGCCCGCAGGTTTCTTTGGTCACGTGGAAAACAGAAAAAATTATACAACCTTATCAAAAAATTTGCTTGAAGTTAAACCCGATATTGTAATGGGGGGCGGTTTTAATCACTTTGTAAGCAAAAAAAATATGGAAAGCGGCGATTTAGAAAATATTTTAAAAAAAGTTCCTTACGCTGATGAAATAGACCCCAAAAACAAAGATAATAAAACTTTTGAAACTTTACTTAAAAGCGGTTATGCTTTAGTCTTTGACGAAAAAGGACTAAACAAAGCAAAAGAAAATAAAATCTTCGGCCTTTTTGCGGCGGAAGGTTATCCTTTTAATATTGATGGACTGAAAGGAGCACCTAGTTTACCTGTAATGACAAAAAAATCCGTTGAAGTTTTAAGTAAAAACAAACAAGGTTTCTTTTTAATGGTTGAAGCAGGTGAAGTAGATTGGGCTGCCCACACTAACGATGCCGCTACAACTTTAAGAGAAATGCTTGAAGCCGAAGAAACCCTTGCTTATCTTAAAACTTGGGTTGATAACCATCCAAACACTCTTTTAATTATCACGGCGGACCACGATACCGGCGGTTTTGGTTTTAATTATAAAAAAGTTTCCAAAGAAGAAAAAGAAAATAAAATGGATAAAGGTTATATACAGGGAAAATATGACTATATCTCGCCTGAAGTTTTAGATAAAATATTAGAACAAAAAGCAAGTTTTTATACTTTAGGCAAAAACTTTAAAGCCCTACCGAAAGAAGAACAAACGCCAAAAAATGCTCTAAAAATCATAAATGATAGTCTTAACTTAAACTTAACTTTAGAACAAATCAACTTAAAAGAAGATGAAACAGATTTCAGTTTTGATAAAGCTATAAAAAAAGCCTCTGAAAACTTGGGCCTAGTGTGGAGTACAAAACAACATACTTCAAGCCCTCTTTTAGTAGTTTTTTACGGTGCAGAGGTTAAAGCACCAAACTTTATGCACAACACACAAATTGCACAAATAATAAGGGATTATTTCAATGAAAAACAATAATTTTATAACCATTTTATTTAATGGACATAGACGCGTATTTTTTATTCTGTTTGCCATAACTTTGCTTGCACAAATTTTTGTTTTTGCCCGTCAAAATGCTAGTTATGCCTTAAACTCTATTCAAAAAGATTTCAAAATAGTGCTTTCCTATAATG
>JAZRZE010000089.1:0-10090 GCA_045601125.1 Elusimicrobiaceae bacterium | reverse complement strand
AAACTCCACGCTTTTTGTTTTGCCAGTTTTGTCAAGCCAAATTCTTCTAAAAGCGAAGCAACTTTTTCTTTTTGTTTTTGTTTACTTGGTTCAATTCTTTCAATAATGGCAAGTAAATTATTTTCTACCGTTAAACCTCTAAAGATTGTGGGTTCCTGTGCAAGGTAGCCAAGCCCGTAGCGCGAGCGTTCATACATTGGTAAAGAGGTAACTTCTTTCCCATCAATAAAAACTTTTCCGTTGGTTGGTTTAATAAAGCCCACCATCATATAAAAACTTGTTGTTTTACCTGCTCCGTTTGGACCGAGCAACCCCACAATTTCGCCGGAATTAACAACAATATTAACGCCTTTTACAACTTTTCTGTCTTTATAAACTTTTTCTATATTTTCAGATTTAAGTTCCATAAAATTTTTCCTATTTTTTAGATGTTGCTTCTTTTATCTTCTCAAAATCACTTGCTAAAGTAATCCATCCGGCCACATTACCTTGCGCCTTAAAAATACCTTTTTGCGTATCGGCGCTAAGTTTATCTGCCTGCAAAGCATAATCACCGTCAACGCCAAAACCCCATAAAACAGGTCTTTTGCCAAAAACTTCCAAAACACCGCTTTGGGTATTAAAAGAAATATTGTCGCCGTAAATTGTATTATTCAAATCATTTAGTTCCGCATACGAGGAAATATCTATTTGATTTTCCTTTTTATCAAAATCAATTCTATCACCAAAAACTGTAAAAGTGTTATTAGAGGTTTTATAAAGTCCTTCAACCTGTTTACCGGTTTTACCTAAAGCGTAACCTTTTAGGGTTCTATTATTATAAAAAAATCTTTCGGCTTTTATTTGTATAAAAGTATCGTCTAAAGTTTGGCTTGCCGTAATATTGCCTTTTAAGGTATAGGTATTTTGCTTTCTTTGGGAAAGGGCATAATCTGCTTTTAAGGAATAAACATCATTTTTGTAAGAAACATTACCTATAAACTCTTCTTCCTGTTTATCGGTGTTTATAAGCCATCTGTCGCTTTGCACGCTTCCGCCAAGAATTGCGCTTAAATCTTCCTCGGCAAAAGACAAAGAAACCAAACCTAACATAAAGATAAGAAAGAGTTTAATTTTCACTTAAGGCCTCCTGTAAAGTAAGGGGGGCGGGTTTGAAATCCTGCATATTTTTAGGAAGATTTGTTTTCTGTTTGAAAAGTTCTATTTGGCTAAAATCCTGATTTGCCTTAAAACCTTCGGCCGTAAGGGAAGTTTTACCTCTTTTCATTTTGATAGGGGTAACAGACCAAGATTCTTTTTTATCGGTATCGTAAAAGAGTTCTTTTGTATTTATTTTTATGCTTTGAGGCAGAGAAGATATTTGCACATTTCCTGTCAAAACAATTAAATTTTTTGAAATATCATACCAGCCCTCTTTTGCCTTAAGAGTGCTATCTTGGGTGCCTTCCTTACTGTAAATAAGAACAGGATTATAAAGACGCACTTGGTTTTGTGCGTCAAAAAACTCCGCCTTATCTGCACTCAAACTCCAGTCGTTTTGCGCGCTTTGATTTTGGCTTATTATTACTTTAGTTGCCTGTTGTTGCGGACCGGATTCTAAAAGCTCCTGCGTCTTATTAGAATTACAGGCAACAAAACAGGCAAGTAAAAGAAAGAGAACTATTTTCATTTTTTACCTTATTTTAGCCAAGGCGTAATTTCACTGGAAATATTCCTTTTATGATAAGGATTTTCCAGATTATCTGCCATATAGGAAAAAGCAAAAAACATTACGCCAAGTATTGCGTAAATAACAAGTAAAGTTTTTATATGTTTCTTTATTAAATCTTTTTCCATTTTTTTACCAAATTATCTACGGTGCGTGTTTGTTCAAGCATAGTTTTAACTTCTTTAAAATCAAGGGAATTTGCGCTGTCCGATAAGGCTTTTGCCGGATTTTCGTGCGCTTCAAAGAAAATACCTGCTATACCAAGTGCGCTTGCACTTCTTGCTAGGGCCATAGCAAAACTCTTATCTCCGCTGGTTCTTTCAAGCCCGGTAGGTTTTTGCATAGAATGTGTTAAATCAAAAATAACAGGATATCCGGTTTTTTTCATAATTTCAAGAGAGCGCATATCTACTACTAAATCTCCGTAGCCAAAACAAGTTCCTCTTTCCGTCAAAAGGATATTGTTATTTCCGCAATCTTCTACTTTTTTAACGGCATTTATGATTGCTTGGGGGGATAGAAATTGCCCTTTTTTGATATTTATTATTTTACCTGTTCTTGCCGCTGCCACAAGCAAATCTGTTTGACGGCAGAGAAAAGCCGGTATTTGCAAAATATCTGCCACCTCCGCAGCGACTTCTGCTTGCCAAGGTTCGTGAATATCTGTTAAAATAGGGAGTTTAAAGGTATTTTTTGCTTCTTCAAGAATATTTAGGCCCTCGTCAATACCTGGCCCTCTAAATGCTTGCAAAGTAGAGCGGTTTGCCTTATCAAAAGAGGCTTTTAAAATAAAATTCTCTTTTACCAAACTTTTTAATTTTTTAGCGGTTTTTAAATAATTTTCCCTAGATTCAATAACGCAAGTTCCGCCGATAAAAACTAAAGGTAAATTATTTGCTATTTTGATATTGCCTACTTTAATTGTTTTCATAATTATTTAACCTTTTTAAATTTCTTTGCTGCTTTTATAAGTCCGTCAAAAAGAGGATGCGGTTTTTGCGGACGGCTTGCAAATTCAGGATGGAATTGCGCAGCAATAAAATAAGGATGATTTTTATGTTCCACAATTTCGGGCAAAACGCCTTTATGCCAAGCACTGACGATAAGCCCGTATTTTTCAAGTAAGGGAACATATTGGGTATTATATTCATAGCGGTGGCGGTGGCGTTCAAAAATAGTTGTTGTTTTGTAGAGTTTATAAGCAAGTGTTCCTTTCTTTATAGTTGCTTCATAATTGCCAAGACGCATTGTCCCGCCGAGATTTTTGACTTGTTTTTGCTCTTCCATCATAGTTATAACGGGGTTATCTGTGGAAGGGTCAAACTCAATAGAATCGGCTTTAAGTTTGGCCAGATTTCTTGCTGTTTCTATAACACTGCATTGCATACCAAGGCAAATACCAAGGAAGGGGAGTTTATGTTCTCTTGCATATTTAATTGCTTCAATTTTGCCTGATATTCCGCGTTTACCAAAACCTCCGGGAACTACCACGGCAGAAACATCCTTTAAAGCATTTTTTATATCATCTTTTTGGGTGTTTACATATTTGACTTTTACGGCAACCTGATTAGACATACCGGCAAGTCTTAAAGATTCAGCAACGGATTTATAAGCATCGGGGAGTTCTGCATATTTGCCGGCAATAGCAACGGTAATTTGTTTCTTTAAAGAAGTTGTCTTATTTATAAACTTAAACCAACTACCGTCATTTTTGGCTTTAGGTTTAAGTTCAAGTCTTTTGATAATTAAATCTGTTAAACCCTGTTCTTCAAATTTTTCCGGTAATTGGTAAATGGAAGGAACATCTCTTGCTTCAATTACGGCATTAGGTTCAACACTGCAGAAAAGAGAGAGTTTATTTTTCATACTTTGGGAAATCGGGTGTTCCGTTCTACAGATAAGGACATCGGGTTCAATACCGATTTCTCTAAGTTTATTAACGGAGTGTTGCGTCGGTTTTGTTTTTAATTCGTCGGCTGAGGCAATATAGGGCAAAAGGGTTGCGTGAACTGTCATTACATTTTGGCGTCCTTTTTCCGTTCTAAATTGTCTTGCCGCTTCAAGGAAGGGCAAACTTTCAATATCACCGACCGTTCCACCGATTTCAATAATAGTTATGTCAAAATCATTTTCAAAGGGGATAAATCTTTGTTTAATTTCATTTGTAACATGAGGAATAACTTGCACGGTAACGCCGTTATATTCACCGCGTCTTTCTCTATCAATAACCGCTTGATAAACAAGACCGGCGGTGTTTGTATTGCGTTTTGTCATAGGAACATCAATAAAGCGTTCATAAGAGCCAAGATCCAAATCTGCTTCAGCGCCGTCTGCTGTTACAAAAACCTCACCGTGCTGATAAGGACTTAAAGTGCCTGGGTCAACATTAATATAAGGGTCGCACTTAATCATATTAACTTTAAATCCTCTTAATTGTAAAAGTTTTGCTATACTTGCTCCTGAAATACCTTTACCAAGGGAACTTACTACACCGCCTGTTACAAAAATAAATTTTGACATATTTTTAACTCCTATTTGGTTTGTTTTGCAAATTCTTTTGCTTTGTATAAATCTTCAATAGTATCGATAGCAGGTCCGAGTTTCTCTATCAAAATACTTTCAATAATCATACCTGCTTCCAATGCTCTTAATTGTTCTAATTTTTCCAAGTTTTCAAGGTTGCTTTTTGGAAGGGAAACAAATTTTTCAAGTGCTTCTCTTTTAAAAGCATAAATACCGCAGTGAATATAATAAGGAGCATTTAGGGCTTCCTCTGTATTTTCCCTCTTATAAGGTATTACCGAGCGGGAAAAATATAAGGCCCTACCGTCTTTGTTTAAAACGGCTTTTACGTGATTGGGGTTTGATACGGAATTAAGATCTATTGTCGGCATACAAGCAGTTACAATATCAGCCGTAGAATCTTTTAATCTCTCAATAGTATTCTTTATTGTGGAGGGGGCAACAAAGGGTTCATCACCCTGCACATTTACGATATATTTTGCATCGGTGGCTTTGGCAACTTCATAAACTCTATCTGTTCCGCTTTGACATTTATCGCTTGTAATAACGGCTTTTGCGCCGAATTTTGCGGCTTCCTCAACGATAATTTTGCTTTCCGTTGCTATAATAACATCGCCGGAATCTGCTTTATTGCAGGCTTCCCAAACCCATTGCATTACACTTTTGCCGTCAATTTTTTCAAGCATTTTTCCGGGCAAGCGGGTTGAAGCATATCTTGCCGGTATAACAATTAAAGTATCTTTCATTTAAGCACCTCTTTTATTTCTTCTCTATTTACGCAAGCTGTGCCAAGTTTAGCAACAACTAAACCTGCTGCCTCATTTGCAATATAGGCGGCCTGTTCTAAAGTTGCACCACCAGCAAGAGCCAAAGTTAAAACGGAAATAACAGTATCTCCTGCACCGGTAACATCAAACACTTCTTTTGCAGTTGCGCTGATAGTGGTTGTTTTTATTTTTGTGCCTTGTTCAAAAAGACTCATACCTTGTGCACTTCTGGTAATAAGTATACTTTTTGCTTTAAGGGCTTTTAAAATCTTTTTACCTAAATCAAGAATTGCTTTTTCTTCTTTTTTAGGGGGGAGTCCCATACCTTCCCATGCTTCTTTGGTATTGGGGGTCATACAAGTTATATTTTTATATTTCAAAAAGTTATCAATTTTGGGGTCAACACAAACAGGAATATTCTTTTTATTACAAAGAGTAATTATTTCATTGATATTATGGTCGGAAAGCATACCCTTGCCGTAATCTGACATTATAACCCCTTTTGCTTTTTTAAGAGCGCGCTTAAAATTTGCCATACAGATTTTTGCCGTTTTAGGTTCAAGTTTTGCTTTACTTTCCCTATCTACTCTTACGACTTGCTGGCGTTCTGCAACTATGCGCACTTTTTGGGTAGTAGGTCTTGCCGCATCTGTTGTAACATAAGCAACATTTACGTCTTTATCACTTAAAAATTGGGTTAAAATACTGCCTTTAATATCTTGTCCTACAATAGAAACCAATGTCGGTTTTGCGCCTAAAACAGCCAAGTTTACTGCCACATTTCCGGCTCCTCCGGCAACAAAATCTTCTCTTTCCACATTAACCACGGGCACAGGGGCTTCCGGCGAGATACGGCTTACGCTTCCTTTTACAAAATGGTCTAACATTATATCGCCGATAACAATAATTTCTTTACCTTCAAATTTATCAATAATGTTTATAAGTTCCTTTTTATTCATAATCTATTTCCTTGAATATTCGGTAAGTTCTGCTTTAACACTGCCTATAAAAACTTCTACTGCCATTTTAACGGGCATTTTATATTCATCATCGGTAAGCCACACTTTTAAGCTTTTACCTTTTGAAACAAAAATACCTTCTCCGCTTATCATCGGTTCAACTACTATACAATTAAATTTACCTGCTTTAACTTTAACTTTTTCTTTGCCTAAAACAAGAACTTTTAAGGGATATTGGTCTCCTCTGTTTACTATATCAAAATATACTTCTCCTTTCAAAGGAAGCTCTTGATTTCTGACGAAATATAAAGAAGATAACATATCAACTACAGCCGAACCTTCAAAAGTATGGGGTTTATGTTCAAGACGGCCTTTCTTATCTTTCTTGTGAATAGTATAAGTATTTGTGTCATAATCAAAAATAAGCCACTCGTCACGGGCATAAGAACCTTCTTTAACGCTTTGCCAATAACCTTGAGAACGGCTTACATCTTCGGCTATCCAAGACATATTTATATCTCTTACCTTAAAGACAGTATCAATTACAGGATAACTTTGGGCATACGCTTCTAAAAGATACATTTTCTTGCCGTCTGCTTCAACAATTTTTGAAGAATTTAATTGTGCTTTACCGGCAGTTACAAAGGACCAAGAAATATCAAATTTTAATTCTTCGCCAAACCATTTTGGAGGATTTTCCGGACGAGAGGTTTCCTTTGCATAATACCAAGGGTGGGCAAGGCGGTTTTCTTTAGTTAGGAAAATTTGGTCATTTTCGCTTTTAGTTTTTTCTGTTTGTGCAGTAGATTCTTTTGTTTCCTGTTCTGTTGTTAAAGCCGTTTGCTGATTTTCTTGTTTAGTTTCTTTTTGTACAGGTTTTTCAGCGGGGGAAGTTTCTTTTACGGCAGAAGTTGGCTTTTGCTCAGGTTCTTGCGTTTGGGCTTGAGTAGAAATTGTTTTTTCTTCTTTTATTTCTTCTTGCTCGGCTTCTTTGGTGGCTTTTTTATCTTGTTTTACTTGAATAGAATCTTCCGTCTCTATAATTTGTGTTTGAACGGTTTTTTCCTTATCTGTTGTATGCTGCTTTAGCCACGAGGAACCACCGCAAGCATTTAATAAAAAAATCGGTAAAAGTAAAATAATAAATCTCATCTAAAAACCTCTCTCTGTTTTCTCTATATATTTTGCCGCTCCAAGAAGGTCAAGGCAAATTTTTATATTTTTCAAATCTGCGGCATATTTTTTTTGTTGCTTTTTGCCGTTAGCGGTTAAAACCAAAACGGAACGCATTTTTAGATTTTTGGCAAAATCCATATCACTTTTTTTATCGCCTATAACAAAAGAAGATGCCCTATCCACATTATACTTTTTTATTAGTTTTAAACCCATAGCCGGTGCGGGTTTACGGCAAGTGCAATTTTCGCTTGGGGCGTGAGGGCAATAAACAATTTCTTCTACCGAGTAAGGTTTTAACAAAGAAATAAGTTTATTATGCACGGCCGAAACTTCTTTTTCGGTAAAATAGCCGCGCCCAATGCCCGATTGATTTGAAACAATAAAAATCTTATAACCAAGTTTTTGAAAAAGTTTAAAAGCGTCTTTTGTGTTTTTATAAAGCTCTACTTTTTTAGGGTCAGAGAGGTAAACACCGGGTTTTTCCTTAATTACGGTGCCGTCTCTATCTAAAAAAAGGGCTTTAATTTTATTTGACATAACCTGCCTCTTTCATTTTTTGAAGGCATTTCTTTTCTCTTTTCCAACGGTTATGTGCCCAAAGCCAAGAAGCGGGGTCTTTTCTTATCCAATCTTCGTAGATATTTTTTAACTGTTCGGTATATTTTATCAACAGTTCGTGAGAGAATTTTTCCTGTGGGGGTAAAATCGGATCATACGCCTCTGCATAAACTTTACCGTTTTTTCTATACATTCTAATAGGATAAACCGGCACATTTAATTTTAAAGAAAGAAAAGCAGTCATAGGTGCAACTTCCGCCGGTCTATTTAGAAAATTCATATAAAGGGGGGAAGATATCACGCTTTGGTCGCTTACAATACCGAGCATTGCTCCTTGTTTAAGGGCTTTCATACAAGTAAAAAAGGGATTATAAGAACTTGTTACTCTTGAGCCGTATCTTGTACGCAAATTGTTAATTGCTTTGTTTACATAAGGGTTCGTTTGCGGTTTTCCCACAGATAACATATTTTTAAACAAAGTGCTGCCGGCAACGGCAAACAATTCCCAATTAACAAAATGTCCCATGTGCAAAATGGTAGGTTTTCCGGAGTGATTTACCTTTATCAAATTATCAAAATTGACAAATTCAATTCTTTTAAGCATTTTTTCTTTTGACATTAAACTGATTTGGGCAGTTTCGGCAAGTATACGTCCGATATTACGCCAAGATTCTTTTGCTATTTCTTTTACTTCTTTAGCAGATTTATCCGGAAAAGCCCTTTGTATGTCATAGACGCTCCTTTTAAAGCGTTTTACCAAAACCCAAGTTAAAAACACACCGCAACCCTCACCTAATTTAAGGGCAACTTTCCAAGGCAAAATACCCAAAAAAAGTACAACTGCCTTAAGGGCTAAGTATTCCATATAAAATATAAAACTTTTCATATAATAAAATTATAGCAAATAAGGAGTCTTTATGCTTTTGCTTAATTTGGGTAAAAAATATATAATATTGTGGATTTCTTTTTAAAAGGAGTTTTTATGGATTTTGTTAAATTAAGAGAAAAAATGCTAAAAAATAAAATTACTTGTATTTTTTTGTCTTTTTGTGCTTTTATTTATGGTTTAATTGTCCGTTTGATTTTGCTTTGTTATAGAAAGAATATTTTTAAATCAAATAAGGCTGATGCCAGAGTAGTTTGTATCGGCAATATTACAGCCGGCGGAACAGGCAAAACTACTGCTGTTTTACTTGCGGCGCAACTTTTAAGCAAGGCGGGGGTAAAAACAGCCATAATTTCCCGCGGATATAAAAGAGATAAAAAAGAAAAAGTAAAAATTCTTTTTGATAATGATTTACTAAACTGGCAGGAAACAGGTGATGAACCTTATATGATGAGCCAAATGCTTGCCGAATATAAAGTACCGGTTGCCGTTTCTTCGGATAGATATGCTGCTGCGTGTGAAGTCATAAGAGAATTTAAAAGCGAAATTTTACTGCTTGATGATGGCTTACAGCACCATAAATTGCAGAGAGATGCCAATATCATTTTAGTAAATGCGCGCGATCCTTTCGGTAATGGCAAAATGTTGCCTTATGGCATTTTAAGAGAACCGATTTCCGCTTTAAAAAGGGCTGATTTGGTTATTTTAACCCACAGCAATTTAGTAGATGAAAAAGAAAGATTAAATCTTAAAGAAAAAATTAAATCTTATAAAGAAGATTTGGAAGTTTTACAAGCCATCCACAAGCCCGATTATTTTTATGATGTTATTAACCGCAGTAAAATGGCCTTAGACGATATTAAGGGGGAAGTTGTATCTTTTTGCGGCTTAGGAGATCCTGCTTCTTTTGAACAAATCTTAAAAAATCTCGGCCTTAAAATAAAACAAACCTGGCGTTTTAAAGACCATAATGCTTATACTTTAGAGGAAATAAAATCTTTAAATAGTTTTCGTAAAGGTTTGCCATTAATTACTACTTTTAAAGATTATGTAAAATTTCCTAAAGGTTGGCGGGAAATTCTTAAAGATAAAATTTATATCTTGGCAATTAACCTTGAAATTAAAGAAGGAAATGACCTTTTTCTAAAGATTCTAAAAGGAAAATAGTTTTATTTTCTAATATAAAATTTTGAGTTATAAAACAAATCCTTTATTCCATGCTTTTATAAATTCTCTTAAAGAAAGAACATTCCGTCTGCATAAAAGGGCAGATACGTTCTTGCAATATCATATTTTCTTTTTCTGCTTCACTTTCAATAAAACTTTCTTCAAAATCTATTTCAAAATCATCTTTTGTATTATGGTCAGAAGATTTTTCTTTCAAATTTTCTACGAAGCATTTACCATTATGTATGTTAAACATCTTTGAGGGAATTCCAATGCTACATGTTTCTACATCATTTGCGACATAATAATGGCCACGCCAATTTTCATTGCCCCACTGTAGAATATT
>JAZRZE010000088.1:0-2973 GCA_045601125.1 Elusimicrobiaceae bacterium | reverse complement strand
AATAATTATTAAAATTAAAAATTTTAAGTTTTCAGGCGGAACAAGACGGCTAAGTAGCGCGCCGAGTGCGGCAAAAATAAAAGCAATTATTGCAAGTTGTAAAATAAGTTTTCGGCTGATTTTGATATCCGGTCTAAATTTCCAGGCCGAAACCGCCGCACCTAAAACCGAAGTTAATTTATTTGTTCCAAGCACGAACTCCGGCGGAACACCGAAAGATAAAAAAGCCGGAAGGCGTATTATCCCCCCGCCACCCGCCAGACAATCAATAAAGCCCGCTACAAACATTATTAAAGATAAGATAATATAATCAGTCATTTCATAAGAATTATAAAAATAAGAGGTATTATCATCCAAGCAAAGTATATAATTACATTTTTTGTTTCTTCCGGTACAGACAAATCAATAAAGGGTAATCCATTTCCTATAAAAAATTGTACTATAAACACAATAAGCATTAAGCCAAATAAAGAAAAGAACCGATAGAAACTAAATGCCGAGTTATCTATAGCCCCTAACTTTTTTGCTTTTTTCAAATCTTCTTTTGCACCTAATTTATCCCCCATTTTCTTTTTGGCTTTTCCCATTTGCTGGTAGGCTTCTGCAAATTTAGGAAAAAAGTTAAGTGCTGTTGTAGAATCTTGAATAGCTCCGATATAATCTTTTAAGTCATATTTTGTGCAGGCACGATAGTAATAATATAAATAATAGTCAGGATTTAATTCTATTGCTTTATCATAATCTTTTAAAGCACCGGTAAAATCTTTTAGTATAGTTCTTTTGTAAGAAGCCCGTAATTCGTAAATTAAGTCCCAATCAGGTGCAAGAGATATAGCTTTATCAAGATAAGAAAAGACTTCTTCCTTTTCAGCACCTTTTCTGATAGACATAAGACTTAAAGCGTAATAACCTTCTACGGAATTTGGGGCTAGTTTTATTACTTTATTATAATCATCTTCAGGGCAAACTCTGCCAGAATCCATAACGGCTTGCCCTCTTTTTATATAAAATCTTGGGTTTTTAGGATCTAAGGTAATTGCTTGCGAAAATTCTTTTATTGCCTGTTCGCAATTTCCTTTCTTTAGTTCTTTATCACCTTGTTCTTCAAAAGATAAAAATTCATGAGGCATTTTTGCCCTCCTATTTCTTTATCGGCGGGTAGAGAAAATCAAAAATATCTTCCCTTCCGCTTAAAGCATAGACAATAAATTTGTTTCGGAGTTGTTTTGCCGCATTGATAACAAAGGTTGCCAAAAATAAAGAAATAAAAGTGATTTTTAAAGAGTGTTCCGCATTAAAAGCGCCCCAAACTCCGTCAATAATAGCAACAATTATAAAAGCGGCATAAATTATATTAAAATCATAAATAAACTTTAAAATTTTTTGTTTGTCTTTGAATTTGAAAAGGCGTATTAAAAGCGGCAAGAAGGCGCTTTTACCGAGTAAGAAAAACGCAACCATTAAAGAACCTTTAAGATATTGACCGTTAAAGATTTGCGCGCTGCCCGGAGTGAGTAAACCTAAAATAAGAGCGTAAAAAATACTTATCATAAATTAGCTACGGCCGTTGCTACTTTGGAAATACCGCACGGCTCAACTTTTGTTTCTAAAGAAATTTTTTGGCAGAATTTTTTAAAATCGGTAAAATTGCCTTCGGAAAACTCAAGTTCAATTTCATAAAGTTTTATAGTTTTCTTGGGGGTGCAGATATTACAGTCGTCAAAAACGGCTTGGGCGGCAAAAGTGGCAGTGTTTATATCAAGCGCCTGCCTTTTATTTTTAATGGTAAAAAGCAAATGTAAATCTTTTATTCCTTTGATATTTTGCGTGGTAAGAGTTTTGAATTCTTTTAATGCACCGGCAGCTGTTTGTGCGGAAATTTTTAAAGTAAGTTCGCTTCTTGATGCAAGACCGTTTTTGCTTTTGCCTTTTGTTTTTAAAGTAAACTCATATTGTTTATTTGATTTGCGTAAGCGTAAGGCGCTTTGTGCACGGCTTAGGGAGCAAGAATTATCGTCGTAATATTTATCCGTAATTGAGTAGCGGATAATATTTGAAACTTCCGTTTTGTTACAAAAAGCCTTCCTAAAAACTTTAAAAAAAGCCTTACAGGGCACTTGCCATTTATATTCTTGTTCTAGGCGTTTCATACTTATTTTTCTTTAAAGACTAAAGTTTCTTTGCTGTCTTTAGCGTAACCTTCAATTCTGTAAGAGTTTTGATCTGCGCTTAAACCGATTTTGAAACCGAATCTCTTGAAGGCATTTTGTAAATCGCGGTTTAACTGAACACCGTCGCCGCTGATTAAAGATAAGCGTCTTAAATCTTCTGTATAATAACCGAAATTTTCTTTATGGAGTTCTTCAAGATAGGCAATTTTTTCAAGTTGCTCTTTTCCTAGGGCAAGTTTCTTTTGATCAAAAGGCGAGGGCGCTTTAAAGAAAATATAATAAGCAAGTAAGAAAAGTGAACACAGAATAACAGTGCCTAAAATAGAAAAAGCAATTTCTTCCGAAGAACTTTTCTTTCTTGTGCTGATAACTCTGCTGGAAGCTAAAAAATCGGGTAAAGTTCTGTTTTGCTGGTTAAAAAAGCCAAGTAAAAAACCGCCCAAAAGAGTAATAAAATTAAGTATATAACCAAGAGTCCTAAAAAAACTTTGTTTAAGAGTTAAATTGCTTTTTCCGTCTTTATTTATAACTTCTATACCTACGAGCATTTTGCCAAAAGTTTTGCCTTTTGCCGTAAACAAAACAAGATAAACAAAAAATACAAAGTAGAAAGCGCAAACTAAAATAGTTAAAACATTTTTTGTATCTAGTAAACCTAGTTTAATGAGGATATTTCCTAATATTACCAAGATAAAATTAAAAAGTGCAAGATCAATAATAAAAGCAACAACTCTTTCAAAAAGAGAAGCAGCAACAAGATCTTCTGTTTGTTCTTCGTTCATAAAACCTCCAAAGATTCTAT
>JAZRZE010000087.1:0-39483 GCA_045601125.1 Elusimicrobiaceae bacterium | reverse complement strand
TTTTTTACCCATAACTTAATTATATAAAATTACTTTGTAATATCTATATTACGCCAACGCCCGCTTAAAAAACGCCACATCATAATAAGCCCGGATATCCACGCATAAAACACTATCCAACTCCAAGCCACCCTTATTCCTAAACCCAAAACATCAACTATAACATAACTCCCTATCAATAAAAGGACCGAACAAAACGCCATCGCTTTCATGTGAAATTTGGTATCACCTGCCCCTCTGATAGCATCGCCGAAACAAAGGAAAATTAAATCCCCCCACACAAAAATACAAAGCATATAAAGCAAAGGTTTTGCCTGTTTTATAATAGCCGCCATTTGCTCCCCAACATCTGCACCGGCAAAAAGGCTAAGCCAAAAATCGCTGAAAAGTAAAAAGGTGGAAACTATAAAAGTTAAATAAACCGCACCGAGTTTCAAGGCATTATAAGCACTTTTAATACCATACTCCGGTTGTTTTTTACCTACATATTGTCCCATCAAAATCTGACCGGAAATCGCAAGCCCAAGTAATGGCATAAAAGATATTGACTGCAAAGTTAAAACAATATTACTTGCCGCAAGCGAAATCTTATCAATATTACCCGTAAAAAAGGCAAATACAGAAAAAGAGAAAATATCCATAAAAAAGCCAAAACCGTTTGGTATACCATATCTGATAAGTCTGAAAGATGCTGTTTTATTAAATCCGAATAATTTACCTATTTTAAATTTTTTGTTTACTTTAGGACTAAAAATTATAGTCAAGAATATTAAAATCACACAAAAACCGCCTATAACGGTTGCCCAAGCAGCCCCCCTTATTCCCATTTCCGGAAAACCGAATTTACCAAATATAAGAGCATAATTTAAAAATAAATTTATTACGTTTCCTACAAGATTTGCAACCATCGTTATTGCCGTTTTGCCTTGCCCCGTAAAAAAGCCGGCAAGCGCATTATTTATAACGGCAAAACCGCCAAATGCGCAAAGAATTGTGAAATATTGGCTTTCCAAAATTTTAACTGCGCTATCGTGGTTAGAGGACATTATTATATAAGACCCTAGCGGCGTTAAAGCCAAAATAATCAATCCGGAAATTACCCCCAAAATTACCCCTTGCCACAAAGCAACACTTAAACGCGCATAGCGTTTTTGACCGTAATAAGTAGCCACAAAAACACTTGTATAACCGCAAGTGCCCATAAAAAAAGATACTAAAGCAAAAGACATTAAACCGGCCGGCAAACAAGCTGCCAAAGCATCGGGCGAATACCAAGCAAGAAACATCCTATCCACAAACTGCATTATACTTTGCGATGAGGTTGTTATAATTAAAGGCAAGGCGATTTTTAATAGTAATTTTATAGAGCCTTGCTCATCTTTTTCGGTAATTTTTAATGGGTTTTTCATTTTGACGAATAATCATTTACAACAAAAAACCTGTGCGCAAACGAATTTGCACACAGGTTAATAGCATAAAAAGGTTTTATTTCTTGGTGACCTTTACTGCTTTAAGACCTTTTTCGGTTTCAACAACTTCGTAACTTACTTCTTGACCTTCTGCTAAGGTTTTAAAGCCGTCGCCTTGAATGTCTTGATAGTGAACGAAAAGCTCTTTAGAGCCATCTTCGGGTGCGATAAAACCGAACCCTTTTTGATCATTAAACCATTTCACTTTTCCGTTTGCCATGATTATTTCTACTTCCTTTTATTAACTTAAGTCTTATTAAAAGACCTTTAGGAACTTTTTGTTCCTAAATAAATTATATCAAAAAAAGAGTGCTTGTCAAATGATATAATTTATTGCGGAGTTATTTTTTATGACTTTAATTGAGTGGGTGCCCAATTTTTCCGAAGGCAGAGATTTGAACAAAGTAAATTTGCTTGCTGACGATATAACAAAAAAAGCAAATATTATTTTGCTTGGCAAAGAAAGCGGGGCCGACGTAAACAGAAGTGTTTTTACTTTTGTGGGAAGCAAAGAAGAAATCTTAAAAGCCGCCTATGCCGCCGTTGAAATCGCCGCTAGTTTAATTGATATGTCCGTGCAAAAAGGCAAGCATTTTAGAATAGGCTCTTTGGATGTTTGCCCGTTTATACCGATGAAAAACGCAACTATAAAAGATTGTATAGAACTTGCAAAAGCAACTGCAAAATTTGCCGGAGAAAGGGGCATACCCGCCTATTTATATGGCGAGGCGGCAACTTCTGCTGAAAGAAAAAATTTATCTTTTATCCGCAAAGGCCAGTATGAAAGTTTACCCGAAAAATTAAAAATTCTTCCGCCTGATTTCGGGCCTTGTGCTTTTAATAATCAAGTCAAAAAGACCGGTGCTTTTTGTTTTGGCGCGCGTGATTTTTTAATTGCTTATAATATCAACTTAAAGACAAAAGATTTACAAATCGCAAAACAAATCGCTAAAACTTTACGCGCCAAAATACCTTATATAAAAACAACCGCTTGGTTTATTAAAGAATATGATTTGTGCCAAGTTTCCATCAATATAGAAAATTATAAAAAATCCCCTGTTTTATTTGTTTTTAACGAGTGTAAACAAATCGCAAAACTTTTTAATATAGATGCTTTTTCAAGCGAACTTATCGGTTTTGCTCCGCAAGATGCCCTTTGCCAAAACTCTCAAGATTTAGATAAAATAATTAAAGAACTCGGGCTTAATTATCTTGCGCCGTTTAAGAAAGAAGAACATATAATACCGACGGAGTTATTATGAAAATACCACAAAATATTTTGCCAAACAACACTTTTACCTGCGGACCTGCCCAAGCCCTAAAACACGTGGAAAATACACCCCTTGTAAAAACTTTTTTTGAAAGGAGCCACCGCAGCCCGAGTATCGCGCAAAAAGGTTTATACCGCCAGACAACTCTAAACATAAAAAAACTTTTTAACTTGAGTGATGATTACACAATTTTATTTTTTCCCGCCGGAGCAACGGCCGCTATGGATGCTGTGGTTTGGACTTTGACAGATAAAAGTATCAGCGGACTTGTGTTTGGTTCTTTTTCAAAACGGTGGATAAAAGATACCAATTTTTTAGACAACATTAAAAAAACTTTTATTTCTTTTGATTATAAAAATCCGCAGAGTTATAAAAAAATGGATTTCAAATCTTCTTTAATTTTGCTTACTCTAAATGAAACTTCCCACGGTATTTGTCTGCCGGAAAAAATGTTAAAGGATATTTATGAAAGAAAAAGCAAAAACACTTTAATTGCGTGGGATGCAACTTCTTGGGCGGGTATGAACCAAGTTAAACCTTATTTTGATATTATGCTTTTCAGCACGCAAAAAGCATTTGGTGCAGGCGGCGGAACCTGCGTTTTGATTATGAATAAAAAAGCCATAAAGCGCGCTGAAGAAATGCAAAAAATAAAAAAAATTCCTTTCTTTTTGAATCTTAATAATGCCCTTCATTTTGCGCCTTTATATCAAACCTTGAACACTCCTTCAACGATAAATATTTGGATGTTAAACGAAGCCACAAAATATATGCTTAAACACGGCGGCTTAAAAGCGATGGAAAAACTAACTCGCGCGCACGCAAAAGTTTTGCTTGATTACGCCAAAAAATCAAATTGGCTAGAACCTATGATAGAAGACCCAAATTTTCGCTCGTCGGAAACTTTAACTTTAAAAATTACCGACGATAAAATAAAAGACACTCTTGTAAACAAAGCGCTTAAGCAAACTAAAAAAAGAAATTTGCTTGACGGTATAAAAAAGTTTTCAAGCATAGAAGAAAATTCTTTAAGAATAGCGTGCTTTCCGTTTATTGATACAAAAGGCACAAAAGAGTTTGTTAAACTTACAAAAACTTTAGATTATATCGCAAAGCATTTAGATAAGAACCTAAAAAATAAAGCCTTTTAGATTTAAGGCAAGATCGGCGTAGTGCCGCGCGTCAAGTTCTTCTGCCCGGGCGGAAACTTTTACCCCGCTTTTGCCTAAGATTTTTATTAAATCATCTTTATTTTTTTTGTAGGCTTCGCACAGAGCGTTTAAGATTGTTTTTCTTCGGTAAATAAAAGCGCATTTTACAAGTTCGTCAAAGTTTTTCTTATGTTCTGCACTAGTAAAAAAAGTTTTTTCTTTGGGTTTTATTAAGACAACTTCGCTATCAACTTTAGGCGGTGGATTAAAACTGCCCGGGCTAACGCGGCACACACTTTGCACGGTTGCGCGCGCCTGAACCATAATAGAAAGCGGGCCATATAATTTTGTTTCTGGCGCAGCAAAAAACTTGCGCGCCTGTTCGCGCTGGAACATAAAAACCGCGCAGGCAAAACCTTGCATATCCAAAACTTTAAGCAAAATTTGCGCCGCATCAATATAAGGCAAATTGCTGATAAAAGTTTTTTGCCCCGACGGTAAATCTTCCGAGTTTACGGTTAAAAAATCTTTTTCAATTAATTTATAAGTTGCCCAAGAAGGAAGATTTTGTTTTAAAAACTCGCTCATTTTAGGGTCAATTTCAATAAGTGTTAAATCGTTTATACCTTTGTTTAAAAGGTTAAAAGTTAAAGCGCCTTTGCCGGGGCCGATTTCAATTAAAGAACCGATTTGATTGTCAATAACGGCGCCGGTAATTTTGTCAATAATACCTTGATTAACCAAAAAATGCTGACCGTATTTTTGCATAAAAAATTCATTCCTCCGCAGTTAAAATTTCTATATTACTTTGCGCTATTTTATTATTGGGATTTATTTTAAGAACCTCGTTATAAATTTGCGTGGCTTCTTCTTCCTCGCCGAGAACCACAAAAGAAGTTCCCATACCAAGAAGGCAAATTTCCCTTAAAGTTTGATTATCTTCAACTAACATATTTGCTTTTTTGAAACTATCAAAAGCCTGATTACCTTGCCCGAGAGTCAAATACATAAAACCCGACAAAATATAATTCTGCAAGGTAGGTTCTTTTAAAGTATTTTGTTCTATATCGTTTTGGACTTCTTCCACATATTTAAGCCAAGTTTTGCCGATAACCCAAAGGCCCATATCATTGCCGACATTATAAGGATTATAAGTTGCCTTTGCACCGATAGAATCTTGTGCTTGACCGTAAGCGGTATTTTGCGCCGTTAAACTAGGGGCATCTTTTTTTAAGCCGGAGGCCTGCACAAACATTTTGACATCATTTTCTTTTGAACCTTCTTTTAAGACATTATTTAAACCTTCAAAAAGTTTATCAAGTTGTTCTTTACGGCCTTCGGCGGTGGCAGGCGCAAGGGTAAAGGAACGGCTGAAAGTATTAGAAAGATTTTGCTCAAACTTTTTATCAAAAAGGGAAGTCGGCTGAGGGGTTTCCGTATTAGTTTTTTCTACAAGCGGATTAAAGTTTTTGGGTGTAATTTCGGTTTGCACTTGGATAGAGATTTCTTCTTCTGCGGAAATTTTTGCTAAGCGCTTTTTAAACCCGGCAAGTTGACTATCTAAAGTATCTTGCGCGCTATCTTCTTGCGTATTATTTTGCGCGCTTGCTTGCGCAGTTTTACCGCCGTAGGAAATGGATAAAGCAAGGCCTTCGTTTGAAACAGGCGCAATTAAAAAAGCGCGCTGAATTATGTCAACAGCATCATCAAAATTCTCTTGTTTTATTAGCAAATTAACCAAGCGCAAACGGGCAATACTATCGCCGGGTTTTAGGGAAAGGGCCTTATTATAACAACCTTTTGCGCGGGCATTTTCGCCTAGTTTTTCAGATAAAACGGCAAGGGCCAAAATAGCTTCTTCGTAATAGGGATAAAGTTTTATTGCTTTTCTAAAAGAATCTTTAGCAAGGGAATCTCTGCCTAAAAACTCGTAAAGTGAACCTAACTGATAAAGATACAAAGGATGTCTTGGTTCAAGTTCAACGGCACGGCGAAAATGGAAAAGAGCATTTTCATAATCATTTAAGGCGCCGTAAGTTGAACCCAAATTCATATTAACATCAGCGCGGTCTGGTTCTTTTTTATAGGCGATTTGAAAATGCTCCAAAGCAGGTTTAATTTCGCCTTTCCAAGCATAAGCGATACCTAAAAGTTGATGGGCTTGAGCATTTTCGAGGTCAAGGGTTAGGGCTTGATTATATTCTGCCATAGCTGCTTCAAGTTTACCTTGCCAATAGAGAGAAATACCCAAAAATATATGGGGATAGGGCTTTGTGGGATCTTTTATTGTTGCTTTAGCAAATGTCATTTCGGCGGTTTTATAATCGTGTCTGGCTAGGTCATAAAAACCCTGTTTTAGATTTAGGGAAGATTGCTCTTTCATAAGATTTTCCCAATAGGTTGGGTAGTAATTATTTTCAAGATTAGCTTTTTGCGCATTTATGCCAAGCCCGCTGCCGCCAAGAAACTTTGGCAAAGCGGCTGATGTTAAAAGCGAGCAATTAAGTAAAATTAAAGAAAGTAAAAAAACATATTTCCTCATATATAAATTATATTAAATATGCTAGTTTTAAGACAAAAAACACCCCGTTCTTTTTTAGAACGGGGTGTCTGTTTTATATTTCTAATCACTATCAACTATTTCTTGATTAGGATAGATAATTGCACTTCTGTCGTCTTCACCTCGTCTAATATTTATCTTTGCTTCTTCTTTTGTTTCTCCAGAACTCTGTTTACTTGTTACAGATTCACTGATACCAAGACCTCTAAGTGTAATCTTAATTGTAGGCTTGGAACTATCATAAGAAATAGACATTAAGGTATTTCTCTCTATAGGCCAGTGATTCTCGCAATCCTCATAATTAGGCAAGCCATTGGTTCCGGGTGTCGGATATTTACCGGTGCCGAACTTAGATTTATCAGTCTCATCTATAAGTTCAACATTATATACGCCATTCAACAACGGAGCCATTTGATTGTATAAGTAAATCGCTCTATCGTATGCGAGCAATTCATTACAATTGCCTTCAGGGCACTTAGCCACACGGCCTGAAGCGTGGCCTTCAATTATAAAGGTATTTACACCTTGTGCAACAGCATTATCAATAACAGCCTCTTTAAACTCGTTGAAGTCATAATTACTATCGATGTAATACTTTTTATAGCAACCATTTGCAAAGTTAATAGTCCTAGAGGCAAGTGTGGCTAAATCTCTAGGCTCCGGATTAGGTGCTACTGGAGATTCTGGATCAGGGTTGCAGAACGGACAGAGTTTTTCAGCACCGGGTTTAACAGGAGCAATCTTATTTGCATCTTCTGTTAAGACAGGATCAATGGGTGTCACAGGATCGCTTTCTTTCGTCTTAAAGATACTAATACCTAAATCCTCTGCTTTCTTTGCGCAGATAGGCGTACAAGGGAACTCTGTTCTGCCGGCAATAGGTGTTGCAGAGGTGCGGATGTAATAGGTTGTTCCATCATTGCCTTCAAAGGAAGTGCAAGGATAGACTTCATTACCTATATAGCACTTGCCTGAACAATAAGGACAGACTTCGCTAGGAATTCCAATACCTTGCTTATTAACTTTTTCCTCTGTAGTAAGAGTTGTTTCGTTAAGCGGGATATTAGAGTCTTTGCCTGTTGTCTGCAAGATACCTAAGGCCTTTGCTTTATCTGCGCAGATAGGTGTGCAAGGAACTGTTGCCCTACCTTCAACAGGTGTATTAGTCAAGCGGAAGTAGTATTCTTTTCCGTTTTCAACTACTTTAATGCTCTTGTAGACTTCACCTTCTAACTCGCAAAGTCCGTCGCCTTCGTTTTCTTTACATTCCTCACAATCGGTAATATCTATTTCTTTTCCGGTAATATCTTCACAATATTTCTTAATTATAAGGCGATATTTGTCATCTTTACACTTACATATCGGCTCACATTCAATCGCGTGGTCTTCATCAAAATTCTCCGGCAAATCTCCGGGGAGTATGGCGTTATTATCGCTCTTGACAGGATGCCCTTGGAAGTAAGTGAATTTATAATACTTGCGAAGACTTGTGTTTGAGGGGTTGTTTCCATCCGCGACAAAGCAATAATCTTCGGTTGGAATTTGCTCTTCATTTGGGTTAGGAGTTCCGGGGCAAACGTTGCCACCCTTGCAACCCCATCTGTAATTACAAACTGCGGATAATTTCCTTGGAGTAGGGAAGAGTAAGTTTGCTTGCGGTTCTCTAACGATAGTTCCTTCCGTTACGCCTTCGGTTGTCATATCGTCAGTGGTAACCCAAATTACTTTACCAAAGCCGGGTTCTGCTTTAACTTTTTCGTCGCGCTCAGTGTTATCATTTTTAAGGGTACTGCTTGTGCCCACTTGAACTTCGCCTATAAAGGTTTGAGAGCCGTCAGCATTGTTAGAAACTAAATGAGGATAATTTGTATAATCAATTTTTCTAACAACTCTATAACCTGTTCTTTCAGATAGGGTTGATTTTTCATTATCGAAATAACTGGGCGCCTTATCATCACTATAGGCATTACCTTGAACATATTCCAAGACAAAAGCAATTGTGCGTTTGCCGGGGTTCTTAATTGTTGTAGCAAAAACGTGATTGCTGGGAACCTTCTCAATAAAGACATCCTTATATTGACAATCCGTCATATCTTTGAATGCCTGTGTGTAATCATTAGGAGTATTGCCTGTGCTTTGATAATCATCTTGAGTGCTATCTAAAGGATTTATCTTAACAAGTTTATAATAAGAATTATTAAAGGCAATATCATCACAAACGCCAAGTGTATTAGCATCACGCCATTTGCCGGCTTTCAAGATTTTTTGGAGTTCTTTTTCAGTCAAACATTCTCCGTTTTGTATTCTCTTGTAAGCGACATTAAAGGCCTTATCATAGTCACCGGATTCCCAATAAATTTCTTCATCATCAAAGTATTCGCCTTCACGGTCACCTTGTTTATATTTGTAATCTTCAAGGTTTCTATCTGTTGTTTTAACATTACCTTCGGGATAATGGGTAGTAGTTTTATCATTGGCTTTGTAAATAACAATTTTAGAAACCTTGGATCTATCTACACCGGTTATATTATTTTTGCCGGATTTTGCCTTGCTCAAGAATAAAGCAACATCTCCTGTACAACCGTCTTTTTCACCCATTACATAGTAACCGACCTTTTTGTATTTTCCGGGTTTGTCTTTGCCGTTTCTTGTGATGTCTATGTTAACATACATAGGGTCATAATAGGTACCTTGGCAAGTAAATGCCCTTTTGGTTACATATTTATCTTTAATATCACTAAGCCCGATACCCAAGCAATTCAAACGGGTTTCCAACATACTCTTGTGGGAACCGGAAGGTTTCATTTCTACTTTTCCGTGACCATATTTAACACAGGCTTCTTCCCAAGGTAAAGCAGAAACAGAAGAAGCAGCGCTATCTTTACCGCCGGAAACTTTTAATTCGTTGATGTATTGTCTGCGGCGGATATAAACTTCATTTCCGTTATCATCAACACATTTACCATCAGCATCACCACCGTCGGCACCCAAGAATTTGCTAACTTCAAAATTATTGGAACCGGTGATTAAGCAGGAAGCAAGACCTCTTGTTAAAGCAATTAAACTATCAGAGGCCATTTTTTCCCAGTTATAATGCCAAAGTTCCCATCTTCTTTGGGAGCGTTCTTTCATCATATCCCACCACCAAGGTTTTTGGTTGTTATGGGTCCAATTATTGCTGGGGCCGCCGCCGGCGCCGGGTCTGCCGGGTTCGCCTTTGGCTTCAGCGCTTTTGGTATCGCCTAAAGGTTTACCGTCAAGATCGGCAAGTTGAGCATCCATAAGGGCCTGTTTTGCGCCCGGTCTGTTCATTGCGCCGATAGAGCGTGCCGCTTCTGCATAAAGGGCATCATTGCCGGTTAAGTCGCGCCCTTTGCCCGCTGCGGTTAAAGGTTGCAAAGCAACCGGTCTGACACCGGGGCCTTGAACTCTGGGTGCGGCATCTTTTGAACGGCTGCCGAAAGCCAAACTATGATTCGGTGAACCGCCACCGTTTGCGGAAACCATACCTTTAGTAGTTAAAGAGCCAATAGCGGTAGGCACACGCTTAACGGAATTGCGCACAGATCTCTTTACGGTTTTGCCATATTTGGAAGTTGAGGGAGAAGAAGTATAATCTTCACTTGCATAACTTGAACGGCTGGAACCGTATTTATCAGAAGAAGATTCTGCCTCGGAAGCGGAAGAATCTGATTCTGAAGCATAGGGGTCAATAGTATCTCTGGAAGAATCTTTTTCACCGCGTCTGATAATCAAATCAAGAGGATTGCGGAAGCTAGATAAAGCAATTTCCTCTTCGGCTGATTTAGGTTTTGAATTGAAATCTTCTTCATAAGTATCTCCTTCGCCCCAGACGAGTTTCGGGGTATCAATATCTCCCGATTCTCTGCTGAGGAATGGCAACAATAGCAACGCTAGTGCTGCCACGATTATAAAGGGCAAGTCCCTTTGCGCACGCTCAAAGAGGGTGCGTTTTGCTTTCACTTCCCCGCCAACACGCGAGGGAATACGTTTAGATAAAGGTAAAGTTTTACTTTTCTTTAACTTATCACTAAACGTGAAGCTATCCTTTTTCATACAATCCTCCTTTTAGTTTACGGATATAAAACACATAAAATGCTCTATACCCTCTATCTTATATGTTTACTGCTTAACTTTTTTACTACTGCTTTTACTTCTTTTTATGGGGGCTTTTTATTTAAGTCCTAAGCCCCGTTATTTTGTCAAATCTCTTTACCTATATATTAGCATATTAATTAGTAGGCAAATTATTTATACCGGTTATATTACCAAAAGCAAAACCTTCTTCTATCATATTATCAAAATAGTTCCAACAATTTCTTTTGTTATTACATTTATAATCTACCCCTGAAATATCGTCCATATCTATATCAACATCATTATCGGCAGCGACTTCTGCTTCTTCGGAGGTATAACCGTTATTTATATAATGATTGAATTTTCTATTCCATCTTCTTAATTTAGAAGAACTTATAGTTACCTCTCCTGTTGAACCGAAAAGACTGATTCTTCTGCATTTTATAATCATATGTGCTTTTTTAACGTGGGCAAGTTTAAGCGCTCGCGCCATTTGAGAGCAGGTTTTTACCGGTTGCTGTATTGTTATACCGCATTGATTGGCAAATTGGTTTTTAATATCTCTTATAGTATCGCAAGCATCTCTTATGGAGTCAATATAAGTATTCCATTGGTCCCTTGCTTCCTTTACATTTTTATTGTTGCCTTTACCATAGCAGCTGCCCGGTGTTTCCGTATTGTTAAAGGCACTGGAAAGACCTTTCATTATATTTTTGTATTCCTGAATCATACTGTATTGAGAAGAAAGAGTTTGATTATAAGCATCTCTCATCTGCTGGCAAGCATTTATGGCTTGAGCACTTTGGTTAAGACTTTCCTGCGGATTACCACTTGCGCCGGGGTGGGCGGTTTCTTCCTGTGTTACGATACTCTGATCTTGTGGAGAACCACCGTCAAAAGCCGCTATGGCTATATCTTCTGCCGCGGTGGAATATTTTGCCCCCTTTGCATAACGGCTGAAGAAGTAGGAATTACCAAGTTCCTTAAACATACCGTAAACAGGACGCCCGATTCTAGTATCGGTGCGGGTAAAATTAGGGTTGACCGAGCCGAAAACGCTTGTTCCCATTAAGGCCTTTGCCTGTAATTTAATACGGTCGTAAAGCATTTCATCTTTGTTTGCAAAAGACATAATATTGCCCGTTCCTACAATATTAGACACATTACTGTCTTTTACACCTACAAGACTTGCAATCTGTGTTAAATTTGTTTGCTTTACCGGTTTGCCAAATTGCTCTGCCTGTTTACCGGCTGCCGCGGCAAGTGCTTCCATAGCACCGCTTTGCGCCGCTTGGGCCGAAGCAGATATCTTTGAAGGGTCAAAACCTTTTGCAAGCAAGGCAGGGTCATAGGTTGTTACATTTCTATCAATTTTAGTTTTATCAAAAGGTGTTATTTTGCCACCGAAAGATTTTTCTATCTCTATGACTGTTTTGCTGTTTTCGGCATAGGCCTGGGCAAGTCTATCATTTGCAAAAGTTGAAAAAGGCGAAAGTCCACTGCTACCACCGCCGTTTACACTATAGGTAAGGGAGTTAGCATCGCGTAAAGATGAAATTTTATTACCACGCATCCCTACAGCATAAGAGGCAAAATCCGACATTGTTAAGTTGCGAGTTGCATCCGCCTCAATACCAATAAATTGGGCAATATACTTAAAACCCGGTATATTGGAAGTAGGAACTACCACAGCAACCGTGCCTAAAGCCGCAACCGCACCCAAAGTAAGCAATACGGCTCTTTTACCGGTTAAGGAGCGGCCTTGTTTATTTGCTTGGTTTACGACTTTTGCCTTTTTCATAACTTTTTTCCTTTAATAACTCTGAAAACTGCTTTCCCCCATTTTACTTGTTTTCAAAGTGCCGATTACCGTTTTTTGTTGAGTCTTTTGTTGAGTCTTCGGCCGGGGTTTTTGAGTCTTGGGAGCGGTAAAAGTCTTTGCGGGACTTAAGCCGCCCGTTGTCTGCGCTGCTTGGCTTGCCTCAAGTTGTTTCATGGCTTGTTCTTCTTTCAAGCGTTCAAGTCTTTCTTCTTCCATTAAAGCGCGTTCTTGTGCCTGAATTTCTTCGTCACGGCGCTTTTCTTCAAGTCTGATTCTTTCACGCTCGGCCATTTCTGCTTCATACTTAGCAAGTTGTTCTTCGTATGCTCTTTGTTTAGGCATTTCCTGCGGACCCGTTACATTAGAAACCATTTTCTTAAAACCGGGGTTTATACCGCCACTATGACTATATATACTTTCCATAGTTTTAGGATCGGCAGTTTTTCTTGCCAAAGCATTTTCCCTAATAATCTTTTCAATTTGTTTTGCTTTAATACGAGGGGCTTCGTTTTTTATCCTATTTTCCAAATTAAGAAAGTACATCCCTGCGACAGTACAAGAAAACAGATAAAATAAGATAAATAACACCCAAATTATATTAAAGCGTTTCGGAGTCAAATTTTGTGCAAGTTCTCCACTCATATTATCCTCCCCTAAGTATTAACTATTTCTTCTTACCTATTTTACCAAAGAAATGGCCAAGAGAGGTAGTCACCCCACCGGTTGCTACACCATTTACTATTCCACTAAGTAATTCGAAAATTTTGTCTGAAAGTTGACCGGGACCAAAACCTGCTAAAGCCCAAGAAGCCCAAATACAACCGGCAAGAAGTCCTCCAATAACCCACGGGGATGCCCAATCCCAACCGCTAGGTTTTATGGTTTCTATACCAGAAGTATTTGCTAAATCTGCAAGTTGACTTAAAAATACCGTAGCAGCGATTTGAGAAGCAAGTATTGCTGCTGTTCCAATTGCCGCTGCTGCCAAAGCCGCCGCAGCTCCCCACGGTTCAATTTTAGAAAATATACCTACAGCAAGTGAAGCAATTGAAGCAGCTAAAATCATAGCCATCATACAATCTTTAATCTTACCGAGAATGTCATCATATTTCTGCATGGTTTCATCAACTTCGTCAAACTTATCTTGAAGACCGCTAAGGTCAAAATCCATTCCTTCGCCTGCATTATTTTTCAAATTGCTAAGAGCGGCGGCTTGTAAATTTTCCCCTTCTAATTGAGCAACGGGAGAATCTTTACTGCCGTCAAAGGCCGCTGCTGCATCGGCAGCACCTTTTTCCATATCGGAAACAGTAACTGCTTTTTTACCTGAAGCGGAATATTGTCTTGCGCGGACCAAATCACCTTGAAGTTCGGCATGCTGGCCATAGGAGTTGCGGCCAACGCCCGAATCTTTTGTTTCGGTATTTTTGCTACCCATAGCGCTTAAACGACCGTCTTTAGCACCCTTTAAGTCAACATTTGCAAGGCCTGTTGCCTTTGCTAAATCAATTTTGGAAGAATCAGCCGTTCCCGTTGCGCCCATAGCACCACTGCCGGTGCCATAAGACATAGAGGTAGAGCCTTGCGCCATACTGTCAAAAGTGGAGGAATCAGCCATTTTACTTGTTTTGAAAGCAGCTTTTGTTTGTTGTGCAATATCTTTACCTTGAGCAATTTTGGCATCTCTTTTTGCTTTTAAGGCAGCGGCATCTTCTTTAGTAACATCTACCGCAACGGTTCTTGAAGTTCCCATACCTTCAATTTGGCCGTCACCATAATCTTGGGTATTATCCTGAACAGTTCCGACTTCGCCTGCTTCCCCTTTAACAGAAGTGCCTGCCCCATTAGCACCGGCTGAACTTTTTTTGTTAAAAGCAAGATTTTCTGCTCCCCTAATAGCAACTTTGCCATCGCCTTGCCCTTGTGCGAAATCACGGGCGGAAAGAATATCTTCCGCGCTTGCGCCTTCGTAAGCAGAGTTATAAGAATAACCGCTGCGTTCAATAGCGTTAGAAGCAAAACCGTGTTCAACATTGCCTTTGCTACTGAAATTGTTTATTAAACCGATGCCGACAGCTACGGTTGCTACAGTAATAGCGCCGCCAACAATCATTTGTTTTGAAACAGCGCCGATATTATTTAGTATTGCTCTCATCTTCATTTTATTTTCCTCCAAATCTTTATATAACGTTGTCAGGTAAAGTTTCGCCATCACCTAAACCTGCCCACCCATTTGAACCATCACCTAGACTAGTAGACGTGGAGTTTCCACTACCACTGCCTATACTCTTAAAACCATAGTTAATAGCTGCTATTCCGACGGCCTTAACTAAATCCATCAAAGCCGGTCCCCAGAAACACTGAAAGGACATTTTATTTTTCATTTCCGCACAAGGGTCAGAATTGGCAACAGCATCGTCTTTAGCATCGTCAAGGTCATTTTTAAAGTCAAGTAAGTCTTTATCATTACCAAGTTTTTTAAGTTCTTCAGGATTAAATTTTTCCGCTAAATCTTCTACCTCTCCTTCAAGTTCACCGTCTTCTGCTTCAATATTATTATCCGTAAACGCATCCACTACTGCCTGCCTTGCGACATCTGAGTTATTACTATCGGCAGCTCTTTGGCTTTCTTGAACAGCACGGGTTAAACTGGATATTCTTCCTTTCGGGTTTGCAGAAGCAACAAGTTGTTGTGAACCGTAAGAACCGATATTACCGTTTTTAGCATTTTTACCACCGTTTTGTCCGGCTTTATCTGGGCTTGTCCAAATAGAACCGCTAACACCGCTTGAACCACCGCTTACCGAAACCATCCCGCTTTTTGACATATTACCGGTTGAAGTCTTGGTGCTGTTTCTTTGAGTATAAGTCGTAGCAGGTCTTTTAACACCTTTTACTTGTTTTTTCTTTTTTGTCTTGCGTGCCTGTAAATATTCTTTATCTGCAGCGGGAGGCACACCTTTTACTTTATCAACCTGCTGTCTTTCTTCTTTTTGTTTTTTGGTAAATAATGAACCGGAAAGATTTTGCTGGGGAATATCTTTATATCTATTCATTTCAAGCAAAGTTCTTTCGGCTTCGTCGTCTACTTCTAAATCAGCAAGGTCAAAGGCTATATTCTTGTAAGCCTTACCGGAAGATTTTTCTTCCCCATTAGTTAAAAACGGAACAAAAATAGTAATTAAAAAAATTACTGACACGCAACAGGAAACTATAGTATATAATTTCCTTTCTTCTTTTTGTTTTTTGGTTTTGGAATCTTTAAGAATTATTCCAAAACTTTTTTGTTTTTCTTCTGCCATAATTTTTTCCCCTTTCAATCTGTCTATGTTTTCACTCTAGCATATTTCAAATTATAAGACAAAAAATTTTACTCCTGCTGACCCGTTACCCATAACTTCAGGAAACGCTCAAACATGGAGTTTGCCTCAAAATGCTACCTTGCACCTACTACTAGTATACTTCCTATTTTTAGATTTGTCAAGGGGTATTTTGAAAATTTCGCAAGTTTATTTATTAGTATATATGTGTAGTATATATATTATATTAAGTAAGACTCTCTAAATAGGTGTGTAAGCCCTCTTTTCTAGCACGGGCAACGGCTTTATCATAGGTCTTATCTGCCTGCTCTTTTTGCCCTTGTAAATAATAAATTTGCGCAAGACTTATTTCCGTAAGCAATTGACCGCGTATTTCATCACTCGCGCCGAAAAGTTTTTTTGCTTCAAGTAAAGTTTGTAAAGAGGCTTTTAAATTACCTTGATGTTTTAAAATATCGGCTTTGCCCCATTTAACAAAACCAAGGTCCACCGTATCATTGATAGAAGAATATAATTTATCTGCAACGATATAATGGCTCATTGCTTTTTTATATTCGCCAAGTTGCCTAAGACCGTTTGCAAGCCCGCAATTTGTGTAGGCCTTGCCAAAGATATCATCGGTGTTTTTAAAAAGTTTTGCGGCTAGTTGATAATTTTTTACGCACTCTTTTATATTACCGGCAATTCTGCTGATACCGGCAAGCCCGCAAACTGCATAAGCAACTGCTATATTATCTTTTGCGCGCTTGGCAAGAGTTATTGCCTTTTTAAACTCAGCAATACCCTGCGCGAAATTACCTTCAAGACGGCTGATACCGCCAAGCGCCCAATAAATAAAACTTTGGCCTGCAATTTCGCCTTGTTCCTGATAATAATTCAAAGTAGTATTTAATAAAACTTTAGAATCTTGCAATTTACCTTGCGCTCTTAAAGCAAGCGCACGTTCTTGCAGTGCTAAGACGGCAAAATCTTCAAGTTCTTCTTTTTGGGCAAGTTTTTCGGCAAGACTTGCGCTTTTATAAGCACTTGCTGCTTTGCCTAAAGTGCGCTGGCATTTAGCAAGAGCCAAAAGCAAATCAATTTTATCTTCCACCGCCGATTTTGAAATGTTTTTTAAGGCCTGCTCATATATAACTATGGCCTCTTCAAAATTGCCTAACATTCTTTGCGCTTCTGCAAGCACAAAAAGAATTTGGGCATCTTTTGTTTTAACTTTGCCAAGTTCTTTTAAAACTTGAGCGGGTTTATTTTGATCAAGCAAATCTTCAAAATAAGCAGCTGATTTTTGCATAATTAACTTCTGTAAACCTCGTAATTAATTTGAGGGAAGATATTATCTCTCTGCTCTAAATCGTAGACATAGCCCTCATCAATTCTATTACCCATAATCATTTCATAAAGGGCAATAAAACGCTGAATATGGTCTTTAGTGCGTTTGGTGGAATATTCCTTTGCCGTGCCGACCGTCATTAAAAACGCCCAGTCGGAAGATTGCATTAAAACAAGTTCTCTTGCGGCTTGGTTTAGGGCTCTTCTTAAAACGCCTTCTGCGGAAGGAAATTTATTTGCCATTTCAATCATTCTTTGAGCAGCTTTAATAAGGTGTCTGTAAATCCAATCATTACCGCTGTTTAACCAAACATCATGATAACCCTTATCGCCCCAAGAGGACATTGAAGGTTGCGCCACTTGGTTAACGGGATATTTTTGCAAATATTCCATAGGAGTAATAAGTTTAATATCTTTTTGGTCATAATAAACTTTCTTAAAAAGATATTCTAAAAATTCTATACCTTCATACCACCAGTGTCCGTATAACTCGGCATCATACATAGAAACTACTAAAGGTTTTCTATCGGTAATGACACTTGCAAGATATTCAATTTGTTTTTGGCGGTTGAACATAAAATTACCCGCGTGGCTGGCTGCAACTTCGCGCGCATGGCTTGGGTAGTAAGGTTGTTTTTGGTTTAAAGAAACTTTACCCGTAATTTTATGGTATTTCATACCGATATTTCTTCTGACTCCGTCACTATGTAAATAAGGTTTTATATATTCATAATCAAGGTCATACCCGAGATCGCGGTAGAACTCTCTGTAATTAGGGTCACCGGGATAGCCGCTTTCTGCGCTCCAAACCTGCTGGGCAGATTCCATATCACGCGCAAAAGCCGCAACGCCGTTAGGTGTATAAACAGGAGCGTAAATACCATATTTCGGGCGCGGAACAGCGTGCATTACGCCGTGTGATTCCATAAAGAAAAATCTAATTCCTTCTTCCTGTAAAAATTTATCATCACCCGGGTTATAGGCGCACTCGGCAAGCCAAATACCTCTTGGCCCTCTGCCGAAATGGCGTTTATAATCTTCAACGGCAATTTTAATTTGTGCGCGCACACTTTCCCTATGAACCTGCAAAGGCAAATAACCGTGTGTTGCGCAGCAGGTAATAATTTCAAGTTTACCCATATCTTGGAATTTTTTAAAACCTTCCAAAATTCTGCCATGATAATAATTCTCAAAAAGTTCGCGGTAGCGCAAAAACTTGGTATTATACATTTGAGCGACTTCGGCAAATTCCGTATTTTTGGTGCGCTCAATTTCTTTTGCGCTTAACTCAATTCTTTGGTTTAAATAATTTCTAAAGCGGGAAATTAATAACTCATCACTCATCATCGCGCACAAAGGCGGTGTTAAGGACATTGTTATTCTAAAATCAACCCCTTCTCTTGTCAAATTTTCATAAACATTAAGCAGAGGTAAATAGGTTTCAACCATAGCCTCAAAGAACCAATCTTCTTCAAGAAAATCGGGGTATTCGGGGTGTCTGATAAAGGGCAAATGGGCGTGTAAAACTAGGGATAAATAGCCTTTTTCTTCCATAAAAGTTATGCCTCCTTTTGTCTTTGGGCTTTAATAGTGATGGCGCGTTTCTTTTCGGATTTTGTTTTATGCTCTGCTCTGATGGGGATAATAACCTGCCCGTCTTGCAGAGAATATCTTAAAGAAAAAGTGCCGTCTTCGTTTAATTTTAAAGGTACATTACCGAGCATAACTTTGGCATTTTTGCTTGCTTGACCATAGACAATAAGTTCGCAATCTGCTTTAAGCCAAATATCTTCGTCGGTTTCTTCCTGCGCTTGGGGTCTTGCTAAAGCAGCGGAACTCCAAGAAGATACGTGGGAAGAAGGCAAAGAGTTTGTGTCAAATTCAAACATTTTCCACTTGTGGGTAAAGAAATGCTGAAGTTTTTCGCTTGCGCCGCCCTGTCTGTCAAACATATCCTGACCGGACATTTTTAAAAGTTTTTGATAATCACCTTCAACCATCATCCACTTTTCGTCTATTACATTTGAAACTCTGCCCGGCGGCAAGGTGGTTGCATTACTGCGCGTAATTAAAATAAATCTACCTTCGGGGGTAATTAACCCTAAATCGCAAATATATCTTTTTGCGCTCATTGCATTAATATACCAACTTCTTGCATCAAGCACGACATCAATATCAAAAAAACTGTTTGCATTAGTGCCGTCAAAATTTTCTGTATTTGTAATATCGTAAACGCGGATAATGCTTTTTGCTCTTTCAAAAATATCTTGGCCATAAGTATCTTTTATGTATTCATAAGTTTCCTTCACGATATCCCAAAATAAGAACATCCAATTTGGGTCTTTGGGCAACAGATAACTTTCCGTTGCACCATAACTTTGCGGCAAATCATACTGCGCTTTATTTTGTTCGCCGTGATTTATTCTTATAACGGCTGTTGATGAAAGTTTTTCGTCCATTATTCTTCCCCTTATTTTTCCTTTATAAGTCCTAATTTTTCAATTTCTTCTAGAGTGGGTTTAACAAACTGTTGGGAAATTTCAAGTGCTTTTTCAGCAGAGCCTACATCTTTTAGGCCATTTCCCCCCACTACGATAGCAACACTTTCGTCTTTTTTAATTGCCCCTTGCTCAACAAGTTTCTTTAGTCCGGCGTATGTTACGGCACCGCTTGGTTCGGCAAAAATACCGGTTTTGCGGGCAAGTTCTTTCATAGCTGTAATAATTTCCGTATCTGATACACTTATTGCCATACCGTTTGATTCTTGTAATGCTTGTAATGCGAGGTAGGCATCACGCGGATAATTTACGGAAATACTATCTGCTATCGTTGACGCTTGGACTGCAGTTGCTTCTGTTTTACTTTCCCAAGCATTTTTAATAGCAGAACTTCCTTCTGCCTGAACGGCTATCATTTGCGGCATTTTTTCGATAATACCGAGTTTATTAAAATCGGTAAAACCTTTCCACATACCGCTTAAAATTGTTCCGTCGCCAACGGCGACAAGGACTTTATCTGGCGCTTCCCACTGCATTTGTTCGCAAATTTCAAAAGCGCAGGTTTTTTTGCCTTCTCTGCCAAACGGGTTAAAACCGGCTGCTCTGTTATACCAGCCGTATTTGGCAGAAGCGGCTTTACAAAGTTCAAAAGCGTCGTCGTAAGTGCCGTCTATTCTTATAACCTGTGCGCCATACATATAAAGTTGCACAAGTTTAGGAATAGGTGTATTTTTAGGTGTAAAAATAACTGTTTTTAAATCTAAACTTGAAGTTAAACAGGCAAGGGAATCGCTTGCGTTCCCGCTTGAAGCATCTGTAATAACTTTTGCACCAAGTTCAAGTGCGCGGGCAACGGCAACGGCGCTACCTCTATCTTTAATAGAACCGGTAGGGTTTCTGCCTTCGTCTTTAATATATAATTTTGAAATACCAAGTTCTTTTGCTAAATCATCAAGCCTGTAAAGAGGGGTCCACCCCACTTGAACGGGCGGCATTTCTTTATGTTCTTCAACAGGCAGTAAATCCACATAGCGCCACATATTGTAGTTATCGTTTTTTTCCAAAACATCATAATCAAAGCGCTTATTGATTAATTTATAGTCGTAATTTATTTCCAAATTACCCCCGCAGGAATTGCAAACATAATCAGATTCCCGCGTTGTATGTTCTTTTCCGCATTGAACACATTGTAAATTTAGTATCTTTTTCATAGTTTATATTATATCATTTTATGAGATTTTTATAAATAAAATAAGGGAAAAGTCTGAAAGTAAGACTTTTCCCTATACAAAAACAAGTTCTTATATTTATTTGCCAAGCATTGATAATAATATACCGGCAACGACTGCTGATCCTATGACACCCGCAACATTTGGGCCCATAGCGTGCATCAAGAGATAGTTGGTAGGGTGGTATTCCTGCCCTACTTTGTTTGAAACTCTTGCTGCCATAGGAACGGCTGAAACACCGGCAGAGCCGATAAGCGGATTAATTTTCTCTTTAGAAAATAAGTTCATAATCTTTGCTAAAATTACGCCGGAAGCAGAACCCACACAGAAAGCCATTAAACCAAGCACGACAATAGCCAAAGTTTTAACTTGCAAGAACTTTTCCGCACCGAGTTTTGAACCAACCGCAAGACCGAGCAAAATAGTAACAATATTGATAAGTTCATTTTGCATAGTTTTGCTTAAGCGATCAATAACTCCACATTCTTTAGCAAGATTACCAAACATCAACATACCGATTAACGGTGTTGCATCAGGTATAAGTAAAGCGCACAAAATCAAAACAACAATAGGGAAAATAATTTTTTCTCTCTTGGAAACAGGTCTTAACTGTTTCATTTCAATTTTGCGTTCTTTATCTGTTGTTAAAAGTTTCATTATCGGGGGTTGAATTATAGGCACAAGTGCCATATAAGAATAAGCCGCAACCGCAATAGCACCCAAAAGATTAGGCGCAAGTTTTGAAGTTAAGAAAATAGCCGTCGGGCCGTCTGCCCCGCCGATAATACCGATAGAAGCGGCTTCCTTTAGAGAAAAACTCATATCCGGTGAAATATTGCCAAGCATCAAAGCACCAAACAAGGTAACGAAAATACCAAATTGTGCCGCCGCACCTAAAAGCAAGGTTCTGGGGTTAGCAATAAGCGGACCGAAATCGGTCATAGCACCCACACCCATAAAAATAAGCAAGGGAAAAAGACCGGATTCTATACCGAAAGTATAAACCTGCCCCAAAAAGCCGCCGACAACCGTTGTCGTAACAACGCCATCAGGCCCTGCTACGGAAACAGGCAAAGCCGCAATAGCAGCTACAGGTATATTGGAAAGAAGTCCGCCAAAACCTATCGGAATAAGCAAAAGCGGCTCAAATTTCTTTACAATACCAAGCCACAAAATAAACAAGCAAACAACAATCATTACCTCTTGTTGCCAAACGATATTATAAAGACCTGTTGTATGCCAAAGATTTATTAAAGAATTTAATATGTCCATTTTGTCGCCTCTTACTTAATAGTTGCAATTAAAGTGCCGGTCTGCAAAGTATCGCCGTTTTTTACGGCAAAGGAAACTTTACCGTCAGCGGTTGCTTTGATTTCGGTTTCCATTTTCATAGCTTCCATAACCATAATAGGTTGGGCGTTTTTAACACTTGCGCCATCGGCCACTAAAAGTTCTAAAACAACGCCCGGCATAGGAGCTTTAACTTCCGTACCGCCGCCGACTGCCGCTTTAACTGCGCCGGCAACTTTCTTTAAACCTTCAACAATGCTAAAGGCAAAAGTTTCGCCGTTAACGGTTGCTTTATCGCCGTTAAGTTCAACGCCGTAATCAGTTCCGTCAACGGTAACGGTAAAGGCATTTCCGCCGATTTTAGCAGAAGTTGCACCGCCGGAAACCTTTTCAACTTGGCATTTTGCCTTACCGAGCAAGAAGTCAAGTCCTTTATTTACACCGTTTGCCGCATCATTACAGGCAGCAACGATAAAGATATTTTCATCGGTTGTGGACAAATTATTCTTTTCAAGCATTTCTTTTGCAACTTTTACACCCTTTGTCGGGTCGGCGTCGTTTAATTCAAGAACGGTCTTTGTGGTAGGGTCTTTCTTCATATAAGCGGAAGCAAGTTTAACAAGTTCCGGATCGGGCTGGGCAGGAGTTTTGCCAAAATAGCCAAGAAGCATATTTGCATAACCGTTTGAAAATCTTGTCCAAGGACCTTCCGGTGAAAGAACATTTTGCATAGATTGTTGAATATAAAATTGGCTGACAGGTGTAACAGATGTGCCAAAACCGCCGCGTCTAACAACTTCTTCCATAGCGGCAAGCAAGGCAGGGTATTTATCCATTTGATTCATTTCTCTAAGTTGTCTTGTAGCATTTGTCAAAGCGCCGCCCGGTAAAGGAGAGAACGGAATCATCGGTTCAACTCTCATGGCTTCGGGTTTTAAGACATAATCTTTCATACACTCTTTCAAAACGCTTTCGGCCTTTCTTATTTTATCAATATCAATATCAAGGGTATAATTGCTACCGCGCAAAGCATGCCACATAGAAATAATATCTGTCTGACAAGTTCCGCCGCTGACAGGTGCCATAGATAAGTCAATACTATCAACACCGCCCTCAATAGCGGCTAAATAGCAGGCAATACCTGTTCCTGCGGTTTCGTGGGTATGGAAGACCACTTTAACTTCGGAAGGCAATATGCTTTTTGCAAGTTTAATTGTTTCTTTGACGGTTTGCGGGGTAGAAGTGCCTGAAGCATCTTTGAAGCAGACGCTGTCAAACTCAATACCGCTTTTCATAATATTTTTCAAAACGCCGGCATAAAATTCGGGGGTATGATATTTACCTGTTTTATCCCAACCGGGAGCAAGCGACATCATTGTAACCGTAACTTCGTGTTTAAGGCCGGCTTCTTTAATACATTTACCGCTATATATAAGGTTATTAACATCATTTAAAGCATCAAAGTTTCTAACTGTGGTAAGACCGTGTTTCTTAAATGTTTGGGCGTGGAGTTTAATAACATCAGATGGTTGAGAGTTAAGACCGACAACATTAACGCCTCTTGCCAAACTTTGCAAATTTACATCCGGACCGACGACTTTTCTAAAAGCGTCCATAACATCATAAGGATTTTCATTATTGAACATTACGGCTGATTGGAAGGTTGCGCCGCCGGCACTTTCAAAGTGCATAACACCGGCATCTTTTGCCGCTTGGACTGCGGGCAAGAAATCTTCGCTTCTTACTTTTGTTCCGTAAACTGATTGAAAGCCGTCTCTAAAGGCGGTTAACATAAAATTAATTTTTTTCATTTCTTTTTATCTCCTATTTTGCAAAATGTTTGGCCACTGCTATGGCTAAAATCTTTTTAATTTTATCATCGCTGATTTTTGTTACTGTTTGAACTTTGGCAACCGGTTCGGGTAAATATTTATTTAAAACTTTCACCACGACTGCCAAAACTTTCATAACAACGAGTAAGATTATTAAGAAGGAAAATACCATCCCCATACCCATAATCATTAACTCAAGTCCTTTTCCAAGTAATTCCATACTTTACTCCATATCACCTATATTTACGACTTTCTTATCTATCAGCAATTGCCCCCTGTCGTCAAGACCGTGGCAAATGCCTAAAATCTCTTGTGTATCTTTAACTATTTTAATTTCCTTATTTATAAAAGGAAAGTTATTTAAAAATTCTTCCCTAATTGCGCTAAAACCGCTTGCACAAATTTTGGAATAATATTTATAAAATCTTTGGTAAATATTTTTTAGGACTTCTTCTTTTTGGACTTTTATGCCAAGCATTTTTAAAGAAACTGCCGGTTTTGGGCTATTAATTTCACTTTGTGCTATATTAACGCCAACGCCTATAATTACGCCGGAAAGTTTACTATCCTTAAAAACCGCTTGGCTTAAAATACCGCAAATTTTTTTACTTTCGCAAAGGATATCGTTTGGCCATTTAAGAACTGCTTTTTTTGCACCTAATTCCTGCAAAGTTTTACAAACGCTTAAAGCCATTGCCTGTGTTAAAGAACCTAAAAAATCAATTTTAAAATTTTGTGGTTTTACTACTAAACTAAAGTAGAGTCCGCCGTCACCGGAAAGCCAAACTCTTTCTTTTCTTCCCCTGCCTGCCGTTTGCGTTTTGGCAAGAACAATCTGCCCGTCTTTTAGCGTGTCAAAATGTTCGTAAGCATAAGTGTTAGTGGAGGGCAAAACCTCAAAGCTTAAAATCTCCATTATTTATATTTTATCAAATTTTGGCGAGTCAAAAAAGATTTTTTAATGAGACGGAGTGTAAATCATAAGAAAATAATAAGAAACAGCATACCATATCAAGAAAGAGCAAAAAAACATTGTGGCAGCTTTCTTTTTTTCTAAATTCACAAGAATTACAAACACTAATAAAACCACGAACCAAGTAAGCGGAAAATGCGGTAAGAACAAAAATGTTACGATAACAGCATCAAATCCGACAAAATTCATAATAACATCCTCAACCATTTTACTTTAATTAAAATTGACAAAGGTAGTTTATCAAAAAAAAAAAAAAATACGCAAGTCAAGTTTTCAGAAGACAAATAAAGTATTTTTATAAAATTTTGCCGCTAAATTTAGTCCAACAGAGCAAATGAATTTGCCAAAAAGACGAGTCGCACTAAAACAGCAATCGGCAAAGTATTTTTGAGAAAATTTTAATTTTCTTTCAAACAAGGTATACCCCGAGTGGCTGGCAAGCCCGTGTATCCGAAGTTTAAAAAAAATTAAAATTTGCCAAAAAGACAAGCCGCACTATTAGCAACACATTATATTTTTATATAATATATACAATATGCAAAGTCATTTAATCTTATGGATAGTTTTTTGGATAGTAGTAGTTCTAGCCCTCTTTATTGACCTAGTGGTGATGAACAAGCATCACGGCAAAGTTACTATAAAAGAGGCCTTAACTATGGTCTGCGCTTGGGTATCTTTGGCACTTGTTTTCGGCGGGGCTATTTGGTGGGTACACGGCAGCACGCAAGCCCTTGAATATATAACAGGTTATCTTATAGAATACTCCCTTTCTATTGATAATATGTTTGTATTTATTATGATATTTTCCTTTTTTGCTGTACCAAACGAATATCAGCCCAAAGTGCTTATTTGGGGTATTTTGGGTGCGGTTATAATGCGTTTTTTCTTTATTTTTGCCGGTGTAAAACTTATTACAATGTTTACTTGGACGATTTATCTTTTCGGTGCTTTCCTTATATACACGGCAATAAAAATGATTACTCATAAAGAAGAAGAGCAAAAAGATTTAAGCCAAATGTTTATTTTAAGATTTGCTAAAAAAATTATACCTTTCAAGGATAATTATCACGGCGATAATTTTTTTGTAAAAGAAAACGCAAAACTTTTTGCTACACCTTTGCTTGCCTGTGTTTTCGTTATTGAAGGCAGCGACCTTATTTTTGCCTTTGATTCTATCCCGGCGGTTCTTTCAATCACCCAAGATACATTTATTGTTTACACCTCTAATATATTTGCAATTATCGGGCTACGCTCTTTATACTTTTTACTTTCCGGCATGGCAAGCAAATTTGAATATTTAAAATACGGTATCGCCTTAATTTTGGCTTTTGTCGGTTTAAAAATGGTACTTTCAAGCGTGGTTCATTTACCTATATGGCTATCACTTTTGGTAATAGCCGCAATTTTATCAGGCACTATCTTAATTTCTTTATATTTGCAAAAACATAAAAAAATTTGATATGCTTTTTAATACGATAATATAGCAAACTCGGGGGCGACCAGTTTTGACAGATAACTCTGAGGCTTGCTTGCAGGTAGCGGTTGACCAGGCCGCTTAAAATAGGGTCACAACAATAGTTGGCAACAACTACAACAACAACGTTTGGGCTACCGCCTAAACCCGAAGCTTTTGTATTGACGGGATACAAAAGCACTCGGTCAATAATCCGTCTGCTGCAAAAAAGGTTAGTTTGGCCTAATTTTGCTTAAGATAAAGCAAACAAGTAAAGCGGCAGCGGCTTCGGGCAAGCAGCTTTACTACAATACCGAAGCTAAACCTGTAGTAAGCAAGTTGTAAGGTTGTTTGGACGCGGGTGCGAATCCCGCCGCCTCCACTTTATTTTGGAAGATAAGGAGTTTTATTTTATGGCAGATATTCGTTTTGGAACAGACGGTTGGCGCGGAATAATCGCGTGGGATTTTACTTTTGATAGGGTGCGCACTATGGCGCAGGCCTTGTCAGATTTTATAAGTATAAATATGCCTTCAAATATGGAAGATAAAACAAATTTGGTGGCTGTCGGCTATGATAGAAGATTTTTATCCGAAAAATTTGCCTCCGATATTGCAAGCATATTAAAACTTAATAAACTTGATGTAGTGCTTTTAGATGCCCCCGTTCCCAGCCCTTTAATGAGCGTTTTAACTGCAAGCAAAGTGTGGATATCTATAATGGTTACTGCTAGCCATAATGCACCGCATTATAACGGAATAAAAGTAAAACTCGGCGGTGCGCCGATGTCTACAAAACTTACAAAAGAAATTGAAGAACTTTTGGAACAAAAACCGGTTATGTATATCCCCGGTCATAATGTTACTCCGACAAAAGGTTTACAAAAAAATTACTTTAAGTATATTTCTTCCAAAATAAATCTAAAAAAGATTGCAACCTTAAAAGGCAAAATTGCCGTTGATTATATGCACGGCAGCGCAAGCACTTATCTTGAACAAATTTTGGGCGAAAACAGAGTCCTTGCTTTAAGAAGCGATGCCAACCCCACCTTCGGCGGAGTTGCCCCCGAACCCAAAGAAAGCAACTTAGCCGAACTTAAAAAACTTGTCGTAAACAAAAAATGTTTAATGGGTATCGGCCTTGACGGCGACGGCGACAGAATTTCTTTTATTGATGAAAAAGGCAAATATATCAGCCCTTGTTTAATTTCCGCCGTTGCTTTGGATTATTTGGTAAAACACAAAAAACTTACAGGTAATGTTGTTCAGTGTGTTTCTATGGGCTATTTGACAAAAAGAATTGCCGAACAACACGGCCTTGGTTTTGAAGAAGTGCCGGTGGGCTTTAAAAATATTGCTCAGAAAAATCTTTTTGAAGATATTGCCTTTGGCGCAGAAGAATCCGGCGGATTTTTCTTCAAAGGGCTTTTGCCCGAAAGGGATGCTATAACTTTTGCCCTTTTCATTATGGAAATTATGGCAAACACTAAAAAATCTTTAAGCGAACTTTGCCAGGCAGTCCAAAAAGAATACGGCGCAAGCGTATTTTTAAGAAGGGATATTGAACTTCCCAAAGATTTTGACAAAACAAACTTTAACGATAAATTCAAAAAGAAATTACCTAAAAAAGTTCTAAATCTCTATCCTGTCAGAAGTATTTCAACAATTGACGGCATAAAGATTATTCTTGATAAAGGCGAGTGGGTTTTACTGCGCCCTTCAGGCACAGAACCCAAACTTAGAATTTATGCGGAAACTTGCTCTAAAAAACAAACCGAAGAACTTTTAGATTGGGCGCAAAAAACAGCGGCGGCTATCAAATGAAAAAAATTATTATAGTTGATGATTCTGCCGTCTTAAGAATCAGCATACAAAACGCTCTTGAAAGTTTTAATTATCAAGTTGTCGGCACGGCAAGCGGCTCAAAAGAACTATTTAATTTACTTCCAAATTGCGAAAAGCCGGACCTTATTTTGCTTGATATGTTCTATCCGGATGAAAACGGTATAGATATTTTAAGAAGATTAAGGCAGGATTATCCGGCAATAAAAATTCTTGTTATTACCGCTATGAACGAAGAAACCCTAAATAAACAAATCAAGCAAATCGGGGCGGATGATATTTTGTATAAGCCCTTTGATATGGACGATCTTACTTTTGCTATAAACAAAATTTTCTTATAAATTATTTTTTAGTAGGATTTGTATTAAGCGGCAAGGAAAACCAAAATAAAGTTCCTTTACCAAGTCCTGCGCTTTGCGACCAAATAATACCTTTATGCGCGCCGATAATATCTTGCGCAATAGCAAGGCCAAGCCCCCAACCAAGACTTTTGTGCTCATCATCAAGGTTTTCGGCTTGATTAAATTTTTCAAAAATCTTAACTTTATCTACGTGGACAATACCTTTTCCGTTATCTCTTATAAAAGTTCTTACATAATTACCGTCAACCTGATAATTTATTTCCACCGTACCGCCTGCATTTGTGAACTTTAAGGCATTTGATACAAGATTATTTAGAACTTGGGCAAGGCGTTCTCTGTCCCCGTAAATTTCAATATCACTGGGATAATCAATTTTACGCAAAGTAACATTTTTCTGCTGGGCAATAATACGATACTGCTCATAGATTTCTTCCACAAGTTTATTATAAATAAATCTATAAGGATTTACTTTTAAGTGGCCGGAAGCCGATATTGAAGCCTCCACCAAATCCGCCAGCAAAACGCCCATATGAGCGGAAGAGCGTTCAAGGGTATGTAAAATCTTTTTTTCTTCTTCGCTTTTTGCATCTTCAAGCAAGATAGTTGTATAGCCCTGCATAGCAGTAAGCGGCTGCCTTAAATCATGGGCAACCATAAACATAAATTTTGATTTACTTTCATTTAGGCGTGCTTCCTGACGGTATCTAAAAGCAATTTTTTCAACAGCCCTTTCAAGATATTTTATGCGTTTTTCTCTTGTTTCCGTTTCTTTTGAAAACTGCTTTTGTGTTCTGCATTTGCAGCATCTAAAAAGAAAAATAACCGCAATCAAACAAATTATTAAGATTATATTTACTAATACCATAAAAACCTTCCTAGATATATACTAACAAATTATTTAGCAAAAGATATCGCTTTTTTAAAATCTTCTATACGAATTTCCCCTTCCCTTAAAAAAACTATTTCTTCTTTTGTTAAATCTACTAAGGAAGAGGCCAGATTTTTACTACTGCCTTCTACGATACAAATGCCTTGCTGGGCAAAGGCTTTTTTTATAATTTCCAAATCAGGATAGTATCCCTGCCCGTGAATATTTGCACTGCTGGCAAAAAGCGGAGAGTTTAACTTTTCCATTATTTTTAAGAGTAAATTATCGTTTGGCACTCTTAAACCGATAGTCTCAGCCGGTAAAATTTCTTTAGCAAGCGCTGTGCTTTTTAAAATTAAAGTTAAAGCACCCGGCCAAAAAGTTTCAGCGGCTTTTTTTGCTCGCTCGTCAAACTCGGCAAGTTTTAAGGCTTGACTTAAAGTGCATAAAACCTGCGGAAGTTTTTCTTTAGGATTTGCTTTTGCCGTGTTTAATTTTTCTAAAGAGTTTTTATCTTTAGCCGCGCAAACAAGACCGAAGGTCGTATCAGTCGGCAAAACAAGGCACTCGCCTTTTTCTAAAAGGGCGCAAAGTTCTTCAAAAGTTATTTCTTTATCAGTAGTTAAATTCTTCATCTTCTTCCTCTTTTTGTTTAGAAGAACGCGCGTCCAAAATTACCACAAATTCGCCAAGTATTTTTTTACGGTTTTCCAAATTTACTATAACTTCCTCTAAATTTCCGCTTAAATATTCTTCAAAAGTTTTAGTAATTTCGCGCGCTAAAACGCAGGTTATAGGGTTTTCAAAATTATCTTTAACGAGTTTTAAGAATTTAATAATTCTGTAAGGCGATTCATAAATAACAACAGGTTTTTCAAGTTCAAAAGCGCTTTTTAAAAGTTTAATAATTTTACCCGGCTTTCTTGAGGTAAAACCCAAGAAAACAAAACCGCCGCCGCCGACACCGCTTGCGCTTAAAGCGCAAGTTAAAGCACTTGCACCGGGCAAAGCGCAAACTTTTATTCCTTCTTCTCTTGCGCGGCGAACAAGCCGCCAACCCGGGTCCGAAACACAAGGCGTGCCGGCATCACTGACTAAAGCGCAAACCTTGCCGCCTTTAAGCAAATTAAGACATTTTTCCACAGAAAATTTATCTCCTTCGTGATAGCGGATAGTTTTTGTATTTATACCGTAACTGTCTAGTAATTTTTTTGTTTGGCGGGTATCTTCACACAAAACAAAATCGGCCTGCTTTAAAACTTCTAAAGCGCGCAAAGTTATATCTTGCAAATTGCCTATAGGCGTTGGAACAATATAAAGCATAAAATTTTTTACCAAAAATATATACATATTTTATAAAATATATAGATACAAAAACAAACAAAAAAGGAGGTTTCCATAACAAGAGATGGAAAAAATTAAGTTTAACACTACGCTCATTATTATGAGTATTGTTGTGCTAACTGCCCTTTGCACTTGGTTTATACCTGCAGGGCAATATGACAAAGTTAAAAATCAAGACGGCAGACTCGTTTTGGTTGAAGGTTCTTATCATCAGATAGAATCTTCCCCCCAAAATGTCTTTGATGTTTTAAAAGCCCCTATGGATGCTTTTAAACGCTCCCAAACGGCAGAAATTATTGCTTTTCTTTTGATAATCGGCGGTGCTTTTATGGTTATAGAAAGAACAAATGCCATAACAATAGCCATAAAACATATCAGCACTTACTTTACAAAATATAAGATTTTAAAAACTTTCTTTATACCTCTGACTATGATAATGTTCTCGCTCTGCGGGGCAACTTTCGGTATGAGTGAAGAAGTGCTTATTTTTGTTCCTATTTTTATGCCGCTTGCTTTATCCTTAGGTTATGACAGCGCAACAGGTATGTTAATACCGTTTCTTGGTGCAGGTGCGGGTTTTGCAAGCGCTTTTATGAATCCCTTTACACTCGGGATTGCACAAGGTATTGCCGAACTTCCCCCTTGTTCCGGCTTAACTTTAAGAATAATAATTTGGATAGTTTCTACTTTAATTGCAATCGGTTTTGTTTTACTTTATACAAAAATGGTTGCCAAAAATCCCGAGAGAAGTTTAACTTATGAATTTGATAAAACAAGAACAAAAGAACTTCATTTGGATAATAAAAAGGAAGAAAAGTTCAAACTTTCCCATAAACTTGTTTTAGTTGCTTTTGCATCAGCTTTGGTTTTACTTGTTTTCGGCGTATTAAAATATGAATGGTATATAACCGAAATGGGCGGTTTATTCTTCGGTCTTGCTATTGTTGCGGCAATTTGTGCAAAAATGAGTATTACGGAAGCAACAAGTGCTTTTTATGACGGTGTTCGCGGTATGGCGGAAATTTGCTTCCTGCTTGCGCTTGCAACATCTATCGTTGTTATTGCCGAAAACGGACATATTTTAGATACCTGTCTTAACTATATGGCCGGTTTAATTTCTCATTTACCTGCGGTTATAGCATCTTGGGCGGCCTTTGTTTTGCAAGCCATAATAAACTTCTTTATACCCTCAGGTTCTGGTAAAGCGGTTTTAACTATGCCTCTCTTGGCGCCTTTATCGGACTTAATCGGCATTACCCGCCAAACAATGGTGCTTGCCTATCAATTCGGCGATGGGTGGACAAATATTTGCATCCCCACAAGCCCTGTTACTATTGCGGTTATCGGGCTTGCCAAAATCTCTTATCAAAAATGGCTCAAGTTTATTTGGCCGCTTATTGCAGTTTGGTTTTTAATGTCCTTTGGCTTCTTGGCCTATGCGACTTTGATAAACTGGCAGTAATTTGGACAAGACCGCTCTTCTTTTTTAAGAGCGGTCTTTATTTTTTTATGTTTCAAAATACCGTAAAAGTTTTAGATTTTTTTAATTTTTTTGATTATGCCGTATTTTTTGCGGTGCTTTTTTTAACTGTCTTTTTTGTTCTTTACGGAAATTTTAAACGCAAAAACTCCGAAGATAAATTTCTTGATTATATGCTAATGGGCAGACGCCTTACTTTGCCCTTTTTTGTTGCTACACTTTGCGCAAGTTGGTATGGCGGCATTTTCGGTGTAAGCGAAATAACTTTTAATTACGGTATTTATAACTTTATCACACAAGGTTGTTTTTGGTATATCGCTTATATTATTTTTGCGCTTTTTATGGTAGATAAAATAAAAAAATACCATAGTTTAACTTTGCCCGAAATGGCCGGCGAAATGTTCGGCCCGAAGGCACACAAAACCTGTGCCGTTTTTACTTTTTTTAATGTCTTACCGATTGCTTATGTTTTAAGTCTTGGTGTGTTTTTACATTTATGTTTCGGCATTTCCACTTTTTGGGGTATGATTATAGGCACAAGTTTTGTGTGCCTTTACGCAAGTTGGGGCGGACTTCGCGCTGTGGTTTATTCCGATGCGGTTCAGTTCAGCGTAATGTGTTTATCCGTTTTACTTGTTCTTATTTTTTCCGTTAAAACTTTCGGCGGACTTTCCTTTCTAAAAGCAAATTTACCCGCCGCACATTTTTCTATAACGGGCGGCAACAGTTATTTTAATTTAGCGGTATGGGGTTTTATTGCTCTAGCTACTTTAGTTGACCCTGCTTTTTACCAAAGATGTTTTGCCGCAAAAGATATAAGAACCGCCAAAAAAGGTATTTTGATTTGCACGCTTATTTGGTTTTGCTTTGATATTTGCACGACGGGCGGTGCGCTTTATGCTCGCGCCCTTATACCTAATGCCGCCCCCAGAGATTCCTATTTTATCTACGCCATACAACTTTTGCCCATCGGTTTAAAAGGATTTTTTGTCGCCGGTATTTTATCAATAATTTTATCTACACTTGATTCTTTTTTGTTTATCGCTTCAAACACAATTGCCTATGATTTACTTAAAAATAAAATTAAAAATACCCTTTTAGCAAATCAAATTTTCTTTATAATAATTGCCGCGCTTGCAATAAGTTTGAGTATTTATTTTGAAGGCAGTTTCAAAAAAATATGGTTTGTTTTAGGTTCTTATATGTCGGCCTGTCTTTTAGTGCCTTTGGTGCTGGGGCATATTTTCCCAAAAAGGATATCTGATAAAACTTTTACTTTAAGCGCAATCATTTCCGCCGTTTTTTTGACTTTGTGGGACGCTTCTAAAAAGCAAGGTTTTTGGGCACAAATTGACGGGTTTTATATCGGCGTTCTTACAAATTTGCTATTATTAAGTATAGCAGTTTACAGGAATAAAAAATGCAAAAAATCAAAAAACTTTTAATAATCGCAAACGGGCAAAGTGAAAATAAAACTTTTATAAAAACTTGCGCCAAAGAAGCCGATTTTATTTTAGCACTTGACGGCGGCGCAGATACCGCTTTAAAAGCAGGCATAATGCCAAGTTTGGTAATAGGTGATTTAGATTCAATTTCAAAAAATGTCAAAAATAAAATAGGCCAGGAAAAACTTTTAAAAGTTTCAAGGCAAGATAATACCGATTTAGAAAAGGGTCTTGATTTTGCGCGTTATTTAAAAGTGCCAAATATCACAATAATTTGCGCGCAAGGTGGCAGGCTTGATTTTACTTTAAGCAATTTTTCTTCTGTATTTAGTTATATTGATAAAGCGCAAATTGTTTTTAAAACAAGTACTTGCGATATTTACCCAATTAAAAAAAGTGCTAAATTTACTTGCACAAAAGGTGCAAAAGTAAGTCTTATCCCAATGGGTAATACCACAAATTTAACTTTAAAAAATTTAAAATATCTTCTAAAAAATGCTACTTTTAAGATAGGCCAAACAGCAGTAAGCAATATTGCCCTAAAAAATAATTTTGAAGTTTCCTTCACCAAAGGCCAATTACTAGTTATTGTGAATAAATAATTAAAAAGCCCTGCTAATTTTATTAGCAGGGCTTTTTACTTTTAGTTAACGACCTGAATATCCACACCACCAATAAGAACATGTATTACCATATAAGGCCTGACATGCTGATAAAGCTTCTGCTTTTGTATTATGATAAACGATAGTTCCATCCCTTAAATAGTGTCTAAATGAAAGGCAACAAGTTCCCGTAGGGGTTTCCGGGCAGGAATCTCTATATTGTTCACATGCATTGCTTGAATTATGCGGATCACAAATATGATATTTAGCACAAGTTCCATCGGAATTAATTTCTTGACAATTCTTCTGAGCTAATTCTTTACCATTTTCATCAACCACAAATTCATCTAGATATGTATATTCTACACATTCTCCTTGAGAATCAGTTTCACAATTTTTAGCCGCGGTTGTATGGCATACATGATCTTTGCAATAAAACTCGTATACAGAGCCTGTTCCATCGCTATACGCCTCCAAACTATTTCTGTACGGTCCATTCGTTGATTCTTTGCGTCTGAAATCAATATTATCGCAAGTACCATCTTCATTTAAATCTCCTCTACAAAATAACTCTTCTGTTTCATAAGAACCATCTTCATTTTCTGTAGCAAATACACAGTAATCATACTCTTCATCACAGTATTTACGATAAGTCTTCCCACCAGATTGATACATTAGGCAATCAGCCCAAAACATATACTCAAATCGACCGTAATTGCCATTACATGATTGCCAAGAAATATTTTCTGACCCATAAGCTGGTCCTTCTTCAAGATTCAAAGCTCGACAAACTCTATTATCTACAGGACGACAAAAAATCTTACCTGTCATATAATCAATAGCTAATGTATATTGTTTATCTTCTGATACATGTATGCGTTGAGCTGTTGCAGCCCCCTCTTGTGATCCATATACTGTAAAGTGAAAATCTTTAGTATTAAATTGATCACCAATAACTTTTTCCCCATTAACATCATTTAGCGATATATGGAGAGAATCTATCTGTGAAGTATAAGACCCATTACTTAGTTTTATTAGTTGTTCTGCTTTAGCTATTGAACTAAGGTTATTTTGAGCTTCTACCGCTCTGCCTTTTTCTACTGACAATAAATAATTTGGAAGGGCAATCGCAGTTAAAATACCAAGTATTAGAACAACTACTAATAACTCTACTAGCGTGAAGGCTTTATTTTTCATATTTTTCATAAATTTTTCTCCTTTATAAATTATAACTATAAAAAGATGTTACAAAAAATAAGAAAAAAATATAACTCAATAGTTAAGATATAAAAATAAAAAGATAATCGGTGGAGATTCCCGATAAAAACTCTCGGGAATGACGAATATAACAGAGCAAATATTTTTGCGAGGATTTTACGTTTAGAGTTGCGCAACCGAGCAAAGCAAATGTTTTTTATGCCGTATTTTTTAGGTTTTATTTAAGATAAACAGAGCAAATTTTTTTACAAGGATTTTGGAGATAATTTTAATTAGTTTTTTCTTAAAGAAAAAACGATTTAAAAAATGAGGTATACCTAGAGGGGGCGGTAGCCCCGCGTATCCGAAATTTTTTAAAAATTAAAAATAACCCAAAAGCAGCCGTAAAAAAAATACGCCCCCTAGGAGAATCGAACTCCTCTCACCAGATTGAAAATCTGGTGTCCTAGCCGATAGACGAAGGGGGCGTATAGACTCTTGAAACAAGAGCCAAAAACTTTTGCGCTCGGTGAGACTCGAACTCACGGCCTCCCGCTTAAAAGGCGGATGCTCTACCACTGAGCTACGAGCGCTAAAATCTGTCAAAAAAAGAGCAAAAAATAACGGGGTTAATTTCCCATTAAGTATATTTTACCAAAAAATACTTTTTATGTCTAGTATATTTCTTGTAAAACGGGTTAAGAGTTTTAATCTCTATACATTTATTATACCAAATTTTTTGAAAAGTTCAAATAGTTATTGTATCGCCGTCATAAGGCGCAAAAACTTTTTCAAAATGTTCACCGGCAGCAAGCAAGGCTAAATCGCGCTTTTCAAAAGTGTCATAAACGTCGGCCTTAAAATGTATCAAAGCAAGCAATTTTACCTTTGCTTCTTTGGCAATTAAGGCCGCAGCCTTTGGGTTTAAGTGATTAAAATCGGGGTCTTGCGCGGGCAGGTAAGAACACTCGCAAATAAATAAATCGCTGTCTTTAGCGAGGTGTAAAATATTTTCGCAAAGTCCGCTATCAAGACCGTAAGCCACAATTTTATCTTCGGCAAAAATTTTAAAACCGTAAGTTTTAACCGCGTGGGCAAGTTCAAAAGTTTCAACTTTAAAAGGCAAATCCTTTTCAATTTCGTCTAAAGCGGCAACTCTTATACCAAGGGCTTTGGCTGTCGGCATAAAAGGCAGCTGCATAAACTTTGCTAAATCTTCTTTTTGTTTATTTTCTTTAACGATAATTGTTAAGTTTTTCCCCCTAAGTAAAGGCAACATCTGCAGAGCGCAAATATGGTCTAAATGCAAATGGGTTAATAAAAGATAAATAGGTTTTTCTTCCTTTAATAAACTAGGCACTTTATAAAAACCGCTGCCCGCATCTAAAATAATATAGCAATCTTTAGTATCTAAAAAAACGCAACTTGTTGCGCCTGTATGGGTATCAAACCAGCCGTTTGTACCAAGAAAAGTTATATTCATAATCCTTACCTCTTTGAAATAAATCCCTTTTTTTTATATTATATATTATAACTTGTTTTAAGCAAGGAGATTTTATGGCTACAAAAACAATAACAGCAAATAATGCACCTAAAGCCATTGGACCTTATTCCCAAGCAGTAAAAAATGGCAGTTGGATTTTTATTTCCGGTTGTTTACCGGCTGATCCTGTAACGGGTGAACTTACCGGCGGAGATATCCGCACCCAAACCCAAAGAGTTCTGCAAAATATGCAAGAGATTTTAAAAGCAGCAAAAACAGATTTTAAGCACGTAATAAAAACAACAGTTTTTTTAACAAACCTAGCAGATTTTGCCGATATGAACGAAGTCTATTCAAAATTTTTCCAAGAGCCTTTTCCGGCAAGAAGCACCGTCCAAGTAGTTGCTTTACCCAAAGGCGCTTTAGTGGAAATTGAGGCAATAGCGAGGAAATAATATGGCACTTGATTTAAAAGAAAATAAAATCGTAAATTCCCGCTCAACGGGGGTTTTGCTCCCCTTAAGCGCAATGCGCTCCGCTCAAGATTGGGGTTGCGGCGATTTAGATTCTCTTAAACATTGGCTTACTTTTTTCAGCAAGCAAGGTTTAAAAGTTCTTCAAATTTTACCGATAAATGAAACCGCCCCCAGTGAAAATTGCCCTTACAGCGCACTCAGTACCTATGCTATTGACCCAATTTACTTGAGTATACCTAATATTCCCGAATATAAACAATGCTCAAAAGCCCAAGAAGTAGTTGATAAAATTAAAACGGATATTGAAGATTGGCGCGAAAGCAAAAAGACTCTATTCAAGCGAATTAAAGCTGCAAAATATTGGGTTTTGTGGGAACTTTATCTTTATTTCTTGCATGAAGAAAAGGTAAACAATACCGCCCGCTATCAAGATTTTTTGGCTTTTGAAAGAAAGAACTTTTCTTGGCTTGTGCCTTATGCTATTTTCCGCGCGGCAAAAGATATAAACAATTGGAATTCTTGGCTTTCTTGGCCAGAAAACTTAAAAAATCCCGATATTAACTTTTTGAAGACTTTTACAAAAGATAATTATCAAAAAGTTATGTTCTTTGTTTACATACAATGGCTTTTACAAGAACAAATGCACGAAGCAAGAGAAGTCGCAAAGGAAAATAATATTTTACTTTGCGGCGATATCCCCTTCGGTGTTAATTTTGAAAGTGCAGATGTTTGGGGCAATCAAAAACGCTACTGGCTTGATGCCGAAATCGGTGCCCCTCAAGACCAATTCAGCGAAGGCGGCCAAAAATGGGGTTTGCCCGCTTATAATTGGAAGGATATTGCCGAAAATAATTTTATTTTTTGGCGCAATAAAATCACAAGAGCGTGTGAAATTTATGATATTTTCCGCCTAGACCACATGGTCGGCTTCTTTAGAACTTGGATTTTTGAAAAAGGTCAAAAGAAAGGCCATTTTGATATTGAAAACGAAGACGAACAAAAGAAAAGAGGTTTTGATTTTTTACAAGCCGTCTTTGAAACCGCAAAAGATAAATTGCCTATCGCAGAAGACCTTGGGGTAATACCTAATTATATGCGCCAAATGATGCAAGAACTTTCTATGCCCGGCTATAAAGTTTTACGCTGGGAAAAGGATAACGAAGTCTTTAGAGAACCGCGCAACTACGCAAAAGCATCTATTGCCACAACCGGCACCCATGATACCGAAACTTTAAAAGAGTGGTGGCAACAAATGCCTGCTTGGCAAAGGGCAAACTTCTGGGAAATGGTAAGCGCACGCAAAACAAGCGGCTATGTTGATTGGTCAAAAGAAGTCCAAAGAGAAATCTTAAAAAGAACTTTGGGCAGTTCCTCTTGTCTAGTAATTTTACCTTTCCAAGATATTTTAGGTGAAGAAGGCAGAATAAACACCCCCGGCACAGTTAACGACGATAACTGGACCTACAGAGTTCCTTTTGAACCCCAGCAAATAACTGCGGAATATCAAGAAAAATTTGATACTCTTAAAGAGTTATTGAAAGAAACAGAAAGATTGTAAAAATTTTCGGAACCATTTATCAAGTTCCATTGATCTAAAATATATTTTAGATCAAAAATATTGTCTTTATTGTTATAATATAATTAGAGAGGTTTCTATTAAATATAAATTACATAGTAGCATGGTTTGCTATAATGTATATTTATTCGTTTAACTTTTTCTCAAAATATAATTTAAACCATTAAAAGGATAAAATATGCCAAACAAGGACATTAATGTTACTCCATCAGTAGATAACAAATTACAAGAATTAGGTTATAAAGTTGCAGATTGGTCATCTGCAAGAAGAAATTTCCCTGATGAAGTAATTAAAGTATTATCAAAAGCTTCGAAACAACAAAACGGCAAAAATGGTTATCCCGATAGAATCTATTACAATGAAAACGAAAAATTATTGATTTTAGTTGAAGAGAAACCTACAATGAAAGAACATGACATAGCCGATATCTCAAAGGGAGCAATAAGTGGAATTAAATGGTATTTAAGTCGTTTTCTTAATCAAAATCTAAATGAAGATATTAAAAATTTTTTC
>JAZRZE010000086.1:0-2510 GCA_045601125.1 Elusimicrobiaceae bacterium | reverse complement strand
TATTATAAGTTTTAGTTTTCCCGCAGAAAATAAAGAGCAAATAAATTGCGGAGAACCCCAATATGGAAGAGATTTCGTAAAGCGTGTTATAGGTTTGCCCGGAGAAAAAATAGAAATAAAAGACAGGCAGCTTTTTATAAATGATAAACTTATACCCCAAGCAGACTATGAAGTTTATACCCCCCACATAATACAAGAACCTTATGAAAATATACCCCAAGATGAATACCAAAAACTTTGGGAAGGGCGTGTTCTTGAACACTATCAAGGGCTGTCTTTAAGAGATTCTTTCGGTCCTATCATCGTTCCGGAAGGGCAGTATCTTGCTTTAGGAGACAACAGAGATATGTCTTGCGATTCTCGTTTTTGGGGACCTGTTCCTAAAGGGAATATTAAAGGCAAAGCGTGGTTCTTGCATTGGCCCTTAAATAGAATGAAATTCATAAAATAATGATAAAAGTTTTCACATGAAAACTTTTTTCCTTTTATAATTTTCCCCCTTTCCATATTATTGCTTGCGAGTTTTCACATGAAAACTCTAAAAATAGTGCTTGACAAATTTTATTTATTTTGTTTTAATAATAGTAAGGAGAGAATATGACAGAAATAGTTTGCGTAGCAAATCAAAAAGGTGGAGTAGGAAAAACTACTACATCGGTTAATCTTTCTTACGCTTTGGCGTGTCTGGGTCAAGAAGTTTTGCTTGTTGATTTGGATCCCCAAAGTAATGCAAGTTCCGGTGTTGGGGTTGTTGTTAAAGAAGGGGAAAGATCTGTTTATAATTTCCTTACAAAAACAGCTCCTTTTCGTGAAGTGGTAAGGCAGACCAGCAATGAACTTCTTGATGTTTTGCCTGCCAGCAAAGATTTAGCAGGTGCCGAAGTTGAATTTGTTAATATACAAGGCAGAGAAAGGGTTTTGAAAGATGCCTTAAGTAAAATAAAGAGTATGTACAACTTTATTATTATTGATTGCCCTCCTTCTTTAAGTCTTTTAACTATTAATGCTTTAGTTGCTGCGGATAGCGTAATAACCCCTATCCAATGCGAATATTATGCTATGGAAGGTCTTGCTCATTTTATAAATACTACCGGCAAAGTTAAACAGTTTTTAAGTCCTAATTTGAAAGTAGACGGCGGCATTTTAACAATGTATGACGCCAGAATGAATCTTGCAAATCAGGTTAGGGAAGAAGTCTCTAAGTTTTACGGTGATAAAGTTTATAAGACCGCTATACCAAGAAATGTCCGCTTAGCAGAAGCGCCTAGTTTCGGGCAAAGTATTATAGAATATGACCCTTCTTGCAGGGGGACAAAGGCCTATATAGAACTTGCAAAAGAGTTCTTGATAAGAAGGGGTTTTAAGGAAGAAGATATAAAAGATTATACTTTGGCTTCTTCCCAAAATGCGGGTTTTGATTTTGGAGGTTAATTTTTTATGAGACAGGCGTTAGGTAAAGGGTTAGATGCCCTCTTAAACGGTGGGAACAATACAGAAAACACACAGGATGTCGGTTCTAATACAAGAATACAAAAAATTCCTTTAGATAAGATTATTCCGAACCGCTTTCAACCAAGAAAAACTTTTAACGAAGAAAGTTTGCAGGAACTTGCCCAATCTTTGAAACAGCACGGTCTTACCCAACCGGTAGTTGTTGTTTATGACGGGGGGTTAGATAAGTATGAGATTGTTGTGGGGGAAAGACGTTTCAGAGCGGCAAAAATTGCAGAATTTAAGGAAATAGATTGCGTAGTTCATACTAAACTTGACGATAAACAAATGTGCGCTCTAGCTTTAATTGAAAATATCCAAAGAGAAGATTTGAATCCTATAGAAACTGCCTTAGGATATAAAAATCTTATTCAAAAGTTTATGATTTCCCAGACCGAACTTGGCCAATATTGCGGTAAATCAAAAGCAGCGGTTTCCAATTCTTTAAGACTTTTAAATCTTGAACCGCAAATACAAGATGCCTTAAGAAACGGAATTATAAGCGAAGGTCACGGCAGGGCCTTGTTGATGTTGCCCAGCGGTGCAAAAAGAGATGCTCTTTTTAATAAAATTATTACTTCAAATATATCAGTTCGTCAGACGGAAAGAGCTGCTCAAAATCTTTTAGAAGAAAAGGTTTCCAAAACAAATAAAAAAGATACCGATATTCTTGCTTTTGAGCAAAACTTACAAGAAGTTTTAGGCACAAAAGTAGAATTAAGAACTTCCGGCAAAAGTGGCAAAAAAGGCACTTTAGTAATACATTATAACAGTTTGGAAGAACTTGATAATATCGCAGAAAAATTAAAAAGTAAACTTTTATAGTATTTTCTTTTTTATTTTCTCCCCAAACCGTTTTTTATAAAAATGAAAGGCGGTTTTTTGTTCTACCCGGGGAAACCATAGGCGGAAGCCTATGGAGGAGAGGCAACTCTTCCTCTTCTATGCTACAATTAAAATATGAGTAAGATAGCATATAAGAAACAAGGCCATTGTATATATTATTGTAAGTATCACAT
>JAZRZE010000085.1:0-8612 GCA_045601125.1 Elusimicrobiaceae bacterium | reverse complement strand
TTTTAAGTTTAATTTTATAATACTTGCTTTTGCTTTACCTAAAAGAGGTTCTTCGTCGGCATTAACCATTTTTACGGATATTTTATTTGTTTTTTCTGTGGTAAAGAAACCTTGCTCTCTTTTCATAGCAAAAAAGTATTTTTGTTTGCTCACTGTATAGCTTTTTGAGCCTTGTATAGTATTACCTGCTTGGTCCGTTATGAAAACTTTAACTTCGTAGCGGGCGGGCAAAAGGGTTTCTTTATTTTCTTCTTTAGGGGTCCAAGTAATACTGAATTTTCCTTCATTATCTGTTATCGTATTGCCTTCAAGGGCTTTTTCTCTATCATTTCTTATTGGTAGCCACCAGCAGAACCACGGACGGAAATAGGTTTTTGTAATCATGTAAGATACTTTTGCTTTTGCTACTTTATCACCTCTGAAATAAGCGGCCTTACCGTTAATGGTAAGAGGAGAATCAAAAGAGGGGATATCTTTATAATTTTCAAAGGTAATTTCAAATTCAGGTTGCTTATATTCTTCTACGGAAAAAGAGGTGTTGATACTGTCTGAAGAAATAGTCCAATTGCCAAGCATAGCATCTTTCGGTAAAGTAAAAGCAGCATTTGCGGAACCGAATTCATCAAGAGTAATTTTCTTTTTTTCCGTTTCACGCCAATTAGGAGAGAAAAGTTTTACTTCAATAGTTTTATTAGTTAAAGGTTTCCAAACAGAATTTTCTTCAACACTTGCCATAATTTGCATTTTAACTTCTTGCCCCGGCTTATAAATTGCGCTATCGGTGTTAATTACATAGACCGGATGTTTTTGGCTTTCTTTATAAATGAGTTGTAAATTATCAAGCAAAGCATAATTTTTTTGATACTCGCCAAGAGCTTTTTTGTTATAAAGATTTGGTGAGATTTTGGTCTTTGCTTGTCCTAATTTATTTGTAGACATATTTAAAGTGGTAAGATCAGTCGTTATTTTTGCTTTTTCAACAGGCAAACCTGTTTTTGCGTTTAATGCGTAGAAGTGAGCATAAGAACCTTTATTGTTTAACTGATAAAGATTATCCGTTGTATGATAAGAAGTTTGCATAAGAACCAAGTCAGAAGCATTAATAATAGAGGTATACAAATCTTCTTTTAAGAAATCTTTTGAGGCATCACTTAATATGACATAATAAAAACCGGGTTCAAGTGCGGGTAAATTAAATTGAGTGTCTAATTGTTGATATTTTTTTGTGTAAGCAGGATGGAAAGAGAAAGTCTTAAAAGGAGTACTTTTCTTAAGAGATTCTTCTAATTTATTATCGACATAGGCTCCGTTTTTATATAAATTTTCTACGGATAATTTATAAATATAGCCGTTAATTTTTTCAATATTTGCTACTTTATAAGAAACGGAATAATCTTTGTTAGGAGCAATATCTCTTGATAAATTTTTTGTTAAATAGAAATTCGGCCTTTCAATATTTTCTTTTAAGTAGCGACAGTTTTGTGTAAAGAAGTTTTTTTGTGTACTTAAACAGAGGTTTAATCTTTGCATTGCTTGCAATTTTTCTTCCTTCGATGTTAAAATATTTGCACTTTCAAGTAGGGCTTTTGCTTTTGCAAGAGGATATTTTGCCTTAAAAAGATAAGGTTTAACTTCTTCTAAAGAACAAGTGTTGGCGTAATCCGCGATATAATCTAAACAAAAGGAAATTTTCTTTTCGTTATCTTTATTTTTAAAAAGCATAATTCTTTGAACTTTATAAAGTTCTCTTACTGCTTCTCTATCGTTACCGGCAAGTTTATAACTTTCTTCAAGTAGTTTTTCATAAGGCAAAATATTTTGCTCGTGCCATTGTTCTACAAGGTAATCATATACGGTGGGAGTAATTTCATTATTAATCTTTGAGTAGGTGTTCAAGGTTAAAAAAGGAGTTGCTGCATTAGCAGACATAAGAACAAGGTTTTTTCTCATATCCCAAAGTCTTTGATAAATATTTTGTATTTCTTTTTCCTTCTGGGTTCTTGTCCATTTAGTAGGATCGTCAGTACTTTCAATTAAATCGGGGCTTTGATAACTATAAAGAGTTCTTGCTAATAATTGCGCTTGTAATAAGTAATATTCTATTTTGACTGTATTATCTTTCGGAAGGGGAAAAGAGTATATAGTTTCAAGTGCTTTATCATATTTGTATAAGTGATTATAGGCTAAAATGGTTTTTAGTTGAGCTCCATATTTTTCTTGTGTGTTTTTAGAGTTTAGGAAAGGTTCATATTCTTTTATTGCCTGTTGATATAAACCTTCGCTAAAAGATTTTTCTGCCTTTTCAAAAGTATTTTGTGCGTTTAAAAAGACCGCGCAACAAAACACACTTAAAATTAAAAGTAAGTGCTTTTTCATAATTAATTCTCCTTGTTTTTTAAATTACATTTCCGTAGGTGCGCTTACACCGATAAGTTCAAGACCTTTCGCTATTCTTTCCTTAACAAGTTGACAGGTAAATAGACGGGAGGCACTTAACTTAGGATTATCTTTATCGATAACACGGCAAGAGTCATAGAACGAGTGATAAAGACCTGCAAGTTCGGTTAAATAAGTTGTTAAATGATGCGGACTTAAATCATTTATACAAGTAAGCAAAACTTTTTTGAACCATAACATTTTGCTTAAAAGCGCTCTTTCCTGAGGTGCAAGATTTTCAGGATTTGTTATATTGGTAGGTTCAATGCCGGCTTCTTGTGCGGCTTTGAAAATAGAACATACCCTTGCGTGAACATATTGAACATAGAAAACAGGGTTTTCATTAGTGCGTTTTTTGGCTAAACTTAAATCGAAATTTAAGTGAGCGTTAGGGGTTCTGCTGGCAAAAAAGAAACGGCAAGCATCTCTGCCGACATCTTCGGTAAGTTCTCTTAAAGTTATAAAAGTGCCTGCTCTTTTGGACATTTTTACTTTTTCGCCGTTTTCAATTAAATGAACAAGTTGGTGAATTATGGGAATAAAACTATCTTCTGTTTTTCCCAGATGTTTTATGGCTGCTTTCATACGCGGAACATAACCGTGATGGTCTGCCCCTAAAATATCAATAAGGTTTGTATAACCTCTGTCAAATTTATTTTTATGATAAGCAATATCGGCTAAAAAATAAGTTGGTCTGCCGTCGGCACGAACAAGGACTCTGTCTTTATCATCATTGTCTTTTGTTGTGCCAAACCACAAAGCTCCGTCTTTTTCATAGACGAGGTCATTTTCTTTTAAATATTCCAAAGTTTTGTTTATGGCATTTTCTTTATGTAAGGTACTTTCTCTAAACCACTGGGTAAACTCAACACCAAAATTCTTCATATCTTCTTGGTGAGTTTTTATAAGTTCTTCCATAGCAAAACGCCCATATTCTTCAACGGGTAAATCTTGCGGTATTTTTTTAGCAAGGTCGATTAAATATTCACCGTGATAGCCGTTTTCGGGAGGTTCTTTACCTTCTGCGCGAGCTTTAAGGGAAAGGCCCAACAGTTCTGCCTGATTGCCGGCATCATTTATGTAGTATTCGGCATCGCAAGCAATACCGATTGCGCGGTGGATTCTGACTAAACTATCTCCTAAACTTGCGCCTCTTCCGCTGGCCACATGTAAAGGGCCTGTAGGGTTAGCCGAAACAAATTCTATTAAAATTTTTTCTTTTGAAATTTCATTAGGATTGACATCTCTGTTTTTAAGTCTTCTGTCGCGGGCAGCTTGGACTAAATAGGAATCTTTCAGTTTAATATTGATAAAGCCCGGTGCGGTTACTGTTACGGTTTTTATTTCGTCCATTTCCTCTATAACTTTTACAACTTTTTTAGCAATATCCAAAGGGGCTTTTTTGATAATTTTTGCCGCACTTAAAGCCCAAGTGGATGATAAATCAGCATCGATGTGGGCAGGTGGCTCTGAGAATGCTATTCTGGGTAAATTTTCAAACTCCACAAAATTTTTATCTTTGAATAAAATATCTTCAATTTTAAACTTTAATTTCGCTAACATTGTTTACTTCCTTTTTTTGTAGTTTTTTTAGTTTTCTTAACAATTTTTTTAGCCGTAGTTTTTTTGACAACAGCTTTTTTTATGCTTTTTACGGCAGTTTTTTTAGTTGTTTCCTTTACGGTTTTTTTAGATTTTGTTGTAGTTTTTTTAGTTGTTTTTTTCTTCGGGGCAGGTTTTTTTGTTTCTTGCCAAGCAAGTTCTTTTGCAAAACTAAAAACTTTATCAAGAGCATAGAAGTTTCTTGCTTCCTGTGTCATAAGGTGCAACATAAAGCCGCCGTAATCACTTACGCGCCAATTATTGCTTTGGGAACCGTCTCTATTTGTCTTATATAAGGCAAATTCTTTTAGTTTAGTTGAAACTTCTTCTTCAATTGCTTGTAAATGAGGGGCGGAAGTCGCCGTTGCTATTACCATATAATCACAAAGGGAAGAAAGTCCTTTTAAGTCATATACAACGATATTTTCGCCTTTTTTATCATCAATTAAGCGCGCGCTTTGTACTACAAATTTTTTCAGTTCTTTTTTATCCATATTTTTGCACCTCTATACAAGTTTATCATTTATTTAGGCATATTAAAATCTTTTCCAAGAATAATTTGGGCTTCCGAGATAGATCTTTTGTCGCTTGAAGTATGAATTTCTTTAGTATCAAGACCTATTTTTAAAAGTATTTCTTTTAATGTTTTCATACGACCGGAAGTATCAATCACTTGGGTTTCTTCAAGAATTGTCGGATAAGTTGCGTAATTTATAACATCTACTTTTATAATTCCCTGATTATTCAAATCTCTTAAATAATTGGTTAGGGTGCCGGCAAGTCCTTTTTGACCGCTGGCATTAAAAATTTCTATTACCAAGATTTTATTATCCTGTGTGTTTTTTGAAATATCTTTTCCTAAAGTTATTTGCGGTTGGGGGATAACTTTTTTTGATTTTTTACCTTTCGGTTTTTCATAAGTTTTTATTATAAAATCTGCCGGTTGCATTGTGGTTAATTTCCAAGAGAGCATAAGAAAAGTGGCAAAATTTATATCTGTTTGTTTATGATAGCGTAAATCAAAATAATTGTAAAAATAGGTGATAATCAAATAAGGCCTATTAGACCAAGTATAAAGATATTTCTTAAATTTTTCCCAAAAAAGATAGGTATCTTTTTCTGAAGGTTGTAAAAGTAAAAATACCTGCTCGCTTAAAGGGGGCTTTTTTAAAAAAGCATTGTCCTTTAAGTCTTGTTCTGAGATATTCAGTACATTTACTACGGCTTGATTTTCCTTTGGATTATAAGAAATAAAAAGCGGTTCTTCTGTAGTTACTACAATGTTTATGGAAGTGTCTTCATTATGGCTTAAGGCCTTTATTTGCGGTGTAAAAAAATACGCACATACCCCATATAAAAATAGGGCAAGCATAGGGTAAATAAGTAGGCGTAATTTTAATTGTCGCTTAAGCATAATTCGTTCCAAAAATCTATTCCGGCGGGGGCAACCCATTTGGAGTTTGCAATTGTCCACTCAAGTTTAACTTTCATAGCGGCAACAACTCCCGCGTGAAGAGAAGTCAGTGCTGCTTGTTTAACCAAGCGGGCTTCTTTTATTTTTCTGTCTTTACTTGCCATATCGGAAATTAAAATAATCTGCTCAAGCAGGCACATATTTTTGCATCCTAAAGTGTGATGCCTTACGGCATTTAGCACTTCTTTGTTTTTTACCTTAAAAACGGTTTTTGCTATGTAATAGGAAACTTCCGAGTGTAAAAGCGAAGGGGAAAAACGGCAAATATCTTCAAAATCGCGCACTTTTAGATGATGTTTTTTAGCATAATTTATAAGGTCTTCATTACTCATAGATTTACCGGCATCGTGCAAAATAGCGGCCAAAGCGCAATCTTCTAAATTAGCATTATATATTCTGCCTAATTCTACACTTGCCTGCGCAACAAGTTTAACGTGTAAATATCTTTTGGGTCTTAAATGAGTTTCAAGCCATTTATGTAAATCAAGCCCATACATTAAATTCTTTTCAATTCTTTGTTCTGTTTGCGGCAATAAACTATTAGGCAAAAGTCCGTTTGATAAAATAGCAAGGCGTATATTTGTTGAAGAGATTAAAGGAAAGTTCCCTTCCAGTAAAATATAGTTAAAATCTTGTGTTTTAAAGGCAACGCCTTTTCTTTTTCCGGCAACGATTATAGAGTTCTTAAAAATATAATCGGCATTTTTCCAACGGGGCAAATCATTAAGGCAATCTGTTCCTACAAGTAAATATACTTGGCAATTAAGGTAAAGTTTTTTTACCCTTTTGATTGTTTCATAGGTATAAACAACGCGGTGTTGCTCTTGCTCAAAGTCATCAAAAATAATATTTGGGTAAATAGAAGCAAGGGCCTCTTGCGCCATTTGCTTACGTAAGGCAAAGGGGCGGGGGGATTTTTCTTTGAAAGGGGATTGATACGCCGTAAAAATATGTACCTTATCCGGTTTCAAAGAAGAACATGCTGCTTTTAAAATTGCATAATGTCCCTTATGAACAGGGTCAAAACTTCCGCCGTAAATTAGAACCTTCATAGTTTTCCTTAAAAATTTTAATAAAAATCTTCCTTAATTAGTATAACTTTTGTGTTGCTTTTATGCAAGTGTTACGGCATTTTTACCTTTAGTTTTAAATAAATACCGAAACAAATAAAACTTACAAGCACCAATAAGTAAATAAACATAGCGTACTTAATCACACTAATTTGAGTTATACTAAAAGCCAAAATACTTAAAATCAAACTAATTGTAATAGAAAGTATAAGAATTGAACGGTTTTTAAAACCCATTTTTTTTAGTCTTAAAGGATAATGGTCAGGTGTTCCTTTTAAAGGATTTATTTTTTTTGAAAGACGTATTATGGATACAAATATAGTATCAAAGATAGGTAAAGCCAAAATAAGTAAAGGAGCATAAACACCGGCAGGGTTTATGGCAGAAAATCTTGTTCCTAAAGCAAGAGCGCTTAATAAAAAACCAAGCATCATACTGCCACTATCACCGAGAAAAACTTTTTTACCGGCGTGATTTTGAGGCCAAAAAGCAAGGCAAGCGCCCAGTAAACTAAGGGCGGCAAAGTTTACATATATAAATTCAAAAGGTAAGTTAATTAAAAGAAATGCTAAAGAAGCAACTACCACTTGGCTTACGGCAAGTCCGTCAAGTATATCAATTAAGTTAAAAGCATTTGTAAGACCGACAACCCAAAGAATAGTCAAAATATAATTATAAGGTGAGCCAAGAAAATTTATTTTTATGTCATAGTTTATCAAAATTATTGCTGCTATTGCTTGAAATAACAACTTAATATAGGGATTTAAGCCCTTTGGTTTTCTGAAATCATCAATTAATCCCAAAGTAAAAATTATGGCACTTCCTAAAAAAAGACCTCTTAAGTTATGCAAAGTTCCGCTTGGAAAATTTGTTAGAATGCGCAAAATTATTAAACTGCTAAAAAAGCCGCAAGCAATAATTGCTCCACCGCAAAGGGGGATATTTCCGATATGATTTTTTAATTTTGTAGGTTTATCTACCAAATACTTTTGTGCAAGATTTTTTAGCGGTTGTATGCTAAAATAACTTATGGCAAAAGAGAAGACAAAAGTAAAAATATAAAGAAAATTCTTTGACATAATAATATAATATAAAATAAGGAGATATTTTGAAATATGTATAAAAAAGTATTTTATTTGTTGTTTTTTTGCGCTTTTTTAGGTGCCTGTTCTTTTAATATAAAACAGGGTGATGCAGAACATGTTGCTACGGCTACAAATTTTGCTAAAGTAAGCAGCACTTTTAAGATAGATTTAGATGAAAAACTCGGAGAAGGTTCAAGCCTTCTTCTTTCTCTTGATTATGATAAGCAAAATAATCTTTATAATATAAAGGTTCTTGGTGCTTTTGCAAGCGTTTTGCTCAAGGCAAAATATAATGTTGATACTTTTTCTTATGACTTTAAGCCGGCTCTTTTGGAAAATAAACAAGTTCAAGAACTTTTTGAACAAACAATCAAAGTTTTGATAAGTGAAGATTTTTATTCAAGATACGAGTGCAAATCAACAGAGTGTCAATTGACTCTCGGTTCGCAAATGTTTACAAACAAGTATACCTTTACGAAATATAATAATGACGGCTTTGCCCAAAATATCTTATGTTCTTATAGGCGCGGAGTAGTAAAAATAGATTTACATTTATTAAAAGTAAAACGACCCTAAATTAAAAAATTACTTGTAAAACATCTCAATCTTATGTAAATTATATCTATGAACAGATTTTTATGCATACACGGACATTTCTATCAGCCCCCGCGGGAAAACCCTTGGATAGAAGAAATTCAAACGCAGGAAAGCGCCTTTCCTTATGATAACTGGAATGAACGCATCAGTGCGGAGTGTTATCACCCCAATGCTTATGCGCGCATTTTAAACGGTAAAAAAGAAATAGTTAATATTGTCAGCAATTATTCTAAAATAAGTTTCAACTTCGGACCTACGCTCTTATCTTGGATGGAAAAATATGATAAAGAAACTTATAAGGCAATTTTAGCGGCCGATAAAGAAAGTCAAAAAAACTTCGGCGGACAC